>SRSN01000120.1 GCA_004791645.1 Alcaligenaceae bacterium 429
CTCTAGAAGTAGACAGCTCCACCTTCACATCTGGCCACAAGGCAGCACCCGCGCTTTGGGCTTGCGCCTCGGCCTGCCGTATACGTGCGGCAGCAGCTTCCAGATCCCAGTTCTGCGTTTGTACTTGCTGCAACAGTGACAACAACTCTGGGCTTTGGAAACTTTGCCACCACGCTGCACTAAGCAACTCGTTATTTTTTGCCTCAGACACCTGCGTACTTTGCCACGCGGAAGGCAAGCTGACGGTTTTCTCCGTTTCATCGGCAGGCAGGGCTGCACACCCTGCTAGCCACAGCGCACCCAGCATTACATAGACTGTCTTCATGTTTTACTCACCTGCCAATGCCACCACAGGATCCATTCTGGCAGCGGTACGTGCCGGCATAAATCCAAATACCAGCCCCGTTATCACGGCGCACCCAAAAGCCCCCACGATGGCACTAACAGAAAACACCATGTCCATGCCCACCAAAGCCAAGCCAATGCCCAGTAACGCTGCCAATGCAATACCTGTCATGCCGCCACTCACCGTCAGCACCATAGACTCCGTCAGAAACTGACGCAGAATATCGCGTTGTCTTGCCCCTGTTGCCATGCGTATACCAATCTCCCTCGTACGCTCTTTGACGGACATCAGCATGACGTTCATCACACCTATACCCCCCACCAACAACGATACGGCAGCAATTAAGCCCAACATGATGGTCATGCTACGACGTGTGGACGCCTCTGCTTGCAAACGGGCAGCCGCATTACCGATGCTGAAATCTTCTCGGTCACCATGCCTAGCCATCAACAAGTCACGCACCGATCGCTCTGCCTCAAACACCACATCAGACGATGCCGCTTCCATCACTACATAATCAGGTTGCGTCTGTGCTTGATATACGCGCGCACGCCCAGCCTGATAGGGAATGAACACCATATCGTCATAGCTTTGCGCACCTGAATCGGCACCCCGCTCTTCCATTACGCCAATGACTTCAAAAGGTGAATTACCAATAAGTAATAATTCGCCTACTGGGCTTTTATCCCCAAAAAATCGTTTACGCATGGCTGCGCCCAGCACCACAACGGGAGCCAAGCTTTTGTCTTCTTGTGCCGTGTAATAACGCCCCTCTGCTACACGCCAATGGTGCATGCTGGGCATTTCCTCGTTAGCGGCAAACACATACACCTGCAAACTCACATTCGCAAAGCGCACGGTAATAGGATCACCAATCACCGGCATTACCCTGCTAATCTCCGGCAAGGTACGTACCGCAGCTAAATCTTCATCACTTAATATGCCGCGCGGCCCACCTGTCACAGGCTTAGTCCCGCTCATATACATAATGGTGGTGCCCATGGTGCCCATTTGTGCCATCACCCGTTGCCGCGCGCCTTCGCCTACCGCCATCATCACAATCACTGATGCCACACCAATAATGATGCCCAGCAAAGTCAGCAAGGTGCGCGCTCTATTCACACGCATGGTGCGCCATGCTGCTCGTAATGCCTCGCGTAACTCTTCACCCTGTACGGCACGTTCAGTGGGCTGCGCAGTAGGTTCCCAAAAGTTGGCTAACGCATCGGGCATAGGCGCTTGAGTCTGCTCCGCTTTACCGGAGTCACCCACAATTTGGCCATCACGAATTTCGATGACTCGCCTTGCTTGCGCGGCTACTGATCTATCGTGCGTGATCAAAATGATGGTGTGCCCGGCATCCGCCAACTCGTGGAATAAGGCCATCACCTCTTTGCCACTTTGCGAATCCAGCGCTCCAGTAGGTTCATCAGCCAAAATAATATGGCCACCATTCATTAAGGCCCTAGCAATAGACACGCGTTGCTGCTGACCACCAGACAGTTGGTGCGGCCTGTTCGCCTGCCGTTCTGCTAAGCCCAAGCGCTCTAATAACGCACTGGCTCTGGCATTACGCTGCTCTATAGGCGTACCTGCATACACAGCAGGCACTTCCACATTTTCGCGCGCACTTTCGGTAGGAATCAGGTGATAGCCCTGAAACACAAAACCAAAGGCCTCTCGACGTAAGCGCGCTAAGGAATCCGCATCCAAACGCGCAACGTCTTTACCTTGGAAAAAATAATCACCACTACTGGGGCTGTCTAAGCACCCCAGTATGTGCATTAAGGTGGACTTACCCGACCCAGATTGCCCCACAATGGCTACGAACTCGCCCGCGTGTATGCGCAGGTCTATACCATGCAGCACCTCTACTACGGGTGCCCCATCTAGCCCACCGTACTGTTTACGTATAGCCTTCAGCTCAATGAGCGGCGTGACGGCTTCTACCATTGCAACCAGCTCCAGCTTTGCTCTGGCTCATTTTCTCGCAATACGATTTGGGTACCTTCGCTTAGACCATCTACTATTTCCACCAAATGGCGGTTACGCACCCCTACCGTCACATCTTGCCTCACGGGTTTATCGTTAGCCGCTATGCGCCATACCCATGATTGGCCTGCATCACGCTGTAATGCCACAATCGGTATGCTCAACACGTTATCAGCCTGCAAAACCGTGAAGGTCACTTGTGCCGTCATTTGAGACATCAATGCTGCATCGGCATTATCCACATCGAACAACACGGTATAAGTCACTGCTGTGTCTGATTTCGCCTCTGCGCCTTCCGTTGTCGTTTGTGGCGGAGCTGGCAATACCTGACGCACTTTGCCATGCCAACGCCTAGGCTCTTCCTCTATCCCCAACGTCGTAAAAGATACAGCCTGCCCCGGCTGCACTTGCCGCACATCGGCCTCGGACACATCCGTCCATACCGTCATCACCGACAAATCGGCAATGCGCAAGATGTCTGGCGTTTGATAAGTAGCATTCAGGGTTTGGCCTTCCCGCGCTTTGACGCTCACCACCGTACCCGACATAGGAGCATAAATGCGGGTGTAGCCTAATCGTGTTTCCTCGGCTCGCTGGCTAGCTTCACTTTGTGCAATTTGTGCACGCAAGTGCTCCACCTTAGCAGCGGTAACCGATAGCTCCGCTTGCGCTTGCTGCAGCGACTCTTCCCGTGTCGCTCCCACTTTATGCAAACGCTGTTCACGCGCCAGCATTTGGCGTGCCAATAAGTTTTTGGCTTGCTGCTCTTGTAGCTGCGCTTCTAAACCTCGTAACGCTGCTCTGCCTGCATCTACCACGGCTTGCTGCACGCTAGGATCAATTTCCACTAACAGTTGACCCTGCTCTACTTTGTCCCCAGGTTGTACGGGCAGACGCATAATCTGCCCGGACACCTGAGCACCTACATCCACATACTGGCTGGGTTGTAGCGTGCCAATGGCATTTACGGTGATCGCAATATCGGCGCGTTCTGCCACAGTAGTTTCCACCTGCTGTGCCGCCGAAGATTTCCACCCTATGTAGCCCCCACCTGCCACCAGCAACACTGGCGCAGCAAACAACATGCGCTTGCACCAGCGCCCACATCTCCCAGCTTTCTGCATTTAGCCGCCTTGCAAATCAATACGTACGATGCTGTCTTGTGCATCTTTGCGCCATGCTGGGTGATCCTTGCCATGCGGCACTTTCACAGTCACATAGGCTGTCTGGCCATTAGCAGACAAAGCAACGCTGTTAGGATGTACGGGCAAATCTATGCGACGGTTCACGCCATAGTTAGTGCCATCAATCACTGTCAGGCTACCTGTACCCGCTGGGCTACCACGAGACACACCACGGTTAGTGGCGAGGATTTCATTACGCTGTTCGCTGTAGGCAATATCCAGCAAGCCTTCACCCACGGGAACAATCTGCACCACTTTGCCATTGCCCAAATCAAACACATACACCGAACCTGTGTTGGCATCGGCAGCAAACAAGCGCTGATTTTTCTCATCAATCGCCATGTTTACAAAGAAGTGCTTGGAGTCTTTTGGATTGGTGCTGGTGGTATCGCCTGTGGATAACGTCTTAACGATCTCACCACTTTCTGGGTTGATCACTACTACTTCATTTAGGCCGCCTTGGCCTACGTACAAGCGATTATTTGCACGATCAAATGCCGCACCTGCTGGCCATGGACCATTAGTCTCTATCGTGTGACGCAGGCTATTTGTAGCACCATCCACAATCCACACTTGGCCTTCACTGTCTGGGCTAGTCACAAAAATCTGATTGCGCTGGGAGTCCACCACTACTTTTCGTGTGTGAGAGGCTGATACCTGCCCTTTCTCATCCTCCGTACGCTCGGCCAGTTGGATCATGCCTTTTACTTCACCGTTTGTCGCATCAATAACGGTCAATGAGCCATCCAAGGTATTACCGACAAACAACGTGTTCATCGTAGGGTTAAAACCTAGAGCAAACGCGCGACGTGGCAACTGTATGCTTTGTATCACTTGTAAACTGCGCGGATCCAGTCTGTGCACAACGCCACCAGACTTAGGCTCAAAAGCAGGTACGGCGGCAACAAAAACGCTATCCACACTTGGTGCAACCACTACTTCATACGCCCCTGCAATAGTGTCTTGACGCAGCATAGGTACGCTAGACAACTGCTCGATCACGGACTGCTGACGCGCTTCGGGCACGCTCTGGCAACCTGCCAATACGGTCATGGCCGCAACGACCATCGTACCTACAATGGTTTTTTTAAATTTCATCATCTGTACTTCCTTCAAGAAAATGCGATCAATAGTTAGAAACGGTGGCTAAGCGACAGCATGAATGCTCGCGGTTGACCGTAATAGCTGTTGCCGGTGCTGGCTCTGTAACGCTTATCCAATACGTTATTAATATTCAGTGACACCGTCGTAGACTTAGTCATTTCATAACGCGCCAACAAATCCACTACCGAATAGGCCTTTTGCTCTGACTCTATCTGCCTACCACCAATATTAAGATCGCTGTAAATACGACTCTGCCAACGCAAACCACCACCTAATGTCAGCCCCTCACCTATGCCATTTATTCTGTACGTGGTGAACAGTTTGAAGGTATTACGGGGAATCTCGGTATTGAGGCGCTGCTTATCTTTATCCTTGGTACTGTTTTGCGCAAAACTGGCAGCCAACTCCCAACTAGGCGTCAGCATACCCGCCACTTCCACCTCAAACCCTCTAGTGCGTGTACCTGACTTCGCCTCATAGGCTTGAGAGCCATCTGGGGCCTTAACACCGGTTATCGCCACCGCCTTATTATCTTCCTTCACTTGGAATACGGCAGTAGAAATATTTAATCTATCGTCAAAGAAACTCCCCTTCAATCCCGCTTCGTAACTCTCTCCAGACAAGGGATCAATATACGAACCATCGGGTTTCTTTCTATCCTGTGGGGTGAAAATTGTGGTGTAACTGGTGTACGCAGTCCAGTTATCTGTCAGGTCGTAAGTCAGTCCCAAGTACGGCACCAACTCATACTCTGTACGACGTAACGATGTGCCTGAGCTCGTTGCATTGCTATAACTACCTGTAGTGCGTCTCCAATCCACATACCTAGCGCCAGCAATCACCGAAAAACGCTCTGTGGGACGCAGTCGAATGGAAGCGTATGCACCTAGGTTTTTCTCCGTCATGGAGTGAGAGCCTATAGAGGGGTTATAAGGCTCGCCAGGACTACTGCCATCCCATGTAAATATATTGTCTATGCTGGAGTCCCAACCCGGTGGATACCAGTTGGTATAAGACGGCGTTTCATTCGTGGAGTACGACCACGCAACACCCATCGCCACCTCATTCTCGCGCCCAAACATATCGAAACTGCCTTTTAGCGCCAAGTCTACAGAGTCTTGCTTGGGCTTATAAACCCACCTTGTCGTCCAGATACCTACGCCTGCACCTGTATCAGGATCGGGATACCCCATTCCTGCGTAACCAATGAGCTCATCAGAGTCTGTCCATACTCTGGATGCATTTAAACGTAATGACCATCTATCCGACAGTTGGTGCTCTAGCTCACCAAACAATGTCGTGCTACGTCTACGAGAGTATGTCCAATCCGCTGAGGCAGATTGCGATTTTCTCCAGCTTAGCGGATTACCGTATTTATCAAAGGCTGGCAGACCACTGTCTGCTTGCCCACGCAAATCGTGGCGCTGGTGTGTAATACCACCACGCAGCAAGGTATTTTCCCCCACATCTGCTTCCACTACACCGTAGAAGATTTTGCGCTTAGCGTTAAAACGCTCAATAAAAGCGTTGGTATCTTGCGCCACGGCGATCATACGACCACGCACAGAACCAGACTCATTCAACGGCGACGAGATATCGAACATACCGCGTCTATTGGCCCATGAACCCCAATCTAGCTGCACCTCAGTACGGAACTCATCCAACGGACGTTTGCGCACCATATTGATCGCCCCACCCGGGGAGCCCATGCCATTCATTAGACCCGTAGCGCCACGCACCACTTCGACTCTGTCATACAAACTCATGTCCTGCGTTAAGAACATGTTGTTGTAGTTAGAAACCATGCGCACGCCATCTACCATGAAGGTATTCACCGCAAAACCACGTGCATAAATTCCGCTTCTTGTGCCTCCAGCACCAGGTTCCGAGAAGGTCAAACCTGCTGTATTCTTCACCACGTCTTCCAACTGCACCAGATTCTGATCTTTCATGCGCTGATTGGTCATCACACTAATAGACTGTGGTGTTTCGCGTAGCGATAAATCCAAGGCGGACGACAATGCACTATCGCCAGTCGCCGTGTAGGCGCCGCTGTCCTCTGTCGTGGAGTCCGTGCGCCCTTTTACGACCACGGCGCCTAATTGAGTAGGACTTTGCGGTGTGCGCGACAACGACACCTGACTACCATCGCGACTAAACCCTATGCCGGTGCCCGCTAATAAGCGCTGCAACGCTTGGTCTGGTGTTAACACACCGGATACCGCCGGAGCCTGTAGCCCACGCACGGTTTCGGGTAAATAGAAAATCTGTAGCGACGCCTGTTCACCTAGCTGTATTAAGGCTTCACTTAAGGACTGTGCTGGCAAATTAATTTGCACGGGTGTGGTCTGTGCTTGTACTGTACCTGTCACCGCTGGCAAGCCCAACAATGCTGCCGTTAAGCACACCTCCCGTCCTACCTGCCCCAACTTACTTGACCGTTTTATCCAACCCTGAATTATTGTATGTTGCGTGTTCATTGCACCCGTTCCAGACATCATGTAGTAGTGACTGCATTCATCGCTACCCTCTTGATGGGGTATGCAGTGTCATAACTAAGACGCTGTAACGAGAATTATTCCGCAATGATTCTCATTATTAAATAGTAACTAAATGTATCAGTACCGTAGGGCTTTTGCTAAAACCTCAAACAAACGCGGGTCATCAGCCTGTGCAATATTGAAGCGTAAAAAATCTTCAGCTTGATGTGACTGGCTAAATGCATTGCCTGGCGCAAGCACCACATCGTGCTGCAAACAATAGCGTGCCATGCGTGTAGCATCCGCGCCATCCGGCAACCTACACCACACAAAAATTCCCGCCTGAGGCACTAGCCAGGGTTCAATCCCTAGCTTACGTAAACGTGGTAATAACCGCTCTAACGCCTGCGCTAATCGGGTACGTACTGTTTCCATGTGACGCCTATAGCCACTGCCCGTTAGCACATGTAAGGTGACTTCTGCCGCCAATCGCCCCCCTCCAAAACTGGTAGCGATACGTAAATCCGTCAGCCCGCTAATCCACTCTGGCTTGGCCGCAATGTAGCCACACCGTAATGCGGCAGATAAGGTTTTAGAAAAACTGCCTATATGTATCACCCTATCCAACCCATCAAACGCGGCTAAGCGTGGGGCAGGCTGCCATTCAAAGTCTGCAAATAGGTCATCTTCCACAATGGTCAAATTGGCATGCTCAGCCAACTGCAAAATGCGGTGTGCAGTGACTGACGACAATACGCTGCCCGTGGGGTTATGAATACCGGAGTTCGTAATATACAGGCGCGGTTTGTGTTGCTCTATGATCTGTTTGAACACCGCTACATCAGGCCCGTGCGGGGCATAAGGCACCCCCACCACATTGACCCGGTGTGCACGTAGCAAGGCATGAAAATTAAAATAGCAGGGGTCATCCACCACCACGGTATCACCCGCTTCCAACAGAAAACGGCAAATCAAATCGATGGCTTGTGTACTGGAATCCACCAGCATGACCTGCTCAGGCGTGGCCTCAATACTTAAGCCTGCCATACGACGCGCCAACACTTGTCTCAGTGCAGGCAGCCCCTGAGGCGTACCGTAATCCACCAAACTGCTAGCCTCACCTCTGGCCATATACCGTAAGGCACGCCGCATACCTTCTTCATACATCCATGAAGGCGGCAGCCACCCACAACCCGGTTTCAATGTGGTGGCATTGGTTTCCAACGACTGACTAGATAACCACAATGGGTCTATCTCTCTATCCAACCTAGGACCCAACTCTGACAGATCTAACGGTGCAATCACACCCACCACATAAAAACCCGACCCAGCCCTAGCCTTAACCACGCCCTCAGCCACCAAGCGCTCATACGCCTCTACAACCGTAGAAACAGAACAGTTCATGGCTGTAGCTTGGGCGCGTACAGAAGGCAGTCTAGCGCCTGGCACATACTGGCGTGCGGCAATACGGCTGCGCACGGTTTGCATCACGATTTCGATGCGGCTGGGAGTTTTAGTAGTAGCTGTCATAGGCTCACTGTACTGCCAAACCAACCAATACAGTTATTAAAAACTGTACTGTTCCGTATATGGAGTAGCAGTGCTACCACATGGTTTACTGTACTCCTATCCCTGAGGAGTACGTATGAACACATCCACCCGTGGTTGGGTCAATGGCTTAATTGGCGTTGTTATTTTCGCTGGCTCCATGCCCGCCACACGCGTTGCCGTTGTTGATATCCCACCGCTATTTTTGACGGGTATTCGTGGCTGTATTGCGGCGGCTTTGGCTATACTTTTGTTAGTCACATTCAAACAACCGCGTCCAGTCCGCTCAGACCTAATGTCTCTGCTCATTACAGCGATAGGAGTCGTACTGGGCTTTCCACTGTTCTCCGCCTTAGCGCTGCAATACATTAGTTCAGCCCATGCGTTAGTGTTTGTTGGATTACTGCCAGTGTGCACTGCTATTTTTGGTGTGTTACGTGGCGGCGAACAACCACACCCAGCTTTCTGGCTATTCTCTCTCTTAGGCAGCATTTCGGTGATTAGCTATGCGGCATTAGGCGGCATCGCCATGTCCATAGAGGGCGATCTGCTCATGTTAGCGGCCGTAGTAGTATGTGGTTTGGGCTATGCCGAGGGCGCTAAATTGTCACGTCGCCTGGGAGGCTGGCAAGTCATCAGTTGGGCCTTGGTCATCTCACTGCCATTAATGCTGCCACTCGCTGTGTTTTACTGGCCTGACAACCTCAGTGAAGCGTCAACTACCGCTTGGATTGGCTTGTGGTATGTGTCTATTTTCAGCATGCTAGTGGGCTTTATCTTCTGGTACAAAGGCCTAGCACTGGGCGGCATTGCAGCCGTAGGTCAATTGCAACTGCTGCAACCTTTTATGGGCTTAGGTTTGGCTGCGGTGCTGCTGCACGAACAAGTGAACATGTCTATGATCCTAGCTACCTGTGGCGCTGTATTTTGTGTGGCTCTGGCTAAACGCTACGCCTAAGTCCTTAGCCCCCAAGCGGCAAGAGAAATACTCCTCGCTCCGGCACACGCACAACGCTGACCGGAGCAATTTTGGGCAAAATATCCAAAATCGCATCTGGATTTTCTACACTTACCGTACCCGACACCCGCATACGTCCTAATGCTTTGTCTTGTACCTGTATGGGCTGCGCCATATACCTATTCAACTCGCGCACCACTTCTGACAACGCATTGTCTTGGAAAACCAACCTGCCTCGCTGCCACGCCAATACACTTTCCACAGCAACCTGCTGTGGATTACCTATAGCCGTTGCGGATGCAGCAACCGTATAACCAGCGGATAACCGCACTCCCGTTAAGCCTGTAGAGGTGCTAGGAAACACTTCCACCACCCCCTCTCGCACCACCACGGAAGTTTGGCTGCGCTCTTGGCGCACACTAAACTGCGTACCCACAACGCGCACATCCAACTCGCCACTACGCACGGTAAAAGGTCTATTCACATCAGGCAGTACGCTAAATAAGGCCTCACCACGCACAAACTGTATGTCTCGTCGGTCGGCATAATAAGCAATAGCCACCTCGGAATCGGTATTCAGCAAAATTTTGGAGCCATCTGGCAGCATCACCTCACGCCGTTGCCCTTTGGCAGATGCCACTACATCGGTGAACAACGGCTGGGCGGGCCACACCAAGGGCAAGACAGCCCCTACACTCAGCATCACCAAGGCACCACCGCCCCACCCTAGCATGCGACGACGGGTCTGTTTTT
>SRSN01000121.1 GCA_004791645.1 Alcaligenaceae bacterium 429
GGCTAACTCGCATGGAAAATGCACAAAAAGCCAGAACACGTGGTTTGGAAGCCAGCATCAGAATGCCTATCCTGCCTAACTTGAGCTGGAATACCAACCTGACACGCATGTTCGAGTCCAAGAACCTGACCACAGGCAACGATTTGTTGGTAGTACCTAAAATGACCGTGAACTCCAATATCAATTGGCGCATCACGGACAAATGGTCTACCAACTTCAGCGCTCAATACATTGGTAAGCAGTTAACCATGCCTGCCCCAGGTGCTCGTGGTGGCCCAACTTTCGCGGGTGGCTACACCACTTACGACTGGACCACGCACTACAACGTCAGCAAAGACCTGACTTTGCGCGCTGGTGTGCTGAACCTAACCGGTAAGAGCACGTTAGAAGGTGACAACAACTACGACAACGGCGACCGCGTCTACTTTGTTGGTCTAACCACTCGCTTCTAAAATCTGGTAAGTAAATAAAAGCCCCTATTTGGATAACCAAACAGGGGCTTTTTAACGCACTTTTCTTACTCTACCCTTCAAGCGCTTCCACCACAGGTTGTAGTGGAGAAAAAGACGCATTACTTGTAGATGTAGTCTCTACGCCATGGGTAAGCCAAGTCAGCGGGATTATCCAACTCATCCGCTCGCCCTGTAGGTGTATGTTGTGCCAACACCTGATGCAGCGCAATCCAACCGTACTCAAACCCCATTGCACATCCTGCTAAATAGACACGGTATGCTCGCAATGACTTCAAGCCCTGCTCACCCGACAAAATAGTACTGGCTTCGCTGAGTTGCTCTTCTAGCGCATCACTCCACGCCCACAATGTTCGAGCGTAATGCGGACGTAGGTTTTCCACATCTAGATCTTCTAACCCACCCTCGGCCAAATGACGCAACACATAGCTAATGTGGGTCAGCTCACCACCGGGGAAGATGTATTTCTCGATGAACTCGCCCATACCAGCACCTAGCTGATCGTGCTCTACCCCACCCGAGGTAATACCATGATTCAGTATCAAGCCGCCGGGCTTCAACAGGCTGCGCAACGTAGAAAAGTAGCTGCCCAATTGCGCCCTGCCCACGTGTTCAAACATGCCTACAGACGCAATTTTGTCGAACTCTCTGGTGCCTACCAACTTACGGTAGTCCAACAGCTCCATGCGCACTCTACCACCCAAGCCTTTTTGTTCTATCAACTTGTTTACGTACGCATGCTGGTTCTTGGATAGGGTAATACCCGTGGCATCAACATCGTAATGCTCGGCTGCCCACAGCAGTAGCCCCCCCCAACCTGCCCCCACGTCTAAAAATTGCTCACCAGACTGCAATTTCAATTTTCGGCAAATATGATCTAGCTTTGCTTCTTGTGCTTGCGCTAGCGTGAAATCCTGCTCTTTATAGTAGGCGCATGAATACACACGCCGTGGATCTAGCCACAACCCATAAAAATCATCGGATAAATCGTAGTGGAACTGTATCTGCTTGGCATCGCGCTCAAGCGTATGTCGCCAGATGGAACGTAAGCGACTTATCAGTCCTGTAAATGCACCAGCTTTGGCTTGATTAATAGGGGTGTCAGGCAAAATAGCCGCTGCGGCTATCATCAGATCACGAATGGATCCTTTAAAATCAAAGGTTCCTTCTACATATGCCTCACCCAGACTACCTACTTGCCCCGTTGATAACAACGCTAAAGTGGCCATATCTTTTACATGTAGAGCCAACTGCGCGTCTTCTGGCCCCACTCTGCTGCCGTCTGGCAACGTAAGACTCACCACTACTGGCAACTTTGCCAGTTTTGACTCAACCATCGCTGAAATAGAGCTCAAACCCGCCTCCCAAGTTCTGTTTTTAACTGAAGAATGCGTTACGCCTGCTACCTCTATGGCGCCTCGAACACTACAGCCTCGTGCTACACTTGGCCGCAGCATCTATGCAGAATTACTGTAGCATCTAACTCTGCTTTTGTGCTCTCCTTCCTCGGTGTGTACGTCTCTTTCACCCTCCTCAAGCCTATCTACATGTCTGCAGCATCTTCTCGTTCAAGCCTCAATAAAAACATACCTAAATGGTTGATACTACTAGGATTGCTTACTGCTCTTGGCCCCTTAGCCATTGACATGTATTTGCCCGCATTTCCGTCTATTGCGCGTGACTTGAACACCACGGAAGGCGATGTAGAACGCACACTTGCTAGCTATCTAATTGGTATTGCCTGTGCACAACTAATCTATGGCCCTGTTGCCGATAGATTTGGCAGAAAAATCCCTTTAGTTTTTGGGGTTACCCTGTTCTCACTAGCATCATTTGGCTGCGCACTCAGCACATCCATTGAAGAACTCAGCATGTGGCGCATTGTTCAAGCCTTTGGTGGCGCAGCCGGTATGGCTATTCCACGCGCTATTATTCGCGACAAATTCGAAACCCGTGATGCCGCCAAGGCGCTCTCCATGATTATGCTAGTGATGGGAGCCATGCCCATCTTGGCGCCTATTATTGGCGGGCAGTTACTACGTTTAGGTAGTTGGTCATTAATTTTTGTACTGATGGGTGTTGCCAGCCTTTGCCTATGCATTGCGACTATTGTTAGCCTGAAAGAAAGCCTGACACCAGATCGAGTCAACCCTCTACGCCCTGGATTCATCGCACGCACCTATGTAGAGCTACTAGGTGATCGTAGCTTTATCTTCTACAGTCTAGCTGCAGCCTTGGGCTCAGCAAGTATGTTCGCCTACATCAGTGGCTCAGCACGCGTATTTATCAGTCAGATGAATATAGACCCCGCCTACTTTGGCCTGTTGTTTGGCTTGAATGCGCTGTCATTCATCATTGCATCGCAATTCAGCGCACGGTTACTGAGCCGCTATACACCATCACAGTTGTTGTTGGCAGCTGAAAACACATTAGTGGGCTTCATTTTTATTTCACTTGCCCTCACGCTAGTGGGATGGATCAATTTGTATAGCTTAATGTTCTGCCTGATGGGCTTTATGGCGAGCCTGGGGTTCATTTACCCCAACGCCTCAGCACTAGCCCTCAACAAACAAGGACATCGCTTAGGCATTGCCTCGGCCTGCATGGGCACACTGCAAATGTTGGGCGGTGCATTAGCGGGTTTGTCCATGAGCGTCTGGCATAGCGAAAATGTGCTTCCTATGGTGAGCGTATTGGCCTGTTGTGCCTCTTTGTCGTGGCTTTCAAGCCGCATCGCTCACAGACTCAATCCGGAAACTTGATTTAGCAGCTTTATTCATATTAGAATATTCTGCTTTAGAACGATTTTATTAGTCCTGCAGTTTTTGTTTGGGCTTTGAAGTGCTTAAACCGCGTTACTAACAGTTCAGCATCTCTTATTTTTGACTGGCTTATGGTGCGGTAGCCGAATTAGACTCTTAAGGGGTATTACCATGGCACGCGTATGCCGAGTTACCGGAAAAGGCCCAATGTCGGGCAACAATGTTTCACACGCTAACAACAAAACTAGACGTCGTTTTCTTCCAAACCTGCAATCCCGTCGTTTCTGGGTTGAAAGTGAAAACCGTTGGGTTCGTCTGCGTCTCTCCACTCAAGCTGTTCGTCTGATCGACAAAAACGGCATTGATGCTGTATTGGCAGATTTGCGCGCTCGTGGCGAACGCGTTTAAGCGTTAGCCTGCACTGTTTAAAAGGAGCCCATAATGGCCAAAGGCATTCGTGAGAAAATCAAACTGGAATCCACAGCGGGTACCGGTCACTTCTACACAACAACTAAAAACAAACGTAATACACCAGAAAAAATGGTGATCAAAAAGTTTGATCCAGTTGTACGTAAACACGTAGAGTACAAAGAAACACGACTGAAATAAGTCTGTTTCGGTACGGTTCACCCCGTATCCGTGAGCTACTACGGCACGAAAAAGCTCTGTTTTCACAGAGCTTTTTTTGCGTCTATCGCTTCCGCTACCCCTTAAGGTACTCTCTGGGTGTACTGCCCAGCATCCCTTTAAAAAATGCTACAAAGGCACTTTCACTCTGAAAACCCAACATTGTTGCGGTATAGCCGTAGCTTTTACCAATCGCCAATAGCTCTATAGCACGCACCACTCGCCACTGCTGCCGCCACTGCTGATAATTCATACCTGTTTCTTTACTGAAAATACGGCTGATGGTTCTTGCACTCGCTCCAACCTCCTGTTCCAGTTCCTGCAATTCGGGTGGCAAACGCTCCGGTTGATCCACAAGCATCTTCAACCGTCTATCGCGCGGCAACGGCAATAATGTAGGCTGCCTAGACGCCTCACGCATTTCATACAAACATAAGCCCAATAAGTGCGCATAGCGCCCTTCTGACCAATCTTGATCAAAAGCAGCCTGCGCCATAGGCTCAAGCACCGCCGCTAATAAAGGACTCACCGTTATCACACATACCGTTGTGCCTAATGCGTAGCTCAACTCATTAGAGAAATACAACGAACGGTAATCCACCACCTCTTTCATCACTGCTCGGTGAGCTGTTGAGGGAGGAATCCATGCCGCACGCGATGGCGGTAATAAACACACTTGATCCTCCAAGGTAATACGTATGCAACCCTTACGCGCATAGAGCAACTGCCCACGTCCATGCTGATGCACACCCGAGTCATGCTGACCCAACGTAGCCGCTATACCCACCACATCTGCCTTATGCGCATCCGCATCAAAATAGTCATTCGCTTGCAACCAGGCCATTTGTCTTATTTCATTGATAAATTGTCATTAAATCGATAATAGGACAAACAAAAAATACTCACAATACGGTCATTACTTTTTATTTACACAAAAAATGATGACCACAAACAAAGCCCCTCTTGCGCTATTGATTGTGTTGCTAATGTTTCCACAACTGGCACAAACACTATATAGCCCCGCCCTCACCGACTTCAGCAAAGCCTTTAATGTGCCTGCAGAAGCCGCCTCACAAGCCATGACTGTGTATTTTCTAGCCTTTGCCGCCGGCGTTATGCTGTGGGGCTACGTGAGTGACAGAGTTGGCCGCCGACCAGCTATGCTGGCAGCCCTGCTGTTATACAGTGCCGCCACAATCGCGGCTCTGATGGTGAGTTCTTTCACTCAGCTATTACTGACACAAGCCGTCGCCGCCATAGGTGCTGCCGCTGGCTCAGTCGTTAGCCAAACCATTTTGCGCGACCATTACAAAGGCCCAGAACTGGCCAAGGTTTTTTCATTGGTAGGCATGGCATTAGCACTTAGCCCCGCGATTGGTTTATTTACTGGCGCTGGACTAACACGCTGGTTCGGTTACAGCGGCGTGATGATCAGCCTGCTGACTTTAGCCATAGTGCTTGTCAGTTGGAGTGGCGTATCACTTGCTGAAAGCCGCCCTGTAAATCAAGCCAAAGTCTCGTTTTATAAAACGCTACGCACAATGCTGATAGACCTAAACATTTGGCGCTCCGCCTTGTTAGTCGCTGCATTTAATATTGCTTTGCTTAGCTATTACGCGATTGGCCCATTTTTGTTTCAACGCGCGGGCTTAGATGCTGCCCTGTATGGATACAGTGGTGCCGCCTTAGCTGCTGGCTCCGCCCTAGGAGCATGGCTAAATCGACAACTCTTGCAGCGCCATTACACCAGCAACCAACTACAAGCTCTAGCCGCGTTCTTAGTTGCGATAGGTGGTGCTGGCGTGCTCGTATTACAGCAGTCGTTGTGGCTCTTAGCCCCTATGACCGTCGTTGTCATCGCCTTTGGCATGGCTATCCCTAACGTTTTGGGCCAAGCTCTCACAGCCTATGCCGGGCAGTTAGGTAGCGCCGGCGCGGTATTCGGGTTGATGTATTACCTACTAATAGGCTTTGGTTTATTACTCACAGGTTGGTATCAAGCACTGGGCTACACCATTTTGCTATGCGGTCTGCTCTGCTGCCTACTATGTGGCTGGCCACGCCGCACCTTAAGCCGCTAACGGGGGCGTCTACCGGGTATTAGCACAACAAAAGCACACATATCTGGTCGCTCCCCCTGTCCACCTTGATAATGCAGCATATAATGAGGGTTTGCCCACCATTTTTTTGGTCATATACATGCAGGAACGTTATAGTCACACCGAAGTCGAGCATCGCGCCCAGGAAAACTGGCAATCACGCGATGCATACCGTGTCAGTGAACATGCCACGAATGCTGATGGATCGCTAAAGCCCAAGTTTTATGCGTGCTCCATGCTACCTTACCCAAGCGGTAAGCTACACATGGGCCACGTACGTAACTACACCATCAACGACGTAATGGCTCGCCAGCTACGCATGCGTGGCTATAACGTGCTAATGCCTATGGGCTGGGATGCTTTTGGTATGCCCGCTGAAAACGCGGCTATCAAATCCAAAGTCCCGCCCGCAAAATGGACATACGACAACATCGCTTATATGAAGAAGCAGATGCAGTCCATGGGCTTAGCCATAGACTGGTCCCGCGAAATGTGTGCGTGCGACCCAGACTACTACAAGTGGAACCAATGGCTATTCCTGAAAATGCTGGAAAAAGGCATTGCCTACCGCAAAACTCAGGTAGTGAACTGGGACCCTGTAGACCAAACCGTACTGGCTAACGAGCAAGTTATTGATGGTCGCGGCTGGCGCTCTGGTGCTCCCGTTGAAAAACGTGAGATCCCTGGCTACTACCTGCGCATCACCGATTACGCTGAAGAATTGCTGGATCACGTACAACACAAACTGCCAGGCTGGCCTGAGCGTGTACGTCTGATGCAAGAAAACTGGATTGGTAAGAGTGAAGGTGTACGCTTTGCGTTCACACACGATATCAAAGGCGACGATGGCAAACTCATCCAAGATGGCCGCATGTATGTATTTACTACACGCGTTGACACCATCATGGGCGTTACCTTCTGCGCGGTGGCTCCTGAGCACCCGCTGGCTAGCCATGCTGCACGTAACAACCCAGAACTAACTGCCTTTATTGAGCAATGCAAACTGGGCGGCACATCCGAAGTGGATATTGCCAACCGTGAAAAAGAAGGTATGCCTACAGGCCTGTTTGTTACGCATCCATTAACGGGCGAACAAGTCGCCATCTGGGTGGGTAACTATGTATTGATGAGCTACGGCGACGGCGCCGTTATGGGCGTACCTGCTCACGACGAACGCGACTTTGCTTTTGCGCTGAAATACGATCTGCCTATCAAGCAAGTTATTGCCGTAGAGGGCAAAGAATACAGCACCACTCAATGGGACGACTGGTATGGCGACAAGCAACAAGGCCAAACCATTGAGTCGGGTAAATACAATGGCTTAAATCATAAAGCTGCTGTAGATGCAATTGCTGCTGACCTGAATGCTAAAGGCTTGGGTGAGAAACAAACCACCTACCGCCTGCGCGACTGGGGTATTTCCCGTCAGCGTTACTGGGGTACACCTATCCCTATCATTCATTGTGAATCCTGCGGCCCCGTACCCGTGCCAGAGAAAGATCTGCCCGTCGTACTGCCTGAGCACCTGATTCCTGATGGTAGCGGCAACCCGCTGAACAAAGACGAAGCCTTCCTGAAATGCGCTTGCCCATCCTGCGGCAAACCAGCACGTCGCGAAACCGATACCATGGATACCTTCGTGGATTCCTCTTGGTATTTCATGCGCTATGCATCAGCTAAAAACCCTGATGCCATGGTAGATGCTCGCAATGATTACTGGATGCCAATGGACCAGTACATTGGTGGTATTGAGCACGCCGTATTGCACTTGCTGTATGCACGTTTCTGGACCAAAGTCATGCGTGACTTGGGCATGATCAACTTTGATGAGCCCTTCACCAAGCTGCTGTGCCAAGGGATGGTTCTGAACCATATTTACTCTCGCCGTACTGAAAAAGGCGGTATTGAGTACTTCTGGCCTGAAGACGTAGAAGACGTACACGACGCCAAAGGTGCCGTGATTGGTGCCAAACTGAAATCCGACGGCTCTGCTGTGGATTACGGTGGCATTGGCACCATGTCCAAATCCAAAAACAACGGTGTAGACCCACAGTCACTGATTGACAGCATGGGTGCTGATACAGCCCGTTTGTTTGTGATGTTTGCTAGCCCTCCAGAGCAAACGCTAGAGTGGGCTGACTCTGGTGTAGACGGTGCTAACCGCTTCTTGCGCAGACTTTGGTCGTTCGTACACAAACACAACGCCAACTTGCGTACGGGGTTGCAACAACCGGTTGACGCTGCTGGCCTTAGCTCTGCTGCGAAAAAACTGCGTTTAGAAGTACACGGCCTGCTCAAACAGATCGAATACGATTACCAGCGCATCCAGTACAACACTGTGGTTTCCGGCTGCATGAAAATGCTGAACACGCTGGAAGACGCCACACTGGAAGACACTGCGGCCGATCACAGCGCTCTAGCTGAAACCACCTCTATCTTGTTGCGTGTGCTCTACCCCGTTGTGCCACACATTTGCTGGTTACTCTGGAATGAGCTGGGCTACGCTGCCCAACACGGCGACCTGCTGGATACCGCTTGGCCTTCCGTTGATGAAAAAGCACTGATTGCTGACGAAATCGAATTGCCATTGCAGGTAAATGGCAAATTGCGTGGCAACATCACTGTTGCTAATGGCGCCAGCAAAACAGACATAGAACAATTGGCTGCTGCACATCCTGCTGTTGCTAAGTTCTTAGAAGGCCGTGAGCCCAAGCGCATCATTGTGGTGCCTGGTCGTATGGTCAACGTTGTAGGATAACCCTCATGGCAAACCTTCACTCCATGTCGTTCTTTTCTGCCAGACAACGCGTCCTCTGGGTGGGGGTTTGCTTAATGGCGGTCATGCTGCTTAGCGCATGTGGTTTTAAGCTGAAAGGCGCGACACCGCTACCGTTTCAAGTGATGTATACCAACATCCCTGAAAACTCAGCGTTCGGCTCTCAGCTTAGACGTGTACTGCAAGCCAATACCCCCGGTTTGCAGTTCGTTAACGACCCAGCCCAAGCACAAGCTCAACTGATTCAGTTAAGCAACCAACGCCTCACTCGTGAACTGGCGCTGGATCCTAAAGGCCAAGTGGAAGAATACGAGTTGACCGTTAGACTGCAATATCAGTTAAGCGATGCTAGTGGCCACTTGATTATTCCTCCCACTATTTTGCAAACCGTACGTGACATGCCGTACAACCCTGATGCCGTACAGGCTAAACAGGGTGAGATCGCCACGTTGTTTGCTAGCATGGAGCAATCACTCATCGACCGACTGGTACGTCGTTTGACGGCCCCCGATGTGGCTGAACGCTTCCGCAATCCGGACGATTTACCGTTGGCACCTGAACTACTGGCTGATCCTAACCAGCCACAACAGTTGCCACCAGAAGAACTTCTGCTGAACAACATCCCAACTACTGAGGTGTTCTAGTATGGGGCAGACGCTAGATGCTGATGGCTTGCAGCGACTGCTGCAGGCGTCTGCAACGCCGTTAGCGCAATGCTTTGTACTCTGTGGTGATGAAATCCTGCTACAGGTAGAAAGTGCTGATACCATCCGTGCGCGAGCTCGCGAACAAGGCTATGTGGAACGCCACCGCTTTGACATGGATGGTCGCAGCGACTGGGCTCCAGTATTTGCCACCACACAGACTGTTTCCTTGTTTGGCGACAAACAGCTAATAGAAATCAGCATTCCCACTGGCAAGCCCGGTAAGGCTGGCGGCGACGCCATACAAGAACTCAGCACCCAGTTAGCGAATCAACAACTACCTGACTCGCTCTTTATTTTGCAGCTCCCCCGCTTGGATCGCGCCACCCGCAACAGCAAATGGGCTCAAGCTCTGGCGAACCAAGCCGTATGGGTAGATGTTCCGTTGGTAGAGCGTCGCGCACTGCCAAACTGGATACAGCAACGCTTAAAACGCCAACAGCAACACGCCGAGCCTGAAGCACTGGAATGGCTGGCCGAGAAAGTGGAGGGCAACCTGTTAGCGGCCTTCCAAGAAATCGCTAAATTGGGGCTGTTATATCCAGAAGGCGCTCTCAGTATAGAAAATGTGCAAACCGCTGTACTGAACGTTGCCCGCTACAACATTTTCGATTTACGCGACGCCATGCTTGCCGGCCAAGCCCAGCGCGCATTAACCATTTTGCGCGGCTTGCAAGGTGAAGGCGAAGCCCTACCCTTAGTGCTGTGGGCTGTAGGTGATGAAATACGTTTACTTGCACGCCTAGCCGCTTTACAAGCCAGTGGCGGCGATGTCTCTGCTGCCATGCGTGCGAACCGAGTTTTTGGCCCCCGCGAACAACTGTTGCGCCAAACCTTACAACGCACACCGGCCCGAGCGTGGCCACAAGCATTGAAACACGCTCACGAGATAGACAGGCTGATTAAAGGG
>SRSN01000122.1 GCA_004791645.1 Alcaligenaceae bacterium 429
AACAAATACATTAAAAATGATCATTACAAGGAACGGAGACAACCATCATGATCAAACGCACACTGCTGGGTGCAGCCCTACTGTCATGTACCTTCTTTAGCGTTCAAGCTGAAGAAGTCACCCTAAAAGCCGTCAGTGCTTTTAACACTGACACCTTCTTTACCGACCGCTTCAAAGTCTTCGTAGATAAGGTTAACGAAGACGGTAAAGGGCTAGTACAAATCCAGTTTATGGGTGGCCCCGAAGCCATTCCCACGTTTGAAGTCGGTAATGCCGTACGTGCTGGCGTGGTTGATCTGGCCAACAGCTCTGCCGTGTTTCATGCCAACTTGGTGCCCGAAGCCTTGGCCATGACCTTAACCGACCGCTCCATTCAAGAGCTGCGCGCCAATGGCGGCCATGCGCTGATGGATAAACTGCACCAAGACAAAGCCAACATGCTGTGGCTGGCCCGTGTTACCGATGGCCTGCAATACCATATCTACACCAACAAACCCGTTAGCCAAGCCAGCGATTTGAAGAAAATGAAGCTGCGCAGTGTACCTACGTATTTGGCTTTCTTCCAAGCATTAGGTGCATCAGCCTTGCAAGTGCCTCCCGGCGAGGTCTACACAGCACTTGAGCGTGGTGTGGTCGATGGCTACGGCTGGCCCTCCGTAGGAGTACTAGACCTAGGCTGGCAAGAGAAAACCAAATACCGTGTAGACCCAGGCTTCTACAACGTAGAGGTCAGCTTGTTCATGAATAAAAACAGCTGGAACAAGCTGGATGATGCACAAAAAGCTTTCCTACAAGAAAAAATCGAGTGGGTAGAATCCTTAAACCAAGAAGACTTGCAGCGTGCTGAACAAGAAAAAGCACGTCAGGCCGAAGCTGGCGTAGAAACCATTACGCTGTCTGACGAAGCCGGCCAAGAGCTACGTGCCATTGCTTACCAAGCAGGTTGGGACGGTATTGCTAAAACCAGCCCTACCCATGCGGCTGAACTGAAAGCACTGTTCGGCGACGACGCACCTTAATTCGCCCTCCTGCCAGATCGATGCACATCGGTCTGGCCACCCTCTTTTTTGCCTTCTCATTATGACAACAGCCTCTACTTCCCGTGTAGGCGTGCTGGAGCACGGCTATAAATTCATCATGTCGGCCTGCGGCGCACTTGCCGCCATTATCTTTGGGCTCATGAGCCTGCTGATTGGTTTTGACGTGATTCTGCGCAACCTAGGCTACGACTGGATTCCTTCCAGCGTAGAACTGTCCGAATACATGCTGATGATTGCTACCTTTGCCGGTGCACCTTGGCTTTTGCACCATAACGGACACATACGCGTAGACGTAATCGTCAATAAGCTTCCTGCTGTATTTGCACGCCAATTAGAGGTGCTTTGCAACCTCATCGGTATTGCAGTCTGTGCCACCTTAACCTGGCAGTCCTACATCATTGCGCTAGACAACGCGACTACGGGCACGCTGGTGTTTAAAGAATTGGTATTTCCTGAATGGTGGCTCAATCTGCCGTTGCTGATGGCTAGTCTACTGCTCACCATCGAGTTCTGCCGCCGCTTGCGCCAGTCTATTCATCACCTACGTCATCAAGGAAACTAACCATGGATTGGCCACTTGCACTGGGACTGATGCTAGGTTCCCTATTTTTCTTCATGGCGGTAGGCATGCCCGTGGTATTTGCCTTCTTAGCCGTCAACCTTATCGGTGCCTGGGTATTTTTAGGCGGTGAAATGGGCTTAGGCCAATGGGTACGCAACACCAACTCGTCACTGATCAGCTTTTCCCTCACCCCCATCCCCTTATTTGTACTGATGGGTGAAGTGCTCTTTCATACTGGTCTCGCATTCAGAGCCATTGATGCCATTGAAAAAGCCATTTCCCGCGTGCCAGGAAAGCTGTCTATCGTCAGCATTCTGGGCGGTACAACTTTTGCCACGTTGTCCGGTTCATCCATTGCTAATACCGCGATGATGGGCGGCATGATGATGCCTGAAATGATGCGCCGTGGGTATCACCCTACGATGTCCATGGGCCCCATCATGGCCGTAGGCGGTATCGCTATGCTGATTCCCCCCTCGGCGTTAGCCGTGATGATGGGTAGCTTGGCTGGTATTTCCATTGAGCGTTTGCTCATTGGCGGCATTTTGCCTGGCATTTTGATGGCCATAGGATTTTTGGGCTATGTAGTCATTCGCAGCATTATGCGTCCACAAGATGCACCGGTGAGTGAACAAGACGACTCTGGTTTGAAAGGCTGGCAAAAGTGGGGCCCATTCTGCAAAAACGTACTGCCTCTATTGGGTATTTTTATAGCGGTAGTGGGTTCTATGCTTATAGGTTGGGCCTCTCCTACTGAATCTGCCGCTATAGGTGTGTTGGCGTCTGTACTGGCTACCTTCATCTACCGCGTCTTTACGCTTAGTGCCCTTTGGAAAAGCTTGATTGAAACCGCCAAGGTGTCTGTAGTCATTCTGTTTATTCTGGCAGCCTCTACCACCTTTGCTCAATTGCTGAGTTTCTCTGGTGCCAGCACGGGCTTTCTGAATGTGATACGCAGCTTAGATTTGTCCCCTGCTTTGCTGATTCTGTGCATGCTGTTGATCTTGCTGATCATGGGTATGGTGCTGGACCAAATCAGCATGATGATGATCACTCTGCCATTTTTCATGCCACTGGCCTTAGCCGCCAATATCGATACCGTATGGCTAGGTGTGATGATGTTAATCGCCTTAGAAATCGGCCTGCTCACCCCACCCTTTGGTTTACTGCTGATCGTGATGCAAAGCGTCGTACCACCTGCTATACGCCTGCCACAAATATACCGTGCAGCAGTGCCTTTCATCACCATCGAACTGGTCGTACTTGCTGCGGTATTTTTTATCCCCGTCATTGCGGTTGGACTACCTAACTTAATCAAATAACCACTATGAAAATAGCCATTATTGGTGCGGGTGCAATGGGTAGCTTGTTTGGCAGTTTGCTCAGCAAGGTCAGCCAACCCGTACTGTACGATTTAAATACCCAGCATGTAGGGGCGATCAAAGAGCATGGTTTACGGGTCTCGTACCCTGACCGCACAGAAACCATTGCCATCCACGCCGTTTCTGATGCCAATGAGCTGGAAGCCATGGATGCTGTCATTTTGTTTGTGAAGCACCCTTATACGCAAGGCGCGCTGCAAGATGGCTTGAAAAAAGCCATCACCCCCAATACCGTCGTGGTGAGTCTACAAAATGGGCTGGGTAACACCGACCTAATGAAACAAGTACTAAACCCTGCACAAATTGTGTACGGGTTCAGTACCCTCACCAGTGATTTGGTAGAACCTGGCCACATCCACGTGACCTGCGATCTCAGCCTGCACACGGCAATGTGGCCACTGAACCATCAGCCTAGCCCTGCCTTACAACGTTTGTGCGAACTGATGAATCAAGCGGGCTTAAACACCAGCATTTCCGCCAATGTAGAGCACGATATTTGGATGAAACTGCTGGTGAATGCCTCGCTAAACAGTTTGTGCGGCATCTTGCAGCAAACTGTAGGGCAAGTGGTAGACACGCCTGAGTCACGCCAACTTCTGGACCGTATTGTGTTTGAAACCGCTGACGTCGCCCAAGCTAAGGGCTTAGCGATTTCTAGGGAAAAAGCCCTGCAACATGTGCTGCATGTTGCCGAGTTCACACGCGATCACATTCCTTCTATGGCTATCGATATACGTAACCGTAAGCCCACTGAAATCGAAGCCATTAACGGGGCCATCGTCAGACAAGGTCAGCAGTTAAACGTCGCCACACCAGTGACGGAATTTGCCGCTAACTTAGTACGTAGCCTGCAACAACATTACCCTGCCCCTACCCCTACGTCCCACTAGATCACTTCCTCAGTACAACAAAAAGCCCATGGTGTTATCCATGGGCTTTTTTTAGCTATCGCTCTACCAATTAGGACACGGTTTCCGCTTCGGTATGCAATCTAAAACGCTGCAACTTCCCTGTAGAGGTACGCGGCAAGGTTTCTACAAACGCCACCTGACGTGGGTATTTGTACGGCACAGCATTTTGCTTAGCGAAGTCTTGTAGTGCCTTCACCATCGCCTCGCCTACGGTATGCCCTGCACGCAGCACTACAAATGCTTTCACCACTTGACCACGCAGCTCGTCGGCCACACCAACCACCGCACACTCAGCGACCGCAGGGTGCATCAGCAGCACTTCTTCTACCTCTATAGCAGCGATGTTGTAGCCAGCAGAAATGATCAGATCATCCGTACGCGACTGATAGTAGAAATAACCATCTTTATCCATCACATAGGCATCGCCTGTTACGTTCCAGCCATTTTGTACATATACCTTTTGGCGGTCATCTGCCAAGTAACGGCAACCCACCGGCCCTTTCACAGCCAATCTGCCTACTGTACCGGGTGGCACTTCATTACCGTTATCGTCCAGCACTGCCGCTTGATACCCCGGCACTGGTTTGCCGGTTGCACCTGGGCGTACCGTCGTTTCGTCATGAGAGATAAAAATGTGCAGCATCTCTGTTGCACCAATACCGTCAATCAGCTCTATGCCAGTAGCTTCACGCCATGCGGTACGTGTGGCAATGGGCAAGGATTCCCCCGCCGACACGCATTTACGCAGTGTGCCGTTACGTAATAGATCGCCCTGTGCCGACAACACGCGGTACGCCGTAGGCGCCGTAAACAAAATGGTGGCGCCAAACTCTTGTACCGCTGCTAACAGCGGTTCGGGGGTGCTCTTTTCTAGCAGCACAGTGCTGGCACCTACGCTCATAGGGAACAGCACCAACCCGCCCAAACCAAAGGTGAACGCCAACGGCGGGCTACCAATAAAGACGTCATCTGCCACTGGCTTCAACACATGTTTTGCCCAACCATTACAAATAGCCATGACATCACGGTGAAAGTGCATGGTGGCTTTAGGAATACCGGTAGTACCCGAGGTAAAGCCAAACAAGCAGCAGTCCTCAGAAGCCGTATCCACATTTTTGAAATGTGGTGAGGCTTGTGCCATCAGCGTTTCTAGGCTGTCTGCTGCATCGCTGTGGTAGAACATGATGTGTTTCAACACCGGCTCTTGCTCTTGCGCTTCTAGCAGCGCTTCAGCCAGCTCTGCATCACACAGCGCATGGGTGGATTGCGACACCATAATCACTGGCGTGAGCTCTTTCACACGCAGCAGTGGCATGGTGGTCACAGCAATACCGCCCGCTTTCATGATCGCAAACCAGCATGCCACCAACATGGGGTTATTGGCCGATCGCAACAACACGCGATTCCCTGGCACCAAGCCCATTTTGTCTACCAATACGTTAGCAATACGATTGGCTTTCTCTTGCAGGTCAGCATAGGTCCATGTCAGACCTTCGGCGCGTATGCAAACGTTATTGCCACGTCCTTCCGCTACGTGCTTATCCAGCAGTTCTGTGGCGCAGTTCAAGCGCTCAGGGAATTGGTACTCCGGTAAATCAAACAGCAGCTCTGGCCACCATTCGCGTGGTGGCAGGTTGTCTCGTGCAAAAGTATCTTGGTGTGCACTGTACATAGGTCTCCTCCGGCTTATCTTTGTCGTTCTATCATCGCCCTGCCTTGAAACCGCCCCAGCTTATACTCCTAGGTACGTCTTCCAGAGGCTGCGATCACTGTCCAATTCTGCTGACGACCCCTGCCACGCCACGTGCCCCTTTTCTAAAATCACGTGTCGGTCCGCCAGCCTAATTAATCGCTGTACATATTTATCGACGACCAGAATGGTCTGGCCTGCGTCGCGCAACATATCCAAACACCGCCAAATTTCTTCGCGCACTAAGGGGGCCAGCCCTTCGGTAGCTTCATCTAAAATCAGCAGTTTGGGATTGGTGGATAAGGCTCTACCTATGGCCAGCAATTGCTGCTCACCACCAGATAATTGGCTACCCAAGTTGCGATAGCGCTCTTTGAGCCTAGGAAAAATCGAATAGATACGGTCTAGTGTCCAACGGTCTTGCTGACCGCTGCGGTTATCAGCAAAAGCGATCAAGTGCTCTTCAACCGTGAGGTTAGGAAAACACATACGCCCTTCTGGCACGATGGCAATACCACGACGCGCAATGGAATCAGCTTTAAGACCGTTAAGCTTTTCGCCTGCAAAATGGATTTCACCGCCTTTGGGTTTCAGCGCTCCGATAATGGTTTTGATGGTGGTGCTTTTGCCCATGCCGTTACGCCCCAGCAAGGTCACTACCTCGCCTTCACGTATTTCCAGCCCTACGCCAAACAACACCTGGCTTGCGCCGTAACCGGCTTCCACATTTTTGCAGGACAGTAAGGTCCCAGTATTGCTGTTACTCATACCATCGCCTCCACTGCATCGTCTTCTGTACCCAAATACACTTCTTGTACTTGCGGGTGATTACGTATTTCGTCAGCCGTGCCAGACATCAAGATTCGGCCATACACCAGCACCGAAATACGATCAGCCAACTGAAATACGGCATCCATATCGTGCTCAATCAGCAAAATGGTGGTTTCTTTACGTAGCTCTCGAATAATGCCCACCATTTGTAGGGAGTCCTCTGGCCCCATACCCGCCATAGGCTCATCCAACAACAGCAACTTAGGACGTGATGCTAAGGCCAAGGCCACATCTAACTTGCGTTGCACGCCGTGTGGCAACGTGCCTGCGATACGATGCAAATGCTGAGTCAGATCCAACTTGGCAGCCAATTGCTCGGCATTTTCTTGCAATAACAGCTCGTTAGAACGGCGCGACAGAAAACGGAAGCTGGTGCCAGAATGCGCCTGCACGGCCAGCATTAAGTTGTTCAGTACCGTGTCATCACGAAAAATGTTCGTTACTTGGAAACAGCGCGCCATCCCCGCACGTACGCGTAAGTGCGAGGGCATACCTGTAATGTCTTTGCCATCCAATACCGTGCGGCCCTGATCAGCAGGGATCAACCCTGAAATCAAGTTAACCAAGGTGGATTTACCAGCACCGTTAGGCCCAATCAGCGCATGAATCTCGCCTTTTTCTACGGTTAACGACACATTATCTGTAGCCAACAAACCGCCAAAGCGTTTCACCACACCTTCGGTTTTAAACAAACTCATGCTGTTTTCCCCTTTGGTTCAAACCAGGCCGCAATACCCTTAGGCGCAACAAAGACCACAAACAACAGCAATAAGCCCATAGGCCAGTGCCAGTAATCGGTGTACATGCGCAGTACTTCTTCCAGTACTAGCCACACGCCCGCACCAATCACACCACCCCAACGGTTCCCCACGCCACCAATCACTACCATCACAATCAGCACAGCGGAATGCGTCCATAGCATGAGGGATGGGCTCACAAAACCATCGTTGCTAGCCAGTAAACCGCCACACAACCCAGCCACAGCGCCAGCGCCTACAAAAGCCACCAAGCGCAGTCTGAATACAGGGAAACCCAAAGCCCCCATACGAGTTTCGTTATCGCGTGTGCCTTTTAAGGCGTAGCCGTATTTGGATACTTCCAAGCGGCTGTTGAGCGCAAAAATCAGGGCTGCAATCACCAGCACCACACCATAGAAGCCGTAAGACATATCGTCTAACCAGCCCCCCATGGAGAGCGGGGTGTAAATGCTATAGCCGTCATCACCGCCAAACACACGTAGCGACATGGCGAGGTAATGCAGCATTTCGGCAAAAGCCAAGGTGATCATGATGAAGTACACACCACGGGTGCGCAGTGCCACCAAACCTATCAGCAAGGCCACCACACCGGATACCGCTAGCGCCATGAACCATGCAGCCCACGCCGAACTGTAGCCAGCATCCACACACGCAACGACGGTGTATGCCCCTACCCCGATAAAGCCCGCATGCCCCAACGCTACCAAACCACCGTAGCCCAAAATAAAGTTCAAACTCGTGACCGCCATCATCATGATCAGCAAGCGGTTCACAAAACCAATGTAATAGTCCATTTCTAGGGCTTGCAGCAGCCACGGCAACGCCGCTAATACTGCAAACACTAGCCACGGGAAGAGTTTCCCAGCCGTCGTAGCACGCTGAGTGGGTTGCGCCTGTTCAGAAGTCATGGCAATAGTCATGTGTAGTCTCCTTAGGCACGCGCAGGGAACAGCCCTGCTGGTTTGAAGGTCAGCACAACGGCCATCAGCAGGTACATAGCAATACCAGCCAGCGCGGGTGCCAAATCTGCGGCCAACGCAGGAGAAAGAATTTCACGCAAGATGGGTGGTAAGAATGCGCGGCCCGACGTGTCTACCAAACCCACAATCATCGAGGCCACAAATGCCCCGCGTACCGACCCAATACCGCCAATCACAATAATTACTAATGCAGGGATCAAGATGGACTCGCCCATCCCCACCTGCACAGCACTAATAGGCCCCATCAGCGCACCGGCCAACGCTGCCAAGGCTGCGCCCACCAGAAACACGAACGAGAAAATATGCCCTACGCGCACACCCATGAATTCCGCCATGGAACGGTTAGACGCCCCCGCACGCACCAGCATCCCTATACGTGTGTGGTTTACCAATACATACAGCGCTACGGCTACCAATAACCCTGCGGCCAACAGCATTAAGCGGTAGGCGGGGTATGGCAAACCAGGAATAAGCTCGATGGGGGTTGCCAGCATTTCTGGCATGGGTGCCATAATAGGCGCCGCACCCCAGATAGCTTTTACCGCATCATCGGCCAACAAAATAATGCCGAAGGTGGCCAGTACCTGCGCGAGGTGATCACGCCGGTACAAATGCCGCATGATCAGGAACTCCAGCAGCCAAGCAACCACCACCGTAGCAGCAATAGCAACGGCCAAAGCCAACCACATAGACCCGCTGGCCACATGCACACGTGCCGCCACGTAGGCGCCCACCATGAACAGCGACCCGTGGGCCAAGTTCATGGTATCCATAATGCCAAAGACTAAGGTCAGACCTGCCGCAATCAGAAACAGCATCAGGCCAAACCCCACTCCATTTAGCAATTGCTCAGTAATGAAGATCCCGTTCATGCTTACCGCCCTTTCTTACATTTTGCATTCAGCAACGTAAGCATCTTGGTGCTGCTCTAACACCGTACCCACCAGCTTGTTGGTCAAATTGCCATCGCTGTCTTTTTCTACTACACGTACGTAGTAGTTCTGGATTGGGTAATGGTTTTTGCCATAGGTGAAGTCACCACGTACCGAAGCATAGCTAGGGGTTTCCAATGCTTTGACCAACGCATCTTTGTCTTGCGCACCACCCGCATCACGTACGGCGGCATCCATCGCCATGATGGTGTCGTAGGCCATGGCGGCGTATACCGATGGGTAACGACCATCGTATTTCTCGCGGAAAGCCGTCACGAATTCAGTATTGGCTGGCAGTGGCAGATCATGCGCCCAGTGCGCAGTGTTCTGTACGCCCAGCATGGCATCGCCCACCGCTGGGATGATGTCTTGGTCAGCCGAGAAGCCAGGGGCAATCATTGGAATGTCTTGCAAACCGCCTGCCACGTACTGTTTCACGAAGTTAATGCCCATGGTGCCAGGCAAGAAGAAGAACACGGCATCCGGTTTCTGGCTACGGATTTGAGCGATCTCTGCGGCGTAATCAATTTGGCCTACTTTGGTGTAGATCTCATCGCGAATCTCACCTTCGTACAAACGCTTGAAACCATTCAGGTGGTCTTTACCTGCTGGGTAGTTAGGCGCAATGATGACCACATTAGCGTAGCCTTTTTCGTTGGCCAACTTACCGCCTGCTTCGTCATAAGTATCGTTCTGATATTGACCAAAGAAGTAGGGGCTGCAACGCTCACCCGCAAACTGGCTAGGGCCTGGGTTGCTGGACAAAAATGGCACTTTGGCACGGAACAGTGCTGGCGCTACCGCCAATGCTGCGTTAGACGGGATAGGCCCGGTAAACATGTCGATTTTTTCACGCTGCAAATAGCGGTTCACCAACTGTGTCGCTTGCTCTGGGCTACCGGCATAGTCTGTTTTAATGAACTCAGCAGGTTTACCACCCAAGGTGCTGCCCAGTTTTTCAATCGCCAAATCAAAACCGTCACGTGCTTCGGCACCCGAAGCCGCAAAGGGACCGGAAATATCCAGTGCAATCCCTACCTTGACGGGATCCTCCGCCCACGCTGACATACTGACACCAGCCGCTAACAACGCAACTGTTAGACGGCGAGGAGCAAAGCCCAACCAAACTGATGTATTCATTGATGTCTCCTTATTTTGATTTTTTCCACTACTGGCCAGTCAATGTGGGAATCAATTTTGATGCAATGATGGGAAATCTTGCTTGCTCTGTTACCCTTACGAAAA
>SRSN01000123.1 GCA_004791645.1 Alcaligenaceae bacterium 429
GCCTTGTAACCCTGATGCCGCTATATACACGTAGCTATTATTCGATAATAGAGCTTAGAGAATACAAAACTCTCCTTCGAGTGATGTTATCGATAAGAGTATGTATCGTAGATAAGTAAATTTTTCCAGCTGTTGTGTTGCTAGTACCCATTTTCAGGGATAGTGAGATGCAAAATAATTATCTATTATCAATGCATTAAAACTATCAATTTACGATCAGGAAACTGCTATATACCCCCTCCGGACGAGAGGGGGATAGAAGGGTGTTACTGAGTGTATATACAGGGAAAGGGGGATGTTGAGATGCTGACTAACCATAGTGATTTCACATCGATCTGATATGGACATTCACACACTCACCATTGGTAGCGTTACTTATCTTGCAATGCCACCTCTGCTAGATCAATATTACATAATTCTCGTACTGTGTTTACTAGGAATATGTTTATGTCTGCTTTACTTGTGTCCTCCGCAAGGCTTGGTGCTGCTACCCGCCTTAGTCTTACTCTTAGTCTTTGTTTATGGGGAGGAGCAACATGGGCAGACTCCATACGTGAAATCAGTTTGTCTACGGCAGGTATTGCCGAGGTAGTGAGACAAGTCGCTATTCCTGAACAAGGCCCGGTCAGCGTAACCGTGCCCCTGAGCCAAGTTGATGATGTGCTCAAAACTCTGCTGATTACGGATGCTGAGCAACGCATTCAAAGCTTAACGCTAGCGGGGCAAGCGCCTCTAGACAGCAGTTTGGCGGGGCTACCGTTTAACGAATATAGCCTTAGTTCTATCCATGCGTTGGCCAGCAGTTTGCGTGGTGTAGAGGTACAAGCCTATTCGCAAGGGCGCAGCATTCGAGGCACCTTGCTAGGCGTAGATGCGCAAGAACAAGAGAAGAAAACCGTATATTCTTTATCGTTGTTGAGTACCGAAGGGCAAGTGCAAACGGTAGAGCTAGGCCCAGACAGCAGCTTGCAGGTACTGGATGCTCGTATTCAAGAGCAATTGCAGCAAGCCAGCCAAATTCTGGCACGGCAGACTAACGATAACAGTCGCGAATTGCACCTGTCTTTGGCCCCTACCAAAGCTAAAGAGCTAGAGCTGCGCTACTTGATTGCTGCCCCTATTTGGAAAACTACGTATAGGCTTTTGTTAGACAACGATAATAAAGCCAGACTTCAAGCTTGGGCAGTGGTAGAGAATACAACGGGCGAGAATTGGGAAAACATCAGCCTGACTCTTAGCTCTGGTTCGCCAGTGGTGTATCAGCAGGCATTGTTGCAGCAGTATTGGCATACACGTCCAGAACTACCTATTGCGGTAGGAAGTAGTACAGCCCCTGAACCAGATAATTACTCAGCGAGTTTTGCTGATTATGCGCCTGCGCCTGTTGCAGCCCCCATGATGGCGAAGCGGGCAGTACAGTCAGCGGTGGTGAGGGAAGAAAGAATGCTGGAACGGGGAAGAGCAAATTCTGCTGGGGTTGCCGGTGGTACGGCAGCAATTACGGATGAGGGCCAAACCGTCGTGCGTTTTACTATTCCGGATCCCGTCACTGCGGCCAGTGGGCAAACTATTTCAGTGCCTTTCCAAGATCAGCAGGTACAAGCCGAGGATGTGTCTGTTTACTTTCAGAATCAAAGCAGCCCCCATCCTAGTGCCGCTATTTATCTGAAGAACACGTTAGATAGCAGCTTGCCTCCAGGCATCATCACGGTGTTTGATCGTCAGCTAGGCCACATAGGTGATGCGCAACTTAGCGGCTTGCCTAGTGGTGAGGCACGACTGATTTATTTTGCTAGGGATAACAAAGTACAAATTCATCAAGAGCGCACAACCGCTCGTGAGATTACGCAAACACAAGTGGCGAATGGTGTAGCCTTAAGTACATGGAAGCAAAGCCAACTATGGACGTATAACGTGCAGGGGGCAGCACAAGAAGAGCGTCAGATTATTATCGACATCCCACGTCAGGAAGGTTGGGAGTTCACCAGTGCAGCCAAGACGGAACAAACCAGTCAGAGCTACAGGTTACGGCTGACAGTACCTGCCGGGGAAACATTGCAAGTACAGGCCACCTTTAGTCGTTTAGATGCGGAAGAGTTGCGACTGGATGATGTGAGTGAAAGTGTGCTGTACAACTGGAATCAAGGCGGGTTGAATGCTCAGTGGAAAGCGGCGATGCCTGAGTTAATTGCGTTGCGTGAGAAACAAAGCCTTGCGCAACAAGATTGGCAGCACACGCAGTCGCTGTTGGAAGAGCAAGTTGAAGAACAAGCTCGTGTACGTGAGAATCTTGGGGCAGTGAGTGACCAAAGTAATCTGGGACAACGATTTGCTCAACAGCTAGAAGGTCTAGAAGACCGTATTGCTGAACTTCGTCAGTTGTCAGAAAAGCAGAATCAGCAATGGCTAGAGGCGCGCCAGCGATTCCAAGAGGCAATCAGTAAACTCTAAATGCTACGAAGGGCTGTCACTGACAGCCCTTTCTCATGCGTGAGGTATCGCATCAGATACGCATGTTGTATGCGTAATTGTTAGAGCGCTAGTGTGGACGGTAAGCATCACGCGATGCACGTTAGATTTTCTGCATACTCACACTGATATCGGCGGGTGGGCCGTAGTACAAGCTACTGGTCACCAACCCATCCACACCACAGTTAGCATAGTCTGCGGCATTCGTTTTGTTGATGCCACCAGCAGCCAATAGTGTTAACGACGGGTAGCGCTCACGTAAAGGAGTGCACCATTCGCGTAATTGTGCAGGCGCAACCTTATCGAATTGGATGACATCCGCACCCGCTTCTACAGCCAGTAGCGCTTCCTCTAACGTTGCTGCTTCTATCACCACTTTCTTTTCTGCTAAGCCGTTAGCGTTTTGGCGTAGCTTTTCTTTGACCTCTGCCCAACCATTTTCAGCCAAGAGCGCACGGTGTTGGGGGAACACTAAGATGGTCTCAGATAGCCCTAGGCGATGCGGCCAGGCACCGCCAGCCATTGTGGATTTAACGGCGATGCGTCGCAAACCCGGAGGATGTTTACGGGTAGTCAGTATGCCCACATGGGGGTTAAGTTGTTTAACCGCTTCCACCAGTTGATGGGTACGCAGAGCAACCGAACAGGCATACTCCAGCAGATTTTGACCAACTTTCCAAACATCTAATAAGGCTTGAGCAGGGCCTTCTGCTTCTACCAGTATGTCACCATCAGCGGCATGTTGACCGCTGGGTAAGTGTTTGATGTGTGTAACCTGACGCGATTGCAGTAGGCGTACTACCTCTTCGGTGCAAGCGCTGACCGTAGCGCCACGAGTACGCCACGTTATGCGGGCAGGCTTGTTTCCCAATTGCAGTAGGGTGCTGGTGAGGTCTACATAGCCTATGTCTTCCTGAAGCCAGTCTTCCAACATGGCGTTGTCAAAATATACAGGGGCTAGACTCATAAGCGGCTACCTCAACAGTAAAAGGTTTAACGCTATAGGGTACTGTAGATAACGATAAAAATAAAAGAGTTGTTATTCCCTAGAGCGTGAGTGATAAACCTAGCGAAGCAACTTAACCGGCTTTATTGTCTAGGTGCCTATAGTACGCAAACATGGCACGTTGCCCTAAACGCCTAAACGGAGCAAAAGGGAAGGCAGGTAGTGGCGAGTTCAATAAGGGTGAAATGGCTGCGTTGCTTTTAAGATGATGAGCCAAAATCTTCCCAGCATAGACCGACGCTGTGGTGCCGCTGCCGTTATAACCTATGGCATACGAAATGCTGCGGTCTGTGTCTACGGTGTGCACGCGAGGCATAGAGTCCATGCTTAATGCTACCCATCCGCTCCAACCATAATCCACGGTCAGGTTTTCTAGCCCACTAAATTTTCTCTGCAAGGTAGCAAGCAAGTGGTCTTGGATTTTTTGTTGGCTTTGATGGCTTTCTGTAATGGCTCCCCGGCTACCCAATAAGATGCGGTTATCCGGTAAGCGTCTATAGAAATTCAGCACCTTGCGTGTGTCAGTGATGATGTTGGTGGTGCGAAAACCGCTATGGTGGATTTCATCCTCACTTAACGGACGAGTCACAATAATGCTAGACAGCACAGGCATTAAGCGCGACTTCAAACAGGGGTGTAGCTGCTCGGTGGAATAGCCATTAGTGGCAATCACTACGTGTTTAGCGCGCAAGGTGCCTGTTGGAGTACGTAGGTAATGGGTAGCCCCTTCTTTATGCCACGAGATAACGGGGGACTTTGAATACACTACTGCACCAGCTTGTCTGGCTTGTTTCACGAGCGAGAAAATAATCTTCAACGGGTGGGCGCTGAATGCATCGGGGAAGCGTAAGGCTGCCGAGGCTTCTGCTCCCCCTAATCCGTATTCTTCTAACTCAGACTGATGCAGTAGCTGTGTGTCATAGTTGAAATGATCGCGCATGACCTGTTGCTCGGTAAGCAAGCTAGAAATACGACTAGGCTGATGGGCTGTTTTCAACCAACCATCAGGCTGTATGTCACAGTCTATGTTTCCTTGTAGTATCAGTTCGCGCATGGTGGCCAGCGCACGATGTGCTTCTGTGAAATGCGCTTTTGCGAGCTCAGGGCCAAAGCGCTGCACACTGTCTGTCCATGATAGTCGGCCAATGGCAGGGCGCATGAAACTACCGTTGCGGCCACTGCATCCCCATCCTGGTTGATGGGCTTCCAGTACGTGCACGGTGCTGCGGTAATGTTTTGCCAAATGGTAGGCGCAACTGAGTCCGGTGTAACCCGCACCAATAATGGCGATATCGGTGTCCTGAGCATGTAGCAATGGCCCGTCATCGGTGGGCGGGGTACCTGCGGTAGCACACCAATACGTAGCAGGGTAGGGGCGTGGCTGTGTGGGTAAAGCAGCGGTCAGCGGGTCATAGGCCATGATGGGAGCGCATCCTAAAATCGATCTACCCTAAAGGGCGTAATATCAATGGAGGTAGGTTGGTTGGCGATGAGTTCACTCATGACACGGGCGGTCATCGGGGCGCTGGATAACCCCACATGTTGGTGACCAAAGGCATAGAACACTGAGGCGTGTTTTTTAGAAGCGCCGATGACTGGCAGGCTATCTGGCAAGGATGGGCGGTGTCCCATCCATGATGAAGGCGTGCCTGCGCTGATGTGGGGGAATAAACTGCGTAGATGCTGGTGCAAGGCGGTGGCGCGGCTAGGGTCAGGGGGAAGAAAGCCCCCAAACTCAACCATGCCAGCAATGCGTAACCCCGTTTCCATTGGCGTTGCGATCACTTTATGGGAGGGCGACATAATGGGGTAGCGTGGGGCTGTGCCGTCAAAGTTTGATAACGTCAGGTGATAGCCACGCTCTTGCTCCAAAGGCACAGGCTCGCCCAACGCTTTGGTGAACTGGCCAGACCATGCACCACACGCCACGATCAAACGTGATGCCTTATAGCTTTCGTTATTGGCGAGCTGCAAGCGGATCTCAGAGGCATTGACGGGACGTATGTGTTGTACGGCGGAACGTATAAAGGATCCACCCTCGTGCATGAAATCCTCAAATAGACTTTTGACTAAGCGTTTAGGGTTTAGGGTGTAGCCGCAGTTCTCAAACACGGCCGCAAACTGGCAGTCTTTTGTTAAGGCGGGCTCCATTTCCTGTACGGCGGAGCCCGATAGGGTATGCCATGTGACGCCATGTTTTGCCCGTAAGTCCCACACCATTTTGTCATTCAGGTAGGCAGCTTCGTCCTTATAGGCGCACAGCACCGGGGACGACACAATCAAGGGTTGAGCGCTAGTGTCGCGGGTAAGCTGTTGATAGTCCCTTACGGTATGTCGCAGTAAGGGGGATAAGGCTGAGGCAATATGCTCCACGCGCTCAGGCTGACTAGCGCGCCAGAACTGCCATAACCACGGCATGATGCGCAGCAAATATTGTCTACGTATAGACAAGGGGCCAGACGGGTTCAACAGCATGCCCGGTGCTTTTTTTAAAATCCCAGGCAAGGATAATGGGACTACGCCATAGGCAGCCAAAATGCCTGCGTTACCGCTTGAGCAGGCTTCGGCAGGGTCGTCTTTATCTATCAACGTTACCGAGTAACCTTGTTGTTGCAACGTGCGCGCTGTGACTACACCAATAACGCCAGCGCCGATGATGGTAATAGCAGGTTTGTCAGCGCTGGGGGTAAAAGAAGAGACTTGTTTCATAGGGAGGATTTCGCACGACGACGTATGTATTCAGTAATCAAGATAAAGGCAGTCATGAACAGCAGCAGTAACGAGGCAATGGCTGCTAAAGCAGGACTCACTTTCAGCAAGGCACCATCCCACATCAGTTTGGGTAGGGTGGTGAACTCACCGCCAGTCACAAACAGGGCAATGGTTAGCTCATCAAACGAGATGATGAAAGCAAACATAAAGGACGCAATCAGCCCTGCTTTGATGATGGGCAGTGTGATGTGCAGTAACGTACGTCGTTTGTTGGCACCCAAGGTCCAGGCGGCTTGGTCCAGTCGCACGTCATAGGTTTTCAAAATAGACATCACCGTAATGACGATATAGGGAATGGTCAGCACCGTATGGCCAATCACCATGCCGGTCATGGTGCCTACCAAATCCAACTTGGAAAACAGGTAGAACAGGGCAACCGCAATCACGATATTGGGGATGATGATGGGGGCCAAAATGAAGGCCAGTAGTGCACTTTTCCCCGAGAAACGTTGTCTGGATAAAAAGAAGGCAGCAGGTACACCAATCAGCATGCCCAACGAGGCGGCGCAAATGGCAATGATGAAAGACCTAGCAATCGCCATTAACCATTCCTCTGAATACAGCACAGACTCATACCACTGCAGAGAGAATCCTTTGGGAGGCCATGCCATAAAGCCATCTTCGGTAAAGGACACCGGAATCAGGAACAGCACGGGCAAGCACAGAAATAGAAGAACTAACAAACTGCATACCCATAGCACGGTGCGTGAATGCTCTTTTTGAGCTTTGTGACCGCATAGCGGGAATACCATGTTGTAGAGTCTTCCTAGCAGCGTGCACACGGCGGATAGCACCTTCAATATGAAGTTACCTACGTGTTTGCCCATGCTGTTGATGAGGCGTTTTTTCTGGTTGCCGCTGCTACCCGTTAGGCTGGATAAGCCAAAGAGCTGATCATAAAAATAGAAAATGACCAGTGTGGTAATCAGAAATAGCAGGGCGATAGCACCCGCAAAACTCCAGTCCAACATCTGATTAATTTGGAAAATAATCAGCTGTACGATCATTGCGTCGTCAGCCCCACCTAACAGGGCGGGCGTAATAAAGAAGCCTAACGTCGTGATGAAAATCAGTAATCCGCTGGCGGTGATGCCTGGCATGGATAAGGGGAAATACACTTGCCAAAAGGCTTGGCCTTTTCTCGCCCCCAAGGTGGATGCTGCTTTGACCAAGTTCTGATCTATGCCTTGCATCACAGGTAGCATCACCATGACGCACAGAGGCAGCATGGCGTGTACGGTACCCACCATGACGCCGGTGAAGTTGTAGATCAGCCGGGCTGGCATTTCCAAAATGCCTAAGGAAAGCAGCAGCTCATTGAGCACCCCTTTACGGCCTAGTAAGACCATCCATGAAAAGGCGCGCACCAAAAAACTGGTCCACATGGGCATCAATACCCAAATGATTAACGAGTTGCGTTTAGAGGCGGGCAGCGTGGCTATTAGGTACGCAATAGGGTATGCACCCAATAAGGTAATGAGCGTGGTCCACGCTGCAATCTTCAGGGTGACAAACAATACTTTGAGGTACACCGCGTTGGACAATAAGCGTACGTAATGTTCGCTAGTGATACTGCCATCACTGTCCAAGGCGCTTAGCCCAAGCAGCGTGCCTATGGGTACGAGAAAAAACACCGCCAGAAAAATCACAACGGGGTAAATAGGCATCGCCAGCCGCCATTTAGAGGGCAAGTGTGCGCTAGAGGCTAGGCTACTCATGGTTTGCCTCCGTTGGTGAGCACTACTGCAGAGCAGGTGGTCCAACCTAGACGTACCTGCTGACCTTTGTGCAGCTTATTGCTGCCTGTTAGCTGGGAAACTTTCAGCATAGGGTGGTCGGCAGTACGTACAAAAGACTTGGTGACGCCACCCGCCACAATCACATCAGTGACTTCACCCGTCAGTATGTTGTGAGCAGTTTCTGTATCGGCTAGCACCCTAATACTTTCGGGGCGGACCATGATCTTGGCTGATGTGCCGGTGGCTACAGAGGGCGACGCGGGGGCGTGCAGCAGTGTGCCGGTGCTGGTTTCTGTTGTGACGGTATCGTCTTGCAGGGCTTTGACACGTACATCAATAAAGTTGGACTCCCCCAAGAAGTCAGCAGCAAAGATGGTTTTGGGGCGATGGTACAGTTCGTCGGGGGTGCCTATTTGTTCTATACGGGCATTGTTCATCAGACAAATACGGTCGGACATGACCATGGCTTCTTCTTGGTCATGGGTCACGTACAGCACCGTGATGCCTAATTCTTCATGCAGATGTTTGATCTCAAGTTGTAGGGCTTCGCGCAGCTTTTTATCCAGCGCCCCTAAGGGTTCATCCATCAAAATAATCGACGGTTTATAGACAAAGCAGCGGGCTAAGGCAATACGCTGCTGCTGCCCACCAGAAAGCTCACGTGGGAAGCGTTCAGCCACGTGAGAAAGCTGCACTTTTTCCAGTACTTCTTTCACTTTCTGGTTGATGCTGTCTTTGCTTTCACCACGCATGCGCAGAGGAAACGCAATATTCTCCATAATGGTCATGTGAGGGAACAAGGCATAGTTTTGAAACACCATGCCTATATCCCGTTGAAAGGGAGGGAGGTACGTGGCCAGCTTGCCATCAATCCAAATTTCGCCGTTGTCTGGATTATTCAACCCTGCAATGGCCATCAATAAGGTGGATTTCCCAGAGCCTGATGGGCCTAGCAGCGTTAAAAATTCTCCCTCACGCATCTCTAGACTTGTGTTTTCAAGGGCTGTCACGGCTCCGTATGACTTGCGTACGTCCTTGACCTGTAATTTGTAATGTTGGTTCATGCTGTGTGTCGCTATCAAACTAATAATTCAGAAAGTGCTGGTGGGGGAAACCCATCAAGACAACAACCAGTTGTTGAATTGCTCGGTGATGGCGTTTTTGTTTTTGCCCCAATACTCCGAATCAATGCGGATCATGTGAGGGAAATAGGTAGGGTTGTTCGGCAGTAGCGCGGCGCGTTCTGGCGAAATAAAGTTAAAAGCACCGGGAGCGGTAGGGCCGTAAGCCAGCGTTTCTGTGAAGATGGCCTGTTGCTCAGGCTGCGAGCAGAACTCGATAAACTCACGGCACATGTCCACATTGGGGCCACCTTTCAAAATGGTGAATCCTTCGTAGGTCCATAGCGCTTCATTCCACACCAGTTTGGCAGGGGCGCCATCATCAATCGCTACCTGTGCTCGACCATTCCAGAGCGGCAACATATCTACTTCGCCCGTGCGTAAGAACTGTGAGCTTTGGGCCCCGTTTTCCCACCATGCACCGACCTCTTTTTTCAGGCTATCCAGCTTTTTGAAAGCACGTTCCACATCCAGTGGGTAAAGGTCTGCAGGTTTAACACCATCAGCGAGCAAGGCTTCTTCTAGCGTGTCGTAGGGGTTGCGGCGCAAACCACGCAAACCGGGGTAGTCAGACAGATCGAAAAAGTCTTTCCAGCTGGTGGGTGCTTTGCGTACGCTGTCTTCACGGTAGCCAATCACCGTGGCGTAAATATCGACACCGGCAATAAACTCCCCACGCATGTTTTCTGGGATTTTGCTTAGGGCTGGGCCAGGGCCACTGGCTGGAGCAACGGGTTCTAAGTACCCCAGCTCTACCAATGACAAGTGTGTGGAGTTGCTCAGGTGGGCCATATCCCAGCGATAGTTTTTAGACTCCACCATGGCTTTGACCATGCCACTGGGTTCAGATTCCGACGCTTGGCCTATCACGGTAATGCCGGTGGCTTTTTTGAAGGGTTCGTAAAAGGCTTTACTGAAGGCCTCGCTGAATGGGCCACCCGGGTCGCGAGTGTACAGACGGTATTCTTTTGCACGCACAATGGCAGGGGCACCTAGTAGTGCTGCACCAGAAAGCACACTGGCTGTTTTCAGGAAATTTCTGCGGGTGGTGTTGACCTGTTTTTTGCGTTGATCAGAGTGATTCATGAGCTGTCTCCTAATGATTAGTGAGGTCATTTCCCTCTTGATGGGGATGTGGAGGAAAGTATGAATCTGTAAAACCTAAAAATCCAATAAGATAAAAGGCCTTTTCTATAACAAAAATTTATAG
>SRSN01000124.1 GCA_004791645.1 Alcaligenaceae bacterium 429
GTGAGTTGGAAGCCACTGTAGTGCCAGTGCAGGCTGCCTTCCAAAGTCGTTTTGGGGCCGAACGTTGGTTAGAACCCTACACCGAACCGCTGTTGCGTCAGTGGGCTAAGGAAGGGGTGAAAAACGTGCATGTGGTGTGCCCTGGGTTTTTAGCAGATTGTTTGGAAACACTGGAAGAAATTAAACTCATGTGCCGTGATGCGTTCCTAGAAGAGGGCGGGCAAGATTTCGCCTATATTCCTTGCTTGAACGATGATGCAGAGTGGGTAGATGGTTTAGCGCAATTGGTTCGCGAACACGCTGCAGGCTGGCTCGCATAAGCTAAATGTAAAAATAACCATGGATCTCTTGAATATGGGGTGTGTGATCCCCATATGAAAAACAGTGATGTTTTTTTGCCGTGGAGATCCATTATGTCTGCATCAACAGACCAGAACGAAAACCAGATTCCTGAAGACAACCAACCTGAAAACGAGTCCATTGATGTGGCAGCAGAATCGCTTGTCGAGTCTGGACTGGATCAGCAGTTGGAAGAAGCTCAGGCTAAAGTAGCCCAGTACTACGACCAGTTGCTGCGCGCTAAAGCCGAAATGGAAAACATTCGCCGTCGTGCGGATGAAGAAGTATCTAAAGCCCGTAAGTTTGGTACAGAGTCTTTTGCTGAAAGCCTGCTGCCAGTACGTGATAGTTTGGAAGCTGCGCTAGCACAAGAAGAACAAACGATTGAAGCCTTCCGTGAAGGTGTAGAAACCACGCTGCGTCAGTTGGATAACGCGTTCACACGCAACCAGCTTAAAGAAGTAGCGCCACAAGCAGGCGATAAATTCGACCCACATCTGCATCAAGCAATTTCTACAGTTCCCTCCGATCAAGCCGAAGGTACTGTCGCAATGGCATTGCAAAAAGGGTATGTGTTGGCCGATCGCGTATTGCGCCCTGCATTGGTGATGGTGTCCTCCGGACAAGCGCCAGCCTAAATTATTTTGTTATGGGGGCTTGAAAATGTTTAGCGAGTCCCCATCTGTAAATCATAGTAATAACTGAGTCGTATCCCTAAGTTGGGTACGCTGATTTTTGCAAGGTAAATCAAAAATATGAGCAAGATTATTGGTATTGACCTTGGTACAACCAACAGTTGTGTTGCCGTAATGGACGGTGACCAGGTCAAAATTATTGAAAACGCAGAAGGTACTCGTACCACCCCTTCCATCGTTGCTTACATGCCTGATGGTGAAGTACTGGTAGGTGCACCTGCTAAGCGTCAAGCAGTAACAAACCCACAGAACACATTGTTTGCTGTGAAGCGTTTGATTGGTCGTAAATTCGACGAAAAAGCGGTACAGAAAGATATCTCGTTGATGCCTTACAAAATCGTTAAGGCGGATAACGGTGATGCATGGGTTGAAGCCCAAGGCAAAGCGTTGGCTCCTCAGCAAGTTTCCGCTGACACCCTGCGCAAAATGAAGAAAACAGCTGAAGACTACTTGGGTCATGAAGTGACCGAAGCTGTGATCACTGTGCCTGCGTACTTCAACGACAGCCAGCGTCAAGCAACTAAAGATGCCGGCCGTATCGCTGGTCTGGAAGTAAAACGTATCATCAACGAACCTACTGCTGCGGCATTGGCGTTTGGTTTGGATAAGGCTTCCGACGGCGACCGTAAAATCGCTGTGTACGACTTGGGTGGTGGTACGTTTGACGTATCTATCATCGAAATTGCTGACATCGACGGTGAGAAACAGTTTGAAGTGCTGTCCACCAACGGTGACACCTTCTTGGGTGGTGAAGACTTTGACCAACGTATCATTGACTACATCATCGAAGAGTTCAAGAAAGAAAGTGGCGTAGACCTGTCCAAAGATGTATTGGCACTGCAACGTCTGAAAGAGTCCGCAGAAAAAGCCAAGATCGAACTGTCGTCTACACAACAGACTGAAATCAACCTGCCGTACATCACAGCAGATGCTTCCGGTCCTAAACACTTGAACCTGAAAATCACACGCGCCAAATTGGAAGCGTTGGTTGAAGATCTGATCGAGCGTTCTATCGAACCTTGCCGCATTGCTATCAAAGATGCAGGCGTGAAAGTGTCCGAGATCGACGATGTGATCTTGGTTGGTGGTATGACACGTATGCCTAAAGTGCAAGAACGTGTGAAAGAGTTCTTTGGTCGTGATCCACGTCGTGACGTGAACCCTGACGAAGCTGTTGCCGCTGGTGCAGCAATTCAAGGTTCTGTATTGTCTGGCGATCGTTCTGACGTATTGTTGTTGGACGTTACACCGCTGTCCTTGGGTATTGAAACCCTGGGTGGTGTGATGACCAAAATGATTCAGAAGAACACCACGATTCCTACTCGTCACTCGCAAGTGTTCTCCACAGCCGATGACAACCAGCCTGCGGTAACCATTAAGGTTTTCCAAGGTGAGCGTGAAATCGCTGCGGGTAACAAAGCGTTGGGTGAGTTCAATCTGGAAGGTATCCCACCAGCACAACGTGGTATGCCACAGATCGAAGTGACTTTCGACATTGACGCAAACGGTATTTTGCACGTTTCCGCCAAAGACAAAGGCACAGGTAAAGAGAACAAAGTTACCATCAAAGCCAACTCTGGTTTGAGCGATGAAGAAGTACAGCGCATGATGCAAGACGCCGAGGCTCACGCCGAGGAAGACCGTCGTTTGGCTGAACTGGCTACAACACGCAACAACGGTGAAGCACTGGTGCACTCTACACGTAAATCGTTGGAAGAGTACGGTGACAAACTGGAAGCTAGCGAGAAAGAAGCCATTGAGGCTGCTATCGCCGAGCTGGAAGGTGCATTGAAAGATGGCGACAAAGAAGCCATCGATGCCAAAGTCGAAGCATTGAGCACTGCATCGCAGAAACTGGGCGAGAAAATGTATGCTGATATGCAGGCTCAGGCCGCTGCACAGCAAGCAGGCGAAGACGGTGCTAAACCCGCGGATGAAAACGTGGTTGACGCTGACTTCAAAGAAGTGAAGCGCGATCAGTAATCCAGTGACTGTGCACTGACAGGCCCGGTAGCCAACCTTATGTGTGGGCTCCGGGCATCCTTTTTTCCATGAAAAGGCTTTTACTAGCCTGACAGTCAAAATGGCAAAACGCGATTTATACGAAATACTGGGTCTCGCCAAAAATGCGAGCCAGGATGAGATCCGCAAAGCCTATCGCAAGATGGCAATGAAGTACCACCCGGATCGTAATCCTGACAGCAAAGAGGCCGAAGAGAAGTTCAAGGAAGCAAAAGAAGCTTACGAAATTCTGAGCGATGAGCAGAAACGTGAAGCTTACGACCGCTATGGCCATGCTGGTGTGGATCCTAGTGCTGCCGGTATGGGCGGCATGGGTGGTGGCGGAGGTTTTGGTGGGTTTGGTGACCTGGGCGATATCTTTGGTGAAATCTTTGGTGGCGCGGGACGCCGTGGCCAAGGTGGACCACAAGTCTACCGTGGTGCAGATTTACGGTACTCGTTGGAAATCAGCCTAGAGCAGGCAGCCAAAGGTTTTGACACGGAAATCCGAGTACCTAGCTGGGAAAATTGTTCGGTTTGTGACGGTTCTGGTGCGAAGCCAGGCAGCTCACCTACTACATGTGGTACATGTGGTGGCTCGGGTGCCGTACGCATGCAGCAAGGCTTCTTTAGCGTGCAGCAAACCTGCCCTACATGTCATGGTTCAGGTAAAGAGATCAAAGATCCTTGTACCGCATGTCATGGTGAAGGCCGCAAACGTGTAGAGAAAACACTGCAAGTGAAGATTCCTGCCGGTATTGATGACGGCATGAGCATTCGCTCTATGGGTAACGGTGAGCCTGGTGTGAACGGTGGCCCAGCCGGTGACTTGTATGTGGAAATTCAGCTTAAACCGCATGGTATTTTCCAGCGTGACGGCGATGACCTGCACTGCAGCCTGACCATTCCATTCACAACAGCAGCACTGGGTGGTGAAGTGGAAGTGCCTACCCTAACAGGCCGAGGCGAGATCTCTATTCCTGAAGGCACTCAAACTGGAAAAACTTTCCGTTTGCGTGGCAAAGGGATTAAGGGAGTGCGTTCTAGCTATCCCGGCGATTTGTACTGCCACATTCAGGTAGAAACACCTGTGCGCTTGAGTGAAGAGCAGAAGAAAATTCTGCGTCAATTCGAAGAAGCGCTGAAATCAGGTGGTGACAAACACTCTCCCAAAAGCGAGTCGTGGACAGACAAGGTGAAGAACTTCTTCTCCTAAGTGTGTCTCATACAAAAAAACCGGTGACGTTTAGGCGTACACCGGTTTTTTTACGACTACTGATAGGTATGGCGTCTATACGCGTTAGGCTATGTAGGCATTGTAACTAAGCCCCTATGCCATCAGCGCCAACCCATCAACAAGACTTAGGGCTGTAACTGCAGCCTATCTGCCATGCGTACCAGTTCAGCCAGTGAGCCAGCTTCCATGGTGCGCATCACTTGCCCACGGCGCACTTTGACGGTGATTTCACTCACATGCAAATGGCTGGCAATTTGTTTGTTCAGCAAGCCTTGTACCACTAAGCGCATGACGGATTGTTCACCCGTGGTGAGCTTATTCCAGCGATCACGCAGCACGGTGATTTGTGCTTCTTCTTGTCGACGTTGCGTGTCTTTTTGCAGCCCTAATTGGATGGCATCCAGTAGGTCTTGGTCACGGAAAGGCTTGGTGAGGAATTCTATTGCTCCATTTTTCATGGCCTCTACACCCAGCGCGATATCACCGTGGCCAGTGATAAAAATAGTAGGCAGTTGAATACCGTATTGGGCCATGTGTCTATGGAAGTCCATGCCGCTTTGGCCTGGCATACGTATATCCAGAATTAAACAGCCAGGGGAGTCTTCCACGCCTTGATCCAGAAACTCTTGCACCGAACTATAGGTACGAGTGTTCAAGCCTACCGATGCCAGCAGGTCGTCCAGTGCGGCGCGCATGGATGGGTCATCATCAATAATGTAGACCAGGGTGTTGGAGGTATCGGTGGTTTGAGTAGACGTCATGAGCTGGCAACAGAGTGATTCAGGGGAAGAATAAATTGAAAACGGGCACCGCCTTCAGGACGGTGAGAGGCCCAAATACGCCCTTGATTGGCCTCCATGATGGTGCGGCTAATGGCTAGCCCCAAGCCCACACCAGTTTCCTTTTCAGTCCAGAATGCATCAAACATATGTTCTAGCGCATCGTTACTGAAGCCTTTGCCGGAGTCGGTAATCCCCACCAACAACGCGCCTTGTTCATCCACTTGAGTGGTGAATTCTATTTCACGGTGTGGGTTGCGCGAATTCTGACGTATGCTTTCAATGGCGTTATTCAGCAGGTTACCTAGAACTTGCTGTAATTGTATGCGGTCAGCGAATACCTTAGGCAGGTTTTCCGCCAAGCTAAGTTTCAGCGAAATATTATGGCGGTCTAATTCGTTACGCGAAAACTGCACCACTTCTACAATGGCCTGATTCATATCGAATAGGCTGGCTTGTGGAGCTTCGCCTCGGGTAAGGGCGCGTATGCGAGTGATGACCGCACTGGCACGGTTGGCATCGGCGATAATGCGTTCAATGGCCAAGCGTGCTTTTTCCATATTCGGCGGTTCAAAGTTAAGCCAACGTTGGCAAGCATTACTGCTGGCGATAATCGCCCCTAGCGGTTGGTTCACCTCGTGAGCAATAGAAGCGGCCATCTCACCTAAGCTGGTGATGCGAGAGAGCTGTTGTAGCCGTGCTTGCGAGACCTCTGCTGCCGTGCGGGCTGCCATGATTTTGATGCCCAGTAACGAGGTGATGCCAATCGCCACCAAACTGATGGCGGTATTTAACAGGCCTATTTCATACTCGCCGTCGTTGGTGAGATAAAAGCTCACAATGGTTAGGGTGATGCAGGCTGCCGATAACCAACTGACAGTACGTACACTGTATAAGTTCGTGGCGGCGAGTAGTACTGCACAGTAGAAAACAGCGAATGCAATCGCATAATCCGTGACGGTATCAGCAATGAAAATTGCGGCCATTACTACCGCAATAGTAAGGCCGCCTAGAATACGGCGAAAGTTCAGGCTACCCGTCATGGTGTGTCCTTGGTGAGCAAAATGGCGTCGTTAATCTTCGTGATCAGAAACTGTACGCCAGCGTACCGATGTTACCATTGGCTCCAAACTCAGCCTACCAATGACTTGCTCTACCAATCTATCTTGTTTGTCTTCAGCACGTACCAACGCATTTACTTCTACGCGGTTGGTGTCCTCGATGTCGGTGCTTTCCAACTCTTGGATGTGAATGTTTTGCCCTAGATCTCGCAGCAGTAGGGCACGCACATGCGCCTCGGCTTCGCTGTAGCACACCAAGGTGATGCTGTAGCTGTTGGTGATGTCAGTGTTGCTGATGGCTTGGCGCTCAATTAAACGCACCAGAGGGCGCAGCAAGCCGTTCACTCCGATAATGAAAAAAGCGGCAATGGTGGCGTGGAATATATAGCCTGCACCACACAAGACACCAATGGCAGCCGAGCACCATAAGGTGGCAGCGGTATTCAGACCGCGTACGTTCATGCCTTCTTTAAAAATAATCCCGGCACCTAAAAAGCCTATGCCAGACACCACTTGTGCGGCAATACGGGTAGGGCTAGCTTCACCAGGAAATAGCCCTGCAAAAATTACAAAGGTGGCAGCACCTAATGCCACCAAGGTGTTGGTTCGTAGTCCGGCCTGACGCTGATGCCATTGCCGCTCAAACCCTACTAGCCCGCCCAGTACTAAAGCACCGAACAGGTTGATGGCAACAGAAGACAGATCGTGAAAATCCATAATGGCGAATCCTCCAAGACTAAGAACCAACGTGGTCAAGAATATGTTTATGAAGCCTGTGTGACGCTAGCACGTTTGGATGTCTGAGTTGTGTCAGAGTGTTGTGCAGCGTTGTTGGCTGTGTCCACGGTAGCGGCTTGGGTTGCCCATGACAAGGCCAGCAATCCAAAGAGCGACACCAGATACAGCGCCACAACAGAAAAGTACAGGCGGTGTGTATGCAGTGCAGTAAAGCGGCGAGTCAGGGAGTGGTGGACACCAGAAAAAGCGATACGGAACATGGGAGCCTCCAATGTGTTGAGGTTCCCACTATGCGTTGCTTAGTGTGGGAACCAGTGTGTAGAAAAAGGGTGAAGAGGGTGTGTCTCAACGCATAGACAACACAACGATCCCGGGTCATCGTCCATAGAAATCTCCTAGAGTAAGGTTAGAACCAACGGCCAAAGCGGCGTATGTAAAGCGTTTTCATCAGTTGGGCTGTCAGGCAATAACTGAACAAAATGCCCACTAACCACGGGAAGTATTCCCATGGCAATGCTTCTAGCCCCAACATAGGCCCCAATGGGGAGAAGGGCAGATACAGGCCTAAAGCCATAATGCTGCCTGTCATGAGCAACACTGGTAAGGTGGCCGTACTTTGCAGGAACGGCACTTTTTGGGTGCGCAACATATGTACTACCAGTGTTTGCGACAGTAAGCCTTCAATAAACCAGCCAGACTGAAACAGCGCTTGTGCCGAAGGGCTGTTTGCCGCAAAGACAAACCACAATACGGCGTAGGTAAGTAAGTCGAAAATGGATGATGTAGGCCCCATGAACAACATAAACCGGCCGGTATTGCGAGCATCCCATTTACGCGGTTTGGCTAAAAACTCTTTATCCATTTTGTCCCATGGCAGCGAGAGCTGCGACAGGTCGTACAACAGATTTTGTATCAACAGTTGTATGGCCAGCATGGGTAAAAACGGGATGAAAGCACTGGCGATCAATACCGACAATACGTTGCCAAAGTTAGAGCTGGCTGTCATGTTTAGGTACTTGAGTATGTTGCCAAAGGTCTCTCTACCTTTGATAACGCCTTCTTCTAATACCAATAAACTTTTTTCTAGCAAAATAATGTCGGCTGACTCTTTGGCAATATCAGCGGCACTGTCTACCGAAATGCCTACATCGGCCTCGCGTAGGGCTGGGGCATCGTTAATTCCGTCTCCTAAAAAGCCTACGGTATGACCATTGGCTTGTAGGGCTTTGAGTATGCGCGACTTTTGCAACGGTGTAAGTTTGGCAAACACGGTGCGCTCTTCTACTTTTTGGCGCAGTGCTACATCGTCTAACAAATCAATTTCACTGCCCATCAAGGCCACACCAGGGGCCAAGCCTACTTCTTTACAAATACGACCTGTGATGATGTCGTTATCGCCTGTTAGCACTTTGATGCTTACCCCATGAGCGTGTAACGCTTGCATGGCTGCGTTGGCACTGTCCTTGGGTGGGTCTAGAAAAATCAACAGACCGCGTATGACTAAACTGTGTTCATCGTTAGTGCTGTATTGCTCACCGCGTTGCTCATCCGTAATGTCCCGTGTGGCAATGACCACCACCCTAAAACCGTCTTGGTGGTAGGCGCGGGCCATTGTCAGTAAGCTAATGCGGCGAGCATCGGTAAGTGCAATGGTTTGTTGCTCATGCACGATATGGGTAGATACCGCCAGCATCTCTTCTACTGCACCTTTGCAAATCAATTGGTGTGCGCCCGAAGCGTTGGCAACGACTACCGATAATCGTCTACGTACAAAGTCAAAAGGCATCTCATCTACCTTTTGCCATTGTTGTAGTGCGTCTAGATGTTTAGGGGAAGCTTCTGCAAAACGTAGTACGGCTTGATCGATGAGGTTAGGTACACCACTTTGGTTGTGGCTGTTTAACCAGGCCAGTTGCAGCACAGTGGCATCATTAACACCGGTGGTACTGACGTGTTTAGCCAAGATCACTTTGTCTTGGGTGAGTGTGCCGGTTTTATCCGTACACAATACATCCATGGCACCAAAGTTCTGGATAGCATTTAAGCGTTTAACTACTACCTTACGTTTGGCCATGGCTAGTGCGCCTTTGGTCAAATTGGCGCTCACAATCATGGGCAGCATTTCAGGGGTAAGCCCCACCGCTACCGCCAAGGCAAACATAAAGGCCTCTACCCAATCCCCTTTGCTCACGCCATTGATGACAAAGACCAAAGGCACCATGACCAGCATAAAACGTATCAACAACCAGCTCACGCTGTTCACGCCACGGTCAAAAGCAGTTTGTGAGCGGGTGCCTACAATGGAATGCGCAAGCGATCCAAAATAACTGCGTTTGCCTGTGGCGAGCACTACGGCTGTGGCGGTGCCGCTGACGACATTAGTGCCCATAAAACCAATGTTTGGGGTATCCAATAGGGTGTTCGCATCGGTTGCAAAAGGCTGCGGCGTATGCTGCTTTTCTACAGGTATAGATTCACCCGTTAGCATGGCTTGGCTAACAAACAAATCACGTGACTCTATTAGCCGTACATCGGCAGGAATCATGTCGCCAGCCCGTAAGCTAATTAAGTCGCCTTCTACCAATTGCTCTATAGGTAATTCCTGTGTGTGTGGCCTGGCTTGCACAACACTGCGGCGTGTCACCGTGGCGGTGGTACGTACCATGGCTTTTAATGCTGCCGCAGCACGGGTAGAGCGGTATTCCTGAATAAAGCGCATTACCGCACTGGCTAATACCATGGTCAAAATAATGATCATGCTGGCAGGCGCAGCGGCATGGCCGGCTTGCCAGGGCAACCAAATATCTGTGATGGCACTAATACCCGCTAATACCAACAGCACCACAATAAATGGGTTTTTAAAGGTGCTCAAAAACTGTCGCAGTGCCGAGGGTGTTTGCTCGTGCGCAATGACATTTAAACCGTCCCGTTGCTGACGCTCTGTTACGTCAGAAAGCAATAAACCGTGTGGGTGTGCGCCTACATTTTTCAAGGTGGTGTGTAAGGTCTGTGGGGCTTCACTTTGCACGCGCAATGTACGTGTTTGAGCAGCCGGTTTGGGCGCGACACGTGAGAGAGCAAAAGCAAAGAAAGTCATGGGTGAGACCTCTGCCATGACACAACAGGCAGCGGCTCATTAGTGCCGTGTATTTAGTTCGGCAGGGGGAACCGCATGGCGTTGTTTCTGCCATGGTTGTTAAGACAATAGGATGAATGCGGTGTAGGTGGCTTCATGCCTGATTCAGCTAAGAAATAGACAGAAAGTATTATGCGATGCCTAGCATGCGTAAACCAGACTACGTGTGTATGCACTAATCAAACTAAGAGGTGGTGTGGCTATACCTTGGTATAGCCATGCTGTGGTGAGCGAGCCATGATGTGCTCTATGGCATTCTCTTTTTATTTACATGCATTGCGTATGTATATAAGATTTATAC
>SRSN01000125.1 GCA_004791645.1 Alcaligenaceae bacterium 429
TCTCTGCAGAGACTGCGTAACGTTGTACGACGACACGCGCCGCCCAACAACATTCGCCTTTGTATTCCATACCAAAAATGGTTTGTGTACTGCGTTTTTCTTGCAATGAGTAATCCACACGTCCCAATGCAAATACTTTACTAGACAAAGGCCATTGCGTAGTTACTGACACTCGCTCTCTACCATCATCTATCTGATTAGGATTTTCTCTGAAATAATTAGGATTATCAAAGGCTCTAGGGTCTCGTTCGTAACGATATGATGCGGACAAGGTCGCCAAACGCTGCGGCTGCCACCTAAAACCAGCACTTAGTCTATTCGTACGTCTGGATTGCGGATTGAACTGCGCATCGGCACGTAGGCTCAACGTATCCGTCAATGCAGCACCAGCACCAAACAAGTAATCTGAACGACGTCGCGTTTCTGGATACTCATTGTTGGCAGTATTTCTCAAAAATACTTTTTGGTCTTCAAAATACAAGCGCTGCGCCACTTGTAGCATCACACGCTCTTCACCAGTCTCAGCATCCAACCAACGCGTGGTCAACCCCAGTGTTAATTGGTTTGCATTGGCAATACGGTCCCAGCCGCCACTGTAGATATTTTCACTGAACGCTTGTGAGAAGTTAAACGATGCCACGCTGGTATCAAATACTGGCAACATACTTTGATCTCTGTATGGCACATACAGATAGTACACGCGAGGCTCTAGCGTTTGTATGGCAGCGTTACCAAACAAACTTGTATCGCGCTCAAAATACAATCCTGAATCAACGGAAAACAAAGGTAACGCACGCCCTTTACTACGTTGATTAGTGCGCATCGCATTGTTCATTGGCAATGCACTCCACTCGGTGTCGTACTGACTTAAATGCAGTGACGCCTTAGGAGTGATGTAGCCATATGGGCGCACCATAGGATAGCTAATAGAGGTGAGCGACGACATTCTCGTCCCATTTGGTGCGACACGCTCTTTACGATAGCGGTCAAACTCCGACAACGTACCCGAGTAATAGGGCATTTCAAATCGGGTTACCGCATTGTCACTAACCACGTCAAAACCGCCCCAGTTATACCGTGCTCCACGCAGGTTCAAACTAGGCATCTGGTTATACTCAGGCTTTCTATAACGTGAGGTTTCATCCTGAAGTGTCTGATACTGCGTCACCGACAACGACGCATTGAAATACTTGGCGCCAGACCAGGTAAACGCTGCTGAACTCGCCAAGCTATCAATATTGGCATTACCCAAATCGATAGAGGTCAAATCACGAAAGTAGTTGTCGTCCGACACACGGTTATACCGTGCACTAAAACCAAAACCGTAGCCTAAACGCTGACGATGTTGCGTAGACAGCATCCAGCGTGTCTCGCGGGTTTTATTGTCATGATTCAAATATGAACCATTGATTTGGCCTTCATAGCTACGGCCTAAGTACCGGAACTCACCATCCAGTTGCAACCCACGCTTAGAGTAATTACGCGGTGTCAGCGTGGCATCGTAATTCGGGGCTAGATTGAAGTAATACGGTAAGGCCAATTCCAAACCGCTGTTACTGGTGTAGCCATATATGGGGGTCAAGAAACCAGATTTTCGCTCTTCTCGCAGCGGGAATGAAAAGTACGGCGAGTAGAAAATAGGTACGTCTTTGAAATACAGCACGCTGTTACGTGCTACACCTCGGTTTTCGTCTATGTACAAATCGACGGTAGGGGCTTTGATGTACCACGCGGGTTCAGGACACGGGCAACCGCTATACAGCACATCATCCAATTTCATGTGGTCGCTGTTGTAAATCGTACCGGCTTCCGCTGTACCCGAAGAACCACCCGCCAACCAGAAGTTCATGGCGTCTAATTCGCCCTCTTCTGATTTCATGTTGTAGTCAATGCTGGGGCTACGCACAATGCTGCCTCCGCGCATCAGCACGCCATTACCGCGCACCTTCACATCACCAGTGTTCCGGTCGTAACGGATCTGATCGCCCTTACTAACGGAATCTATACGACGCACTTGTGCATCGCCCGTTAACACCACTTCGCCGTTTTCTTGATTTTCTAGCTTGTCACCAACCAAGAAGGAGGTCATGTCATCATCGGCGACATGGCGAACCTGCAACGCAGGGGAGGCTTGCAAGGAGGGCTGTTTCGCCCCCACTTTGACAGGCATTACGGCGCACGTCAGAGAGCCTAACAACAATAAATGAAAACGTCTGACCGCTCGCACCGGATCCGTATCCCCAGGAAAATAGAATTACACTAAAGTAATGGTCGGCCACACTTTTGCTGGCCGTGACCCGTTATTATAGATAAGCTCGCCCGATACGGCAGCGCTATTCGCCTTTTTTCTTGCAAATCTTTGTTCTTAGCCCATGGATGCCACTTCAAACCTCACCAATGACACCCGTTATCAGCTCTTGTTAAGCTGGCTGCAATCATTGGACTGCGTTAACGACCTGCGTCTTGATACGCTGCGCCCTGCCTCTGGCGATGCAAGTTTCAGACGTTATTTCCGTCTGGACAGCCAACATGGCACCCTGATTGTGATGGATGCACCTCCGGCTAAAGAAGATACCGCCGCTTTTGTGGATATTACTCACAGACTCGCCGCTCAAGACCTCAATGTGCCACAAATCCTAGCCAGCGACGTCGCACAAGGCTTTTTGCTCCTGAGCGATCTGGGTCAAGATAACTTTTGGCATGCTCTGCAAAAAGGCTTAGACAACCAAACCATCCAAAACTTGTACCGTGGAGCAATCCAAAGCTTGGTACAGCTACAACAAGCTGACAGCACAGGCTTACCGCACTATAACGAAGCTCGCATGCTGGAAGAGTTACAAGTGTTTGAAGAATGGTTCATTAATCAACACTGCAACACCTCCCTGACTGAGCAAGAAAGCAAAGCACTACAAACCTGCTTTGCCGCGCTCGTGAATGACAACGTGAATGTGGCACAAGTGTTTGTGCACCGTGATTACCACACTCCCAACCTGATGATGCCCACAGACGATACGCTGCGTCCTGGCGTGATCGATTACCAAGATGCTGTACTTGGCCCTATCACCTATGATTTAGCATCGTTAGTCATGGATGCCAGACACACATGGGATGAAGAGCAACAATTGGATTGGGCTATTCGTTACTGGCAAGCGGCCATACACGCCAACCTGCCTGTCAGTCGTGATTTCGCTGAGTTTCACCAAGCTTACGAATGGATGAGCGTACAGCGTAACCTGCGTATTCTGGGGGTATTTTGCCGCTTATCTATTCGCGACGGTAAAGATTGGTATTTAGCTCACTTACCTAGACTACAAGCCTACATACGCCAGGTCTGCAGCCGCTACGAAGAACTATTTCCTATACGCAAAGTGTTAGACCGCATTGAAGGCCGTCAAACCGTATTGGGGGTCACCCTGTAATGAAAGCCATGATTTTGGCAGCAGGCCGCGGCGAACGTATGCGGCCTCTTACTGACCACTGCCCCAAACCACTATTACGCGCCGGCGATCACGCGCTGATTGAATGGCACATTCTGCGCCTACAACGCGCCGGCATTACTGACATAGTGATTAATCACGCATGGTTAGGTGACAAAATCGAGGCTCAATTAAAAGATGGCAGCCAATTCGGCGTGCATATTCAATACAGCCCAGAAAACCCTGCCCTAGAAACTGCTGGCGGCATCCGACAGGCCTTGACGTTACTGGGCGATGACCCTTTTCTGATTATTAACGGTGATGTATTTACCGACTGGGATGCCCAACACGCTTTTGCCGTTGCAAACCATTTGCAGCACAGTGAACTATTGGGCCATCTATGGATGGTAGAGAACCCTGAACACCACACCAAGGGCGATTTTTACCTGCAAAGTCCACGTAAACTACTCTCGGAACATCCCCTTACAATTTCGGATAAAACGCTTACGTACAGCGGTATAGCGTGTTACAAGCCCGCCTTATTTTCCTCGCTACCTGTGGGTCAGCCCGCTCCACTAGGGCCTTTGCTACGACAAGCTATGTCTACACAACAGCTGACTGGCGAGTTACTAGTGGGCTCATGGACCGATGTAGGTACCCCTGAGCGCTTGGAAAAAATTTCCCGTCAGCTTGGCTCGCTGGAATAGGCACGTTATTATCAGTATTCAGATCAAAACCTGACTTGTCAGGTGCCCACTCACCCGCAGATACCTCTCAGTCCATGCTCGGTTCCAAACGCCCCGTATTCAGACCTACCGCCTACGATTACTCCCGCAGAAAACGCCGCATTCCTCGTTGGTTGGTACTTATGCTAACCGGCGTCATTATCGGTGCGGGCGGACTATTATTCATTCAAACCAGCTACGGCCCTACTCGTCTGACAGTAGAACAATCCGAACAGCTGCACTTTGACTTAAATAGTGCCAATGCTGAAAATCAGCGTTTGCAATCACAACTTGGGCAAACCACTCGCGAATTGGAAGAAATCCAAACGCGTCTAAAATCCCAACAAGGCTCTCTGGATAATCATGACCAGATCGTAGAGGCGCTGAAAAAAGATATTGATCTGTTTGCAGATGCCATGCCTGCCGACCCACGCGGTACGTCTCCCGGTATACGCTCCGCATCGTTCAGCACCAGCGATGGCAAGCTGAACTACAACATTTTGCTGATGCAAGATAAAGAGCAAGCTGACCAAACCTTTACGGGTGAGATGCATTTCAACATCCAAGGTCGCTACCCCAACGGCCGCACAGGCTACATTGATTTGGACCCCATCGAAGTTTCTGTAGGCCGTTACGCCCACCTTATTGGTGACGTTACTCTGCCTGATGGTGTAAGCCCACGCCAAATCACTATCCAGATTTTTGAGCCTGGTAACAAACGCGCCAAGGCTATGCGCATCATCAATATCCGCTGATCGCACTACTCTTCTCGCGCATAACAAAAAAGGGCCTTTTACAGGCCCTTTTTTGTTAGCTCCTACCCTGCACCACGCTGTGACAAAAATATGCACAACGCGGCTGTTTCCCCTTATGCCACGTGCTGCAAGAAGTCTTGCAAACGCTTGCTAGGTGGATTGCTTAATAGCTCTTCAGGGTCACCATCGTGAGCAATTTTCCCTTGATCAATAAATATCAAACGGCTACCTACTTTACGAGCAAACTCCATTTCGTGTGTCACCACAATCATGGTCATGCCCTCTTCAGCCAAATCCTGCATCACCTTCAACACTTCGAAACGCAACTCAGGATCCAACGCCGAGGTAGGCTCATCAAACAACATCAGCTTGGGACGTATAGCCAAGGCCCTAGCAATGGCCACACGCTGCTGCTGCCCACCCGATAACTCACTAGGGTAGTGGTTCATTCGCTCGGCCAGCCCCACCTTGGCCAAAAGCTCTTCCGCTTGTTTCTTGGCCTCTGCTTTAACCACCCCACGCGTGTGCACAGGACCAAACATCACGTTTTCTAACGCTGTTAATTGTGGGAATAGATTGAACTGCTGAAACACCATGCCAGCTTCTCGGCGCAGTGCTCGCACTTGTGCTGGACGATCCAGCACACTCAATCCATCCACCACAATGTCGCCCTCATCAATACCCTCTAAGGCATTGATGCAACGTAGCAGTGTGGATTTACCCGATCCAGACGGGCCCACAATCACCACCACTTCGCCTGGCACGATCTCGAGATCCACACCGTTCAACACTGTGTTATCACCAAAACGTTTAATGACTTGCTTGAACTCTACGATTTTCATCTTCTGCTCCATCACACCACACGCAAGCGACGTTCAACCGTACGCAAAATCAGCGCAATAATCCCTGTCAAAATCAGGTAGATAATGGCCACCGCACCCCAAATCTCTACAGACCTGAAGTTTCCGGCAATGATTTCCTGACCTTGACGAGTAAGCTCAGCCACACCAATCACAATAAATAGCGATGAGTCTTTAAGACTGATGATGCACTGGTTCCCCATAGCGGGAATCATGCGGCGCCATGCTACAGGCGCAATAATGTAAATCAGGATTTTATGAAAAGGCAGACCCATTGCCTCACCGGCCTCTTGCAATCCTTTAGGTACAGACTGCAAGGCCCCACGCACAATTTCCGCAATATAAGCACCCGAGTTCACCATCAAGGTGAAAATCGCCGCTGACTCACCATCAATGCGCATACCCGCTAATAATGGCAAAGCGAAATAAATAAACATCACCTGCACCACGATGGGGGTACCGCGAATCAGCAGCACATACGCCTTAGCGATCATCGCCAGTATTTGTATAGGTAACGTAGATAGCTTTATAGGCCCTTTTACATAGGTAGTAATCACCCCTGTCACAAAACCCAGCACTGAGCCACCTACCAGCCCCAGCACCGTAATATAAAGTGTCATCTTGGTGCCTTCCCATAAACTGGGCAAAGCGTTCCAAATTACAGACCATTCAAATGTCACCGTTACACCTACTTAGTGTGTCGTTACCGTCAGTACAAACCGTAACGTGATAAACAAAGAGCGGCCCTGATTTAGCTGGCCGCTCTGGAGTTGCAATACTGTCACCTAAGGCTTACTCAGGCTGTTTGCCAAACCATTTTTCGTAAATAACATCGTAAGTGCCATTTGCTTTGATCGCTGCCAAGGCCTCGTTCACAACGGGGACCAGTTCGCTACCTTTAGGGAAAGCAATACCGTAGAAGTCACCGCTTTTCACTGCACCAGTTACTTTGACGTGGCCTTTACCGCCTGTTTGCGCGTAGTACTGAACGTTAGGCGTATCGTGCACCACCGCATCTACACGGCCAGTAGCCAGCTCCAAGAAAGCATTATCAATATTCGGGAACAGTTTCAGTTTGGCGCCTGGTACCTCACGGTTCAGATAGTCCACCGTCGCTGTACCAATTTTCACGGCTACTTGCTTACCATCTAAGTCAGCAGCGCTTTGAATACCATCGGTATCTTCACGCACCAAAATAGCTAAACCGCTTTCATAGTAGGGGTCAGAAAAATCAATGACCTGCTTACGGTCATCTCTAATGGTGATACCAGCAAGCGCCACATCTACGTTACGTGTTTGCAGGCCAGGAATAATGCCGTTGAAATCCATAGGCTGCAGTTTGTATTGCAAACCGGCCTGCTTAGCGACGGCATCCCATAGATCAATATCGAACCCCGTATATTTGCCATCTTGTTTGAACTCAAATGGTACAAACGCTGTGTCTGTAGCCATGATCAACTCTTTGCCTTGTGCTTGAGCACCTAATGGCAGTGCCATCAGTGCTGCAGCAGCCAGCCATGCTTTGATAGTGTGCTTCATGATTGCTTGACTCCTACTAGGGGGATATAAGTATCTGGCATGCATAACGCCAAACTTCACTACACCGTAGAGCAATTGGATAAATCGCTGCTACAAAGAGTATAACTATAGTAATAAAAGGCCCATCTTTTATATGGAGAATAACCCGCATCTTTGATAGACATCACACTATTTAACTTTTAGGCATAAAAAAAGCGGTGCATTGCTGCACCGCTTTCTTACAAAATTGTTTCTACATATTAAAACGCAGGAACAATTGCACCTTTATATTGCTCTTGAATAAAGGCGCGAGTTTCTTCGCTATTCAATGCTTGAATCAGCTTTTTCACAGCCTCTTTCTCTTCATTGCCAGCTTTAACCGCAACCAAGTTTGCGTAAGGTGATTCAGCACCCTCAATAAACAATGCATCTTCCAATGGATTCAAATCAGCTTCCAATGCATAGTTAGTATTAATTAGAGCCATATCTACATCAGGCAATATACGCGGTAATGTAGCAGCCTCAATTTCTTTGAATTTTAATTTCTTAGGGTTTTCCGCAATATCTCTGGAAGTAGCCAAAATATTGCTAGGATCTTTTAATGTGATCAACCCTTGTTGCTGCAATAACAGTAAAGCACGAGCACCATTAGATGGGTCGTTAGGCAGTGCAATCAATGCACCTTCTTTTAACTCATCTAATGTTTTGATTTTTTTGGAGTATGCGCCAAACGGCTCTACGTGTACCAAACCTACAGAAACCAGGTTGATATTGTGCTCACCGTTAAAGGTATCCAAATAGGGTTTGTGCTGGAAGAAGTTGGCATCAATAGCACCATCCCACACCTGCTGGTTAGGCTGTACATAGTCTGTGAATACTTTGATATCCAATTCCACACCCTCTTTCGCCAATTGCGGAGCCACAAACTCCAACAATTCAGCATGAGGAACTGGCGTAGCAGCTACGCTCAGTTTTTCAGCATTTGCCAACGATGCACCCAGCCCCAACGCTGTTACCAATGCACTTGCCACCAATTTTTTCAGCAACATAAAAGCTCCTTGAAAGAAATTCAATAGGGTTAAGCGATGCGCTTATTCATGCGCGCTACCAACTTATCTCCCCACACCTGCATTAACTGTACCAACACTACCAAGATAATGACCGTCACCGCCATCACATCAGTTTGATAACGTTGATAACCAAAACGTAGCGCCAAGTCACCTAGGCCACCACCACCAATCACACCCGACATAGCGGAATACCCCACCAACATAATGGCGGTCACCACAATAGCCGCTACCACGCCAGTTTTTGCCTCGGGAAGCAATGCCATCACTACCGTCTCACGTGAGTTTGCACCCATAGCACGGCTCGCTTCCAGCACACCGGGATCCAGCTCTTTCAACACGTTCTCTACCAGTCGTGCAAAAAATGGCGCAGCACTAGCAACCAGCGGTGGAATTGAACCCGCCACCCCTAATGATGTACCTGCCAACACCCGTGTGAGCGGAATCATCACAATCAGCAGAATTAAAAATGGCACGGAGCGCAGAATATTCACCACCAACGACAAACCCTGATACACCCCATTGTTTTGCATCATTTGCTTAGGACTGGTTAAAAACAGCAGCACCCCCAGCGGCAAACCAATAATAACGGTGAACACCAATGATGCCCCTGTCATTAAAAGCGTATCCAGCGTTGCCTCTGCCAGCAACGGCCAATCTAAATTAGACCAGTTCATGCTCGCAGCTCCTCGTATTGCACACCCAAACTATCCAACATGCTTCCTAATTGCAGTTGCTGTTCGGCTTTTCCTTCTACCGCCACCACCAACTGCCCGTACGGCACGCCTTTAATGCGACTCACCGCCCCCTGCAAAATACTAATATCCAAACTCAGGTCGCGACTAACTCTACTAATAAGAGGCTGCACAGTAGCATCACCTTTAAAGCTCAAGCGCATAACCCTACCGCTTACACCTTGATCCATAGAGCGCCAGCCATCTGTATCATTACCACTTTCTGCCAAGAGACTTTGCGTAGCGGCATGTTGTGGGTGCAAGAATACATCCAGCACATCTCCGCTTTCTACTACCTCTCCAGCCTCAATAACTGCCACCCTATCGCACACTTGTCGTATCACATCCATGCTGTGCGTAATCAATACAATCGTTAAACCCAGCGACTGATTAATTTCTAATAGCAAACGCAAAATAGATTGCGTCGTTTCTGGATCCAATGCTGATGTCGCCTCATCACACAACAACAACTCAGGTTGGTTAGCTAACGCTCGCGCAATCCCTACTCGCTGCTGCTGGCCGCCTGACAACTGTCTGGGGTATTTATGTGCATGCTGCTCTAGGCCTACTAGCTGCAACACTTCCTTAGCTCTAGCATGCTGTTGTGCTTTATTTAGCCCAGCCAATTTTAATGGGAAGCACACATTCTCTAAGATAGAGCGCGATTGCAACAAGTTGAAATGCTGAAACACCATACCTATTTTTTGACGAATGGGTCGCAACTGTTGCTCAGTTAACAAGGAAATGCATTGCCCTTGAAAACTCACTGAGCCATTTGTTGGGCGCTCTAACATATTCAATAGACGAATTAAGGTGCTTTTACCCGCACCACTACGTCCGATAATGCCAAACACCTCACCGCGTCGAATATGCAGATTAATGTCATGCAATGCGATCACTTCTTTATTGGCGCTGGTATAGCGTTTCTCTATTCTTTCTAACCTAATCACAACGTGCTAGCCACCAAATAAAAACACATTGAACTCAGATAGCCTTTTGGCAATTCCATTCAGTGTGTTGTATTAATCTACCATAGTGTTTGTATTCAAAATCATTTTACTT
>SRSN01000126.1 GCA_004791645.1 Alcaligenaceae bacterium 429
GTCATTTATTGGAGGCTTTGTGATGCAGACACCACTACAAGAAACCGCTACATGGCTTAATCAGCGCTTAACGGCGCGTGAGCTTCAAGTCATGAAATTGGTCATACAGGGATTGCCGAGCAAGTCTATTGCAGCAAAACTAGGAATTTCGCAGCGTACCGTCGATGCTCATCGAGGTAGCATGTACAGCAAATTAAATGTGCGCGGTGCAATGGAGCTGTCACATTTGGTCTTTACGCGGGGGATGCGTAGTCGTTACAGCTTGGCTGAACCGGACGCTGACGCGTTCAACGGTTCAAGCCAAACACAAAATGGTGCACTTACTGAGCGCGATGACACTGTGGAGCCGGACGATCATCCAGTTCGCTAATAGGATCAATATCCGCTTGGCGGCTCAGTAACGTTTCCAGAGTAGGACGTTGTTGGTTAAACGTCTGAACTTTCATCTGGTTATTGTTTAAGAAACTGAGCTCAGCCAATATCGCCTCATTACTTAACTGCAAAATAATGCGATTAGGCTGGCTGCCTACCTGATACCAGCAACCACTGGTGGCATGTGTAGGGGCAGAGCGGTCAGCCGCTTCAATGCGCATACGCCATACACCGGAAGGGGCTGTCGTTAACGTAGTACGTAACGGCACGCACAGTGCATCGGTAGGTGAGCACGAAATGGTACCCAAGAATGTACGTGGCTCAACTAACTCGCGTACCTGACGGCTTTCTATTAATTGTTGGTCAGCAGTACGAGGTTGCTCTGCCACTGCATCTTTACCAAAACCGAACTGCAACTGAGAAGCCGCATGGGTATGTTGAGCTCGGGCAGAGTTTTGCGCATCATTTTCAGTATCAGAGCGGCCGCTTTGATACGACGCGGGCGTGGACTGGCTGGCACAGCCTGCCAATAACGCGCACAGCGCTAGGCCTGTAAGTAGGGAACGGCTTGGGAAAGCAGATGTAGTAGAAGCACGCATGATGCCATCCTGTGCAGGTAAGTGAGCGGAGTAAAACACCATTATAAGGCGGTTCACGATTAAGGATTCCAACAATGCTGTATTTGCTGTGCCCTATTGCGGCGGTTGTTTTTATGGCTTTTGCACAGAGTTGGGCAAAATCGTATGCCCTAATCTTGCAACAGGGTGCAACACCAAACTGCCGCAGTTTATACAGGGCTGCTCAAAAAGCACTCACTAATCCACGCGATTGGTGGCGTATACCGCATTGGCCGCATTCTTACTGGCACAGAGGTTGTGCGGTGTTTTTGGTAGGGATAACGGTCTTTTTCTCTACGTTTTATCTCGCTATTGCCGTACAGCGCGTTATGTACGATCACACCTCTTGGGGTGTGGGTCTCTGGTATGGCGGTTTGACTGCAGTGCTATTGTTTTTGGTGTGGTGTGATCTGTATACGCGTTTATTGCCGGATGCTGTAACGATCCCACTCATCGTGTTACCGTGGTTGATACAAGTGTGGTTTACGGTAACGTTAACGACATCAAATACAGCATGGTGGTTAGCTGTGGCGTTGTATGTGGGTTATCGCTGTTGTATGCCTTTTATACAAAAACCGCCCATAGGGGCAGGCGATATCAAGCTGTACTTGGGGTTATGGGCCATAAGCCCACAACTACATGCTGGTTTTTTACTGATTTTGATTGCTGCGGTGGCGTGTTGGTTCATACAGGCCTGCTGGCAGCAACGCTGTTTACCTCGCGGAGCATGTGCATTTGGGCCATACTTATGCCTAGCGTATAGTGTGATCAATGTATGGGAGTCCGGCCTGCATGTGGGTTTTGCCCCGTACGGGTTTTAAGGATGCAAAGCCTATGCTAAAAATTGGGTTAACAGGTGGAATTGGGTCAGGTAAAAGCCAAGTGGCAACACTGCTGGAAGAGTGGGGTGCCACCATTGTAGATACTGACTTGGTTGCCCATCAACTGTGTCAGCCAGGTGGCTTCGCCATCGCAGCAATTGCTGAACAATTTGGCTCTGCATTTATCACGGCAGAGCAAGGTATGGACAGACAACGCATGCGCGAGCATGTATTTGCCAACCCGGCAGAGCGTCAACGATTAGAGGCGTTACTGCACCCATTAATTTGGGACGAAGCACGTAGACAGGTCATGTCTGCAGGCGGTTTGTACGTATTAGTGGTAGTTCCGCTGTTAATAGAGCGAGGTCGTTGGCGTAATCATGTAGACCGAATTTGTGTCGTGGACTGCGATGAGCACACCCAGAAACAGCGGGTACGTGAGCGTAGTGGGCTGACGGATGAGGTCATTGAGCGTATCATGGGTGCGCAGGCAACCAGAGAGCAGCGTTTGGCTGTAGCCGACGATGTAATTGTGAACGATGGCAAGACCACTCTCAGTGCACTTCGTCAGCAGGCCGAGCAGTTGCACCAACAATGGTTGCAGCAGCGTTGAGACATAAAAGTACGTTTTATTTAGCTATTTAAGGGTTTTTTTCACGTGATTCTTTACGAGTATCCCTGTAATGAACGTGTACGGGCCTTCCTGCGGGTCGAATATCTGTTTGATCGTCTCCATTACTTCATGGCGGGCGACGATCCCCATTTGCATCAGATAGCCGTCACGACATTGTTCGAGATACTGGATGTTTGTGAACGTTCAGATTTACGTGGAATGATTCTGCAGGATATTGAGCGCCAGCGTCTGGCCTTATCTGCACTGCGTGAGCATCCTGGAGTGTCCAGCAAACTGCTGGACAACATGCTGAATGAATTGCAAGAAGTCACTAGCCCGCTGGCAGCTCAAGGGCGCTTGGGGCAAAACCTTAAAGATAACGATTGGCTGGGCAGTTTGCGTGGCCGATTGACGGTGCCTGGTGGTTGTTCTCAGGTAGATATTCCGTCGTATTATGCGTGGCAGTCTAGGCCCGTGGCGCAACGCCGCGCCGATCTGCAATCGTGGTCGGAAGCCTTCCAACCTATGCATGCCGCTTTGATGTTGGTGCTGCGCTTATTGCGTGATGCTGGCGATGCGCTAGAGCATACGGCCCACGAAGGAAACTACCAAGAGATGCTGGGTGGAAAATCGTTCCAGCTATTACGTGTCTGGGTAGACGAAGCAGCTGGTGTATTTCCTGAAATGAGCGCAAACAAGTATGTGTTATGGGTGCGTTTTGCCTTGCAAGACACCACCAATAAACCAGTGCCATTAACGCGCGACATACATTTCAAACTGGCACGCTGCAATATAGGTTAACAAGCAGGCAATTTCTCTACTGAGAATGGAACTTATTTCGTTACAGAGAGTCACAAGGTGGGCTAGGGCTTGCTGCGGTAGTGGTATCAGGTCCCTGACACACGCTACACAATAACTTGGGGCGCATAGCCCCTTACTTAAATAAAAATAGCTTTGCTTGTTGGAGAGCAGTGAATGACCAATTCTGCATCCCGCTCAAAATCCCGTGCACGGGTGATATGGTGGTGCTTGCTGATTCTGATTGTGATAGGGGCCGCTTATTGGTGGCAGTCTAGTCGAACAGCAGGCGGGCAGAATGCCCCTAAAGGCCGTCCAGGCATGATGGGCATGATGGGAGCAAAAGTACCGGTACGTGCTGCACAAGCCCATTTTGGGCAGCTTCCGGTGTTAGTTCCAGCTATAGGCACAGTACAAGCCTTTAACGTGGTGACGGTACGTAGCCGTGTAGAGGGCGAACTGATAGACATCGCCTTTGAGGATGGTCAGTGGATCAAAGAAGGTGAGCTACTGGCACAAATAGACCCGCGTGCCTATCAAATACGTTTGGATCAAGCCAAAGCACAACTGGTGCAAAATGAAGCCCAATTGCGTTTAGCGAGATTGGATTTGGAGCGCTATAAGCGTTTATCCAAACAAGACTCTATTTCATTGCAGCAACTGCAGAATCAAGAAGCCTCTGTACAGCAATTACAAGGCGCTGTACAAGCCGCAAAAGCTGGGGTGGATGAAGCTCAATTGCAATTGGATTACACCCGTATTACCGCGCCGTTAAGTGGTCGTTTAGGTTTGCGCACAGTAGATGAAGGTAACTTGGTGTCGGCAGGTAGCACCGAGGGTTTGGTAGTGATTACCCAAACCCAACCCATTGCTACACATTTTTCATTGCCGCAACAGGAATTACAGCGAGTCCAAGAAGCTGTGCACGAGCATGAGCTACTCGCCAATACAGTGTTAGACAGCGGTGAGAAAGTGGCTACTACCACCCGCGCGTCGTATCCCAGCATGGTGTCGGTCGCGGTCAGTAACCGTAATGGCGAATTGCTAGCTACCGGTGAGTTGATGGCTATTGATAACCAGATAGATGTAAATACCGGCACGGTGCGTATCAAAGCCAGATTTGATAACGAAGACCACAAACTTTTCCCCAATCAGTTCGTGAACGTGAATGTCTTGCTAGGCCAGCAAGAAGGCGTGATTGTTCCTGCACGAGCCATACAAAGCGGTTCTATTGGCGACTACGTGTACGTCATTAATGCTGAGAACAAAGTGAATGTTCGAGCAGTGCAAACCGGCGTTAGTGACGACGTGGATTCTGTCATTCTTAATGGTTTGGAAATAGGTGAGCAAGTGGTCACTGAAGGGATGGATCGTTTGCGTGAAGGCTCTGAAGTGGAATTGATTGCGCCAGAGGGCAAGACACAGTGAACTTCTCACGCCAGTTCATCTTAAGGCCTGTGGCCACCACCTTGGCTATGTTGGCCTTGCTGGGGGCTGGGTTGTTGGGTTACCGGTGGTTGCCGGTGGCGGCACTGCCTCAGGTAGATTACCCCACCATTCAGGTAGTGACCTTATACCCTGGTGCTAGCCCCGATGTGATGACGGCGTTGGTGACATCACCACTGGAGCGGCAGTTCGGACAAATGTCGGGCTTGGCGCAAATGACCTCATCCAGCTCGGGCGGTGCATCGCGTATTACCTTACAGTTTGATTTGGGTTTGTCGTTGGATGTGGCCGAGCAAGAGGTGCAGGCGGCTATTAATGCAGCCTCTACGACCTTGCCGTCTGACCTGCCTTCGCCGCCTATTTATAACAAGGTGAACCCGGCAGATACGCCAGTGATCAGTTTGGCGATTATGTCGCCCACGCTGCCGTTAACAGAGGTGCGTGACCTGATTGATCTGCGTGTGGCGCAGAAACTATCGCAAATTACGGGCGTGGGGTTGGTGAGTATTGCGGGTGGTCAACGTCCGGCAGTGCGCATACAAGTCAATCCCGAAGCGTTGGCAGCACAACAGTTAACGCTAAGTAACGTGCGCCAGACGGTGGTAGCGGCTAACGTGAATCAGCCTAAAGGTACGTTAAATGGGCCGGTGCGTTCCACCTCCATTAGCGCTAACGAACAACTGCAATCCGTCGCTGATTACGAAAACCTCATTCTTCGCTATGAAAATGGCTCTGCCCTACGCTTGGGGGATGTGGCTACCGTTGTGCATGCTGCGGAAGATGCACGCCAATCAGCATGGTTTGGTAGTACACCCGCTATTTTGCTAAATGTGCAGCGTCAGCCGGGAGCAAACGTCATTGAGGTAGTAGACAAAATTACCGAGCTGCTTCCTTCCTTGCAGCAGGCAATGCCTGCCGGGGTAGATGTGGTGGTGGCGGCTGATCGTACACGCACCATTCGTGATTCTGTGTCGCACGTACAGCAAGAAATGCTGCTGGCGATTGTGCTGGTGGTGTTGGTGACCTTTGTGTTCCTGCGTACATGGACTGCTACCTTTATTCCCGGTGTGGTAGTGCCACTATCGTTAGCCGGTACGTTTGGCATCATGTTCTTGATGGGGTTTAGTGTGAATAACCTGACCCTGATGGCGCTAACCATTGCCACAGGTTTTGTGGTGGACGATGCCATCGTTATGATCGAAAACATCGCCCGCTACATAGAGCAGGGTGAAAAACCGTTAGCGGCTGCATTAAAGGGTGCTAAGCAGATTGGTTTCACGTTGTTGTCGCTGACGTTCTCGTTGATTGCGGTGCTGATTCCATTACTGTTCATGAGTGATGTGATCGGACGTCTGTTCAGAGAGTTTGCACTTACCTTAGCGGTTGCGATTTTATTGTCACTAGTAATTTCGCTGACGCTGACCCCCATGATGTGTGCTCGCTTATTGCGTGGGCATAGTGATGAACCTGCAAACCAGTCGGACACAGAGAAACCTCAGCGTTTTTACCAGCGTATCGTAGCGTGGTTGGGTCATAAAACAGATGTGATGATTCAGCGCTATGACGATGGCTTGAAATGGGTGTTGCGTCACCAAGTGCTCACATTATGGGTGGCCGTGGGCACGATGGTTTTAACTGCCTTACTGTATATGGTGGTGCCTAAAGGCTTCTTCCCAGCACAAGATACAGGCATGTTGCAGGCGATTACAGAAGGGCCGCAGCGCGCTTCATTCCAAGCGATGTCTAGCCTGCAAACACAAGCAGCCGAAGAAATTTTGCGCCACCCTGACGTGGAAAGTGTGACCACGTTCATTGGGGTGGATGGTAACAACGCGACATTGAACACCGGACGCATGCAGATTAGTTTGCTGCCACAAAGTGAGCGCTCGCAAGATGCCGTCACCATAGGCAAACAACTGGAGGAAGCGGTTGCTCAACTCCCTGGTTTGCAGGTGTACATACAAACCGTTCAGGAATTGACGGTAGATGACCAAGTTGCCCGTAATCCGTATCAGATGGCCTTATCTGACCCTGATAAACGGGTATTGGAAACATGGTTGCCATTGTGGGAAGATGCGCTGGCAGCGTTACCATCTATTGCGTCGGTAGCTACCGATCAGCAGCCAGGTGGCCAGCAATTAGTGCTGGACGTAGATCGCGACACAGCCGCCCGATTGGGGGTGACGAAATCCACGTTAGACGATGTGCTGTACGACGCGTTTGGGCAGCGGCAGATTTCTACCATTTATACCCAGTCTGCTCAGTATAGAGTTGTGCTGGAAGTGGCCGAAGGCTACAGAGAGTATCCTGAAAACGTCGCCAATTTGCATATCCCTACCAGCAGTGGCACGACAGTACCGCTAAGCACCGTAGCCAGTTGGCGTATTGCGCCTATGATGCTGAGCATAGAAAGGCTGGATCAGTTTCCTTCAGCTAACGTGTCTTTCAGTTTGGCTGCTGGTGCATCGTTGTCAGAGGCCGTGGACGAGATTCAAGCGACTCGTGTAGACATAGGGCTGCCTGATTCCGTAGAGCTGCGTTTCTTAGGGGCAGCCAGGGCTTTTGAGGCGTCATTGTCCAGTACCTTGTGGTTGATGCTGGCTGCGGTAGTGACTATGTACATCGTGCTGGGTATTTTGTACGAAAGCTATATACACCCCATCACTATCTTGTCCACTTTGCCGTCCGCCACGATTGGCGCGTTGGCGGCCTTGTTATTAGCAGGCCGTGATTTGGACATGATAGGGGTGATAGGCATTATCTTGCTGATTGGTATCGTGAAGAAAAACGCCATCATGATGATCGACTTTGCCTTGGTTGCGCAGCGCGAAGAAGGTTTGTCGGCACAAGAGGCTATTCACCAAGCGGCATTGCTGCGTTTCCGTCCTATCTTGATGACTACTTTAGCGGCATTGTTTGGGGCGTTGCCCCTGATGTTTGCATCCGGTTCGGGGGCAGAGTTGCGTCAACCTTTAGGGTTGGTGATGGTGGGCGGGTTGCTGTGTAGCCAAGTGCTTACGCTGTTCACCACGCCCGTGATTTATCTATTCTTCGATAGACTATCCACACGTTGGAAAGCGGCGCGCGCTACAGGGAGCGAGGTTAGCGCATGAGGTGGCTAACCCTCTTTATTATGCGTCCCGTGGCTACAACCTTGGTGTGTTTGGCCATGGTGGGGGCTGGGGGGTTATCGCTGTTTATGCTGCCCGTTGCCCCGCTGCCCGAGATGGATTTCCCCATGATCATGGTTGAAGCACGGTTGTCTGGTGCTAGCCCCGAAACCATGTCGTCCAGTGTAGCAATGCCATTAGAGCAATCCTTGGGCTCGATTGCTGGGTTGATGGAAATGACATCACGCAGCTCAGAAGGCTCTACACGCATCACGTTGATGTTTGACTTAGACCAAGACATCAACAATGCGGCACGCGAAGTACAGGCGGCCATTAACCAAGCACGCCCCATGTTGCCGTCGGGCATGCGTGATCCGCCGTCGTATTTCAAAGTTAACCCGTCTTCCATGCCCGTAATGGTGCTGGCAATGACATCGCCTATTGCGACGCCAGCAGAACTCTATGACTTGGGCACCACTATCGTTGCGCAAAAATTGGCACAGGTAAAAGGTGTGGGCGAAGTGTCTGTAGGTGGTGCATCGCTACCTGCAGTACGTATTAGTTTGAACCCACGCTTGCTGAGCAGCATGGGGGTGTCGCTGGATGAAGTACGTAGTGCCCTATCGCGTGAAAATGCTATAGGCCCTAATGGGTATTTAGAAAATAATGAGCACCAGTGGTACGTGAATTCAGGGGCGCAGATGAATCGCGCTAATCAGTTCCGTCCATTAATCGTGGCGTGGCGTAACGGTAATCCCATACGCCTGAGCGATGTTGCGTTGGTGGAAGACAGCACGGAAACCTTATATAACGCTGGTTTTTCTAATGAGAAACCAGCGGTGCTGTTGATAGTACGTAGGCAAGCAGACGCCAATATTATTGAGACCGTTGATGCAATTCGTGAACGGTTACCTGATTTTGAAGCCATGATGCCGGCTGATGTGCACATTTCAGTCGCGCAAGATCGTACGCCTAGTATTAGGGCATCGCTAGATGAGGCACGTAAAACACTGATTATCGCCATGATTTTGGTGGTGTTGGTGGTGCTGGCATTTTTACGGGATTGGCGTGCTGCGTTAATTCCCGCTATTGCGGTACCAGCGTCATTGATGAGTGCATTTTCGCTGGTGTATTTCTTTGGCTTTTCGCTCAACACCATTTCGTTGATGGCATTGATTATTGCCACTGGCTTTGTGGTGGACGACGCCATCGTGGTGTTAGAAAGCGTGATGCGTCACGTAGAAAATGGGGTTAAACCGTTTAGGGCGGCCATACGTGGGGTGCGCGAAGTGGGTTTTACCGTATTGGCCATGAGTATTTCGCTGGTAGCGGTGTTTATTCCACTATGGCTGGTGGGTGGATTAGTTGGGCAGTTGTTCAAAGAGTTTGCTGTTACCTTGTCAGTGGCTATCTTTTTCTCGTTACTGATCTCGCTGATGCTGACGCCTATGATGGCGGCGAGACTACTGCCTGAAACACCTAAAGCTAAACCCATGCTCCAAGGTGTGAGCCGACTGTTGGGACATATAGGCCATGTGTTTGCGGTGGCCTATCAACGTAGCTTGGCATGGGCATTACGGCATAAGCGCCTAACGCTATTGTCATTGTTTTTGGCCATTGTGATGAATGGCTACTTGTTTGCGGTGATTCCCAAGGGTTTGTTCCCACAACAAGATACCGGCCAGTTAATGGGCTTTTTCAGGGTAGATAAGGGCACGTCATTTCAAGGTATGTTGCCTAAGCTGAACAAGTTTAGAACGATTTTAATGAATGACCCTGCGGTACAAAGTGTGGCGGTATTTGCGGGTGGCCAAGGGTCCAGCACCAACTCTACGATTCTGATAGAGCTTAAGCCATTGGATGAACGTGATGCCAATGCCAATACAGTCGTTGCGCGGTTGCGTGAACAGTTGCAGTCCGAGCCCGGTGCTCGTATGTTTTTGACGCCGCAGCAAGATATTTTTGTGGGCGGAGCAGGGCGTGCAGGTGCCTACCAATACAGTTTGTTAGGTAGTGATTTAGCGTTGCTGAAAGAGTGGATGCCTAAGGTAAGGCGAGCCATGGCGGCATTGCCTGAACTTACTGATGTGGAAGCCGATTCCGAAGAACCAGGCTGGCGCGTTGAAATGCAAATTGACCGTGAAAAGGCGACGAGTTTAGGCGTAGACATGGCCTTAATTGCGGCAACTTTGAATAACTCGTTTAGCCAACGGCAAGTGTCGGTGGTGTATGGGCGCTTGAATCAGTACAACATTGTTCTGGGCGTAGAAGAGCGTTTTGCACAAGATGTGGAGTCTCTTAAACAAGTTGAAGTAATCAGCAAAGAC
>SRSN01000127.1 GCA_004791645.1 Alcaligenaceae bacterium 429
TGTCTGGGTTGGTGATGAAGTAAGGAGACAGGTAGCCGCGGTCGAACTGCATACCTTCTACTACGTCCAGTTCGTTTTCCAGAGATTTACCGTCTTCAACAGTAATCACACCCTCTTTACCCACTTTGTCCATTGCGTTAGCAATGATTTCACCGATGGATGTATCGCTGTTTGCAGAGATAGAACCAACTTGAGCGATTTCTTTGCTAGTTGCGCATGGGCGGGACAGTTTGCGCAGCTCTTCAACTGTTACAGCAACAGCTTTGTCGATACCGCGTTTCAGGTCCATTGGGTTGATGCCAGCGGCAACGTATTTCAGACCTTCTTCAACGATGGCTTGAGCCAATACAGTAGCGGTAGTAGTACCGTCACCTGCGTTGTCGGAAGTTTTGGAAGCAACTTCTTTCACCAGCTGAGCGCCGATGTTTTCGAATTTGTCTTTCAGTTCGATTTCTTTAGCAACGGAAACACCGTCTTTAGTAACGGTAGGAGCGCCGAAAGAGCGATCCAACACTACGTTACGGCCTTTAGGGCCCATCGTTGTTTTTACAGCGTTAGCCAGTGTGTTTACGCCGCGTACGATACGTGAGCGGGCGTCATCACCAAAAAATACTTGTTTAGCAGCCATTGTATATTCTTCCTAGAATTTGATACGTGAGACGTAGGGTTACTCGATGATCGCGAGAACTTCTTCTTCGCGGATAACCAGCAGCTCTTCGCCGTCTACTTTGACAGCCTGGCCTGCGTATTTGCCGAACAAAATTTTATCGCCGACTTTCAGGTCCAGGGGCTGAACCTTGCCGTCATCTGTGCGTTTGCCGGGGCCTACTGCAACTACTTCACCTTGATCAGGTTTCTCAGCAGCGCTCTCAGGGATAACAATACCGGAGGCAGTGGTGCGCTCGTTGTCCAGACGCTTTACGATCACGCGATCGTTCAGAGGACGTAATGCCATGGTTGAACTCCTGTTCAAAAAAAGCAAATAAATTTGATAAAAATGGTTCGGGAGGTGTGTTAGCACTCTACCCGAGTGAGTGCTAATAATTATAAGGGCGAAAATCTGTAATTCAAGAGCCTATATACCTAGGGGGGGTAAGTGTTTCTCCTAGGGATTAGCGGTCTTGGACGTTTCACCTATGAAGCATGACTACATGCGACTTAGGGATTTTTCCCTCTACCTTTAACCACCCATTATTTATACATGGGGGTAGTAAGATTGCTTTCAAGTCGCTGTTACATCTTTAGTGTGCGTAACAGGTGGTAGTGCTTGCGCTGTCACAAGGCAGTCCAAGCCCAAGTATGATGTACTGATAGATATGTTTTTATGTGATTGCTGTTCTGTTTAGGGAGAGTGCAAAGCATGTCCGGGTCCAGTCTCTATGACCAATTTATAACGTTGGCGAAAAATCAGGAAAAACGTGTGTGCGCTGTGGCGCATCCCTGCGATGAAGTTTCTCTGACCGCCGCTTTGGAAGCGCGCGAGCAAGGTTTTTTTGATTTGGTGTTGGTGGGGCCGGAGTCACGCATCCAAGCGGTAGCCAGCGCACATCAGCTAGATATCTCTGACGTGCGCATCGTTAATGCAGCACATAGCCACGAGTCGGCTGAAATAGCCGTACGTGAAGTCATGGCAGGACGTGCCGATTTGCTCATGAAAGGCAGCTTGCATACTGATGAGTTGATGCATGCAGTATTGGCTACTGATGGCAAAGGTTTACGTACCGAACGTAGACTGAGTCATGTGTTCTTAATGGATGTGCCGCGCTATTCCGATTTGCTGTTCATTACTGATGCGGCAATCAATATTCATCCTGATCTCACTACTAAAGCGGATATCGTTCAAAACGCCATTGATCTGCACTACGGTTTAGGACTGGGGCAGCCGCGTGTGGCGTTGCTGTCGGCGGTAGAGCAGGTGACAGCCAAAATTCCTAGCACTTTAGAGGCCGCTGCACTGTGCAAAATGGCCGATAGAGGGCAAATTACGGGCGGATTGGTAGATGGCCCGTTGGCGTTGGATAACGCGATTAGCGTGGCAGCGGCTGAAATCAAAGGCATACATTCTCCAGTCGCTGGCAGGGCACAAATTCTGGTTGTACCTGATCTAGAGGCCGGTAACATGCTGGCGAAAAATCTAAGCTTCATGTCGGGCGCTAAAGCTGCTGGCATTGTGTTGGGCGGGCGCGTGCCTATTATCTTGACCAGTAGGGCAGATAGTGGCGAAACACGTTTGGCATCTTGCGCGGTAGCGTCAGTTTATGCTGCCTACCAGCAGGCGCAACGTGCTGCTGCATTGTTGGCTCAGCAGGAGTCATAACATGAGTATTGATACTTTATTGGTGGTGAACGCGGGTAGTTCCAGTCTGAAGTTTCACGTGTATGCCTTAGACCAAGAGCAAGTTGAAGGGCTACGTTTTTGGTTTGGTGGCCAAGTATCGGGAATTGGTACGTCACGAGCGGTGTTGAAGGTGAAGGACTCTGATGGCAAAGAGCTGATCAACCAAAAGCTTAGTGAAGAAGAAGCCAGTAACTTACGCCAAGCACAAGATTTGTTGGCGACATGGTTAGCCACACAATTAGATAAAGCGCCTGTGGCGGTAGGTCACCGTATCGTACACGGCGGCGTCAAAATGACAGGCAGCCGAGTCATTGATAATGACGTGCTGTGGTACTTAGATAGCTTGGCACCACTGGCGCCTTTGCACCAGCACAATAACTTGGCTCCTGTGTCGGTGATTAAAGAGCGCTGGCCAGAGATGCTGCAAGTGGCGTGTGTGGATACGGCCTTTCACTGCTGCCAAAGCACCATGGTGAACCACTACGCCTTGCCCGAAAAATATTACGAGCAAGGTGTGCGCCGTTATGGGTTTCACGGGTTGTCATACCAATATATTAGTGAATACTTGGCGGCCAATATTCCACGGTTGCATCAGGGGCGAGTGCTGGTTGCGCACTTAGGTTCAGGTGCATCAGCCACGATGGTGGTAGATGGGTTAAGTCGTGAAAGTACGATGGGGTTTACGGCGTTAGATGGCTTGCCTATGGCAACGCGTCCTGGGCGTTTAGATGCGGGTGTGGTGTTGTGGTGGATGCAGCAGCAAGACATGACAGCGGCTCAAATCCAAAACCTGCTCTATAACGAATCTGGCCTTAAAGGTATCTCTGGCATTAGTGGCGATATGCGCGAGCTGTTAGCCAGCGATGCGCCATCTGCAAAATTGGCAGTAGATTATTACGCCTACCGGGTAGCAGAAAGTTTGGCGGGGTTGTGTGTGTCCGCACAAGGTGTGGATGCGTTGGTGTTTACCGCGGGTGTGGGTGAGCACAGTCCAGAAATACGTGCTCGTATCGTGGCACATTTGGGCTGGTTGGGGTTAGAGCTGGATGCGGAAGCTAACACCGCCAACCAGCCCTTAATTTCTACCCCTCGTAGCAAAGTGGAAATACGGGTGATCCCCACCAATGAAGAATTGGTAATCGCCCGCGAAACCCTGCGCCACTATAACGAGCAATAGTATTAGCGCAACATACCGGCCGCTGCCGTTTGGTGAGTGGCCGGATCAATCAAAATAAACGCGCCTGTAGCGGGTTGAGTTTGATAGGGCTCGTTCACTAACGGATCACGCACAGTCAGGCTAATTGATGCTAGATCATTCATGTGCAGGCTCTGCGAACCTGAAATAGGCTCTAAGGTCTCGATATCACGCACGTGGTGAATGGCCGTTAGTTTGGCTTGTGTGAGTCGTGTACCTTGTTTAAGCAAGTAGTGGCGCGCTGGGTTCAGGGCGGTGGTGTCCAGCCAGCACAGGTCTGCTTCTAATGTACGCGAGAGCGGAAGTTTTTCAGTAGCCAGACTAAGTAAATCACCACGCGAAATATCCAACTCTTTATCTAGTGTCAGTGTCACGGCATCCCCTGCTTGCACGCTGCTGACGGCTTGGCCTGAGCGTAGTAGCGATGTGATGGTAGCAGTGGTTTTGCTGGGCCATACACGTACGCTATCACCTATGCTTAAGGTGCCGCGCTGCAATTGGCCAGCGTAGCCACGAAACGCCTGTGCACTGTGTCCGTCATGGCGTATCACCCACTGTACGAATAAACGCGCTTCAGGTTGTGGAGCGGGTGTTTCGGTGGGTAGTTGTTCTAGTCGTTGCAGTAGCGGTAAATCGTTAAACCAAGGCGTGTGTGCTGAGGCTTGGCTGATGTTGTCGCCCTGTAAGGCAGAGACCGGAATAGCGTGAAAATTTTTGATGCCTACTTGCTCAGCAAGCTTAGCGTAGGATGCTTTGATGGTGTTGAACACGTTTTCGTCCCAATCCACCAAGTCCATTTTGTTTACCGCAACGATGATGTGCGGGATATTCAACAACTGGGCAATAGTAGAGTGGCGACGAGTTTGGGTCAGTAATTGGCCATCACGCGCTTTGCTGGCATCAATCAAAATGATGGCGGCTTGTGCGGTAGAGGCACCGGTAATCATGTTGCGGGTGTATTGTTCGTGCCCTGGAGCGTCGGCCACAATAAATTTGCGCTGCGGAGTGGCGAAGTATCTATAGGCAATATCTATAGTGATGCCTTGCTCGCGCTCGGCTTCTAGGCCATCTGTCAGTAACGCCAGATCAGGTTCGCTGGCTGTGGTGCGGCGATATTTGGATTTGTTGATGGCGGTCAGCTGATCCGCAAATACGCCTCGGGTGTCTAACAGTAGACGGCCAATTAACGTGGATTTTCCATCGTCTACCGAGCCAGCGGTGATGAAACGTAGTACGTCGGTGGTGTTAGCGTTCACCCAAGATTCATTGACGGTATTCATTAGAAGTATCCTTGTCGTTTGCGGTGTTCCATAGAGGCTTCGGAGCTTTGGTCATCCATTCGCGTAGCGCCACGTTCAGTTAGTGTGGCCAGAGCGGTTTCGCGGATGATATCGGCAGGCGATGCGGCATCAGACTCTACGGGGCAGGTGCACGAAATATCTCCTACGGTGCGAAAACGTACTTGTACGCGTTCAATCAGTTCGCCTTCTTGTGGTGGTGTTAACTCGGTATTGGGAATCAATAAACCATTACGTCGTACTACCTCACGTTCGTGAGCGTAATAAATGGGTGGTAGGGCAATGTCTTCACGCAAGATGTATTGCCATACGTCTAGCTCCGTCCAGTTGGAAATAGGGAAGGCGCGTAGGTTTTCACCGGGGTGTATATGCGTATTGAATAGGTGCCAAAGTTCGGGGCGCTGGTTTTTAGGATCCCATTGGCCAAACTCATCGCGGAACGACACAAAGCGTTCTTTGGCTCTGGCTTTTTCTTCATCACGTCTGGCGCCGCCTATGCAGGCATCAAAACCAAATTCGGCGATAGCTTCTAGCAATGTGACAGCTTGTGCTCCATTACGTGACGAGTTTGCGTGGCGCAATACTACAGTGCCGCGAGCAATAGAGTCTTCTACGGAGCGCACAATCAGGGTTTCGCCAAGCTCTGCAGCGCGTTGATCTCTAAAGGCAATCACTTCAGGGTAGTTGTGCCCCGTGTCTATATGCAGCAAAGGGAAGGGCAGTTTGCCGGGTCTGAAGGCTTTTTCAGCCAGCTTCAGCAGAACGGCAGAGTCTTTACCACCTGAAAATAACAGTGCAGGGCGTTCACATTCGGCAGCGACCTCCCGCAGCACGTAAATGGCTTCGGCTTCTAGCCAGTCCAAATGGGTACGAGGGGAAGGAAGGGCACTCATGATAGCTCCTGTGTAGTAGAAGATTGAGACAAGGGGGCGGCGTGCAAACCGCACTCCACACTATGGCGTTGTTCCCACCACCAGCGGCCTGCACGCAGGTCTTCACCAGGGCGGATCGCTCGGGTGCAAGGCTCACAACCTATAGAGGGGTAACCTTGGTCGTGCAGTGGGTTATAGGGAATATCTAAGGCGCGGATGACTTCCCAGACATTGTCGGTGTGCCAGTCGCACAAGGGGTTGAATTTTTCCAGCCCGAACTGCATATCATGTTCATGCGCTTGCAGTTGAGTACGTGTTTGCGATTGCTCACGGCGTTGACCTGTGATCCATGCTGATTTGCCCTGCAGATAACGTTGTAGTGGCTGCACTTTGCGCAGCTGGCAACAGGCTTGGCGTAACGATAGGCTGTCGTAAAACGCGTAAGCACCATGCTCAGCAACGTGGGCGACTACCGCTTCTGTGTCTGGATGCAAAACTGTAATAGCGCTTTGGTACTGTTGCTCTACCCGTTTTGCTAGTGCCAAGGTCTCTTTAGGTAAACGACCGGTATCCAGCATAAAACTGGTAATAGCAAGGTTTTGCTGACGTATGGCGTGTTCTATCACCATGTCTTCGGCAGCCAACGAGTTGGCAAAAACCGCATCAGGATACTGCTGTGAAATCAGTTGTAGCTGATCCAGTAGTTGCACCCAGAGATTTTGGGTGACTGTTGATATTTGTTGTACGGCAGAAGAGGTCATGGCGCTATAGTCAGTTTGAAACGGAAGATGGCGTCAGGTTTGGAGGGCCTGGCAATGGGTATGTCTATAGGCCATTGTCAGTGTGTGCGGCAATGAAAGGAACGAACTAAAAGTAGGTTTCTTATGGCGGTTGTCTATATGGAGCAGCAAACTGATGGGGGTGTCAGCGCTTTGCGTAAGTTGGGCAGGCCTGTTACCATGGAACTAGTGAGATTATTATTACTTCGGTATGGTGATAGTAAAAATCAATCAACATTATTGTATTAATCAATTTCACAAATCAAACAGTGCTTCCTATAATGGAATCACTAACTAATTGCTAATCACTGAATGGAGATACCTAGCATGTCTTTAATCAACACACAGATTCTTCCTTTCAAGTCTCAGGCTTATGTGAACGGTGAGTTCAAAGAGTACACAAACGAAAGCATCGCCGGTAAATGGGCTGTGTTCGTTTTCTACCCAGCTGACTTCACTTTCGTGTGCCCAACAGAGTTGGAAGATCTGGCTAACCACTACGATGAGTTCAAGAAAATGGGCGTGGAAGTGTTCTCCGTTTCCACAGACACTCATTTCACACACAAAGCATGGCACGACACTTCCGAAGCTATCGGTAAAGTTCAGTACCCAATGCTGGCTGATCCTACACAGCAATTGGCTCGTAACTTCCAAGTGCTGATCGAAGAAGAAGGCATGGCACTGCGCGGTACATTCGTTGTGAACCCAGATGGCGTTATCAAAGCCATGGAAGTACACGACAACGGTATCGGCCGTGATGCTAAAGAATTGCTGCGTAAAGTTAAAGCAGCTCAGTACATCGCCAAAAACCCAGGCGAAGTATGCCCAGCTAAATGGGAAGAAGGTGCTAAAACACTGACTCCTTCCCTGGATCTGGTTGGCAAAATCTAAGGATTGATGCCTAGGTTTACTGGGTAGATTGCTGCTCAGTAAACCAGTTATCCGGCCCCGGTGTGGGCCGGATATTCGGACACCAGTCCGGTTAATCATGTAACAAATTATTTCAGAGGAACCCTTCATGCTGGATGCCAACTTAGTCACTCAACTTAACGCGTACTTAGAAAAAATCACGCAACCAATTGAGCTGGTTGCGTCACTGGACGACGGGGCCAAATCTCTGGAACTGCGTCAACTGCTGGAACAAATTGCTGGCCTGTCCGACAAAATCACGTACCGTGAAGATGCTGACAGTGCTGAACGTAAACCATCGTTCAAAATTAACCGTGTAGGCTCCGATATTAGTGTGGCCTTCGCCGGTATCCCTCTGGGTCACGAGTTTGCCTCCTTGGTGTTGGCACTCTTGCAGGTGGGCGGCCATACGGTGCGTTTGGAGGATGACGTTGCGGAACGAATTCGTAATTTAGAAGGTGACTTCAATTTTGAGGTTTACTACTCACTGAGCTGCCAGAACTGCCCCGATGTAGTGCAGGCGTTGAATGCAATGGCGGTAATTAACCCGCGCATCCGTCCTGTAGCCATTGATGGTGCGATTAATCAGGCAGAAGTTGAGAAACGTCAGATTATGTCCGTACCTACCGTTTTCTTGAACGGTGAGGTATTCCACCATGGTCGTGCTAGCGCCGAAGAGTTGTTGGCCAAAATGGGTGGTAACGATAGCGAAGCTCAAGCTGAAGCTATTAATAAACGTGAAACCTTCGATGTGTTGGTGGTAGGTGGTGGCCCTGCAGGTGCAGCCGCTGCGGTATACGCTGCACGTAAAGGTATTCGTACAGGTGTAGTGGCCGAGCGCTTTGGCGGTCAGGTCATGGATACGATGTCCATTGAGAACTACATTTCTGTGCTGGAAACAGAAGGGCCTAAATTGGCCGCTGCCATGGAAGAGCATGTGAAAGTCTACGGGGTAGATATCATGAACATGCAACGTGCCCAAGAACTGATTCCTGGCAAAGAAATTCAGGTGAAACTGGAAAACGGTGGCGTGTTGAAAGCCAAAACCGTAATCTTGTCCACAGGTGCTAGATGGCGTCAGTTGGGTGTGCCTGGCGAAGAAGAATACCGTAACAAAGGCGTGGCTTACTGCCCGCACTGCGACGGCCCATTGTTCAAAGGCAAAGATGTAGCCGTCATTGGTGGTGGTAACTCGGGTGTAGAAGCAGCTATTGACTTAGCTGGTCTGGTCAAACACGTCACGTTGCTAGAGTTTGGTGACAGCCTGCGTGCAGACGAGGTATTGCAACGTAAATTGCGTAGCCTGCCTAACGTTACTATCTTGACCCAAGCACAAACTACAGAGGTGCATGGCGATGGCGCTAAAGTAACGGGCTTGCAGTACACCAACCGCGCTACAGGTGAAAGCCATAAAGTGACATTGGATGGTGTGTTTGTACAGATTGGTTTGGTGCCTAACACCGAGTGGTTGAAAGGTGCAGTAGATCTGTCCAAACATGGTGAGATCGAAGTTGATAGTCGTGGTCAAACCTCTGTGCAAGGTGTGTTTGCTGCCGGTGACGCCACGACGGTTCCGTACAAGCAAATCATTATTGCTGCGGGCCAAGGCGCAACAGCTGCGTTGTCAGCCTTTGATCACTTGATCCGTAGCTCAGTAGAATAAATAGCAGCTACTGCTATGTAGTACATGCCCGTCTGGTTCGTATCAGACGGGCATTTTTTATTCGCTGTCTTGCAGATTATCGGGCACCCATTGTCCACCCAGTATTTCTTCGCAGCATTGCAGCCATGCGCGCGCGGCTAACGATAAATAGTGCCCATTCCATACCGATGCCACTTCCCAACGCAATTGTTCGGGGGCTAAGGGTAAGGCTTTAAGGTGGGTGTGTGGAAAACGGGCTAAAAAGGGTTCAGGCAGTATGGCCACACCAAGTCCAGAGTTCGCAAGCGAGGCCACCCAGTCCCATTGGCTACTTTGTGCCACGATATGAGGGCGTAAGCCTTCTTTAGCAAAAGCTTGTCGTAATAGACGCGTTAGACCGAATTCATTGCCCATCCAGATTTGTGGAATGTTTTCTAAATCTTGAATCTGCAGGGTTTTGCTCTTGGATGAGAAAAACGAGGTATTCCCTAATACCCATACTTGGTGCGATACCACGGCCTGACTTTGTAATGCTAAATCCGATGCTACCGGCAAAATACTGAAGCCCAGTTCTAGGTCTTGCGAAGCTACTTGTTGTTCTATAGCGGGGCCGGGTAATTCTTTGATGTTCAACTGTATGTCTGGATAACGCTTGGTGAAGGTGGTCAGCACATCGGTAAACAGCAGGTTAATCATGGGGGGGATCCCCAGCGCTAATCTACCTTGTTGCAAGGCTTGAGTCTGTCTGACATCGGTCTCCAGTCTCTGTATGGCGGCTAATACTTCTTGACCACGCTCCCACACAATCTGTCCGCTATCGCTTAGTAAGAACTGTTTGGCTTCCCTGATGATGAGGGTATCGCCAAAGTCATCTTCCAGCTGCCGCACCATTTTGCTCACCGTGGATTGAGTGACTCCCATATGCTGCGCTGCAACGGTAAAGCTGCGCTGGCGCACGGTTTCAATGAAATATTGCAGGGCTCTGACATTCATAAATTTGACATGGATAAAAGGAATGTTAACCAATCATTTTATTCATAAT
>SRSN01000128.1 GCA_004791645.1 Alcaligenaceae bacterium 429
GTATTCAAATTTAATATTTTAGGCTTGAATTTATCAGAGTTTTCCCCAGTATTAGGGAATTTTGTCGAACCCTAAAACAAATTGCAGATAGTATACCAATTCAAGAGGTGTGAATGATTTAAATAAAAGTATAGATAAAGGGGGATGTGGCATGCCAACTGATGTAGTGCTGAGTGCGGCACATTGGGTGTATCTGATTGGGGTATTGGTGATCATTGTCACCATGCTGTTTAGAGCCAACGTCGTGGTGCCATCGGTGATAGGCACGTTGGCAGTAGTAACCGCCATTACGGGCAGTCCTATTCAAGGGATTATCAGTATTTTCTCTGCCAGTTTTGTGGCAGCCAAAGAGCTGTTCAATATCTTTTTGGTGATCACGTTCATGACCGCCTTGCTGAACTCGCTGAAGCGTTTAGAGGCTGATGTGCGCATGGTGGCACCCTTTCGTAAAGTCATGGTGAATAGCACAGCGTCATTTTTGATGATTGGTGCAGCCACGTATTTCATTTCGTTGTTCTTCTGGCCTACTCCAGCCGTGCCACTGGTTTCGGCCATTCTGTTACCTGCCGCCATCGCTGCAGGCTTACCACCGTTGGTGGGAGCGATGGTGATTGCTATTTGTGGCCAAGGGATGGCGCTGTCATCGGATTACATCATTGGCGTGGCTCCAGGAATTAGCGCCAAAGCTGCTGGTGTAGCGGCGGATGTGGGCTTGATTGCGGATAGAGCGCTGGTGCTGTCGTGGATTACCGGGGGCGTAGCATTGACCTTGGCCTTCTTGTTTATGCGTCGCTACTTTAAGCCTGCGAATACCAAGTTGTTGGACGAGTGGATGGGGCAAGCACCGGACAGCACGCTGGACGAAGTGGAATCACAAGGCACATATGACAAAGCAGAAATTGCACGAGGTACGTCAGGGTCTGAGCTGACGGCACATGGCAGTTTGAACGATAAAGAAAAGCGCTATTCCCGCATCTTGGCTGTGATTACGCCATTGGCGTTTTTGGGTGTGATTGGGTTGATGTTATTACCTCGTTTTATTCCTAGTTTGCCCGTGCTGCGTGGTGGTGAAGCCGCCGGTTTGGTAGGCGGTGTGGCCTTTATCTTGATGACCATTGCTACCTGTATGGCCGAGGGGCCGCGCCGCACATTGGATGTGTGCCCTGATCACATGACCGACGGTTTTGTGTTTGCATTCCGTGCTATGGGCTCGGTGCTACCTATTGCAGGTTTCTTCTTCTTGGGTGCTAGCGAAGCGGCTTCTGCCATCTTAGATAGACCCTTGGATCAAACGCCTAGCCTGCTGTTTGAGCTGATTTCTGCTGGTCAACAATACATTCCTGAAAACCATTTCTTGGTGGCATTTGGGGTGCTGTTGGTAGGGATAGTGTCGGGTATTGATGGCTCTGGTTTCTCTGGTCTGCCATTAACGGGCACATTAGCGTCAGCCCTCGCACCCGTATCGGGTCTGAGTGTGGAAACTTTGGCAGCTGTGGGGCAGATCGGTGCAATTTGGACGGGTGGTGGCACGTTAATTGCGTGGTCATCTCTGATCGCCGTGGCGGGTTTTGCACGGGTACACGTTTTAGATTTAGTGCGGGCACTGACCGTACCCGTCTTGGTGGGGATGGCGATATCCACTGCCTGCGCCGTGTTGTTCTTTTAGGTAATTGAGTATGCAAAGTAGCGATTTTTCATCCATACAAAAATCGGCTGTAGGTGGCCGGTGGGCCGTGGCGACCGGCCACCCACTGGCCGCCAAAGCGGCCCGCACGATGTTGGAACAAGGCGGTAGTGCTGTGGATGCGGCCATTGCTGCCGATGTGGTGATGGGTGTGGTAGAGCCCATGGCTACCGGCATAGGTGGTGACTTGTTGGCGATGCTTGCCAAGCCGGGAGAAGCTCCTGTGTCCTATAACGGCAGCGGTGCAGCGCCCTTGTTGCTGACTACCGAGCATGTGCAGGCTTTACCTAATCAGCGCATCCCAGAGCGTCACGTATTGTCTATCACCACGCCCGGCTTGGTGCGTGGTTGGTATGACGTGCATCAGCGCTATGGGCGGTTGCCGTGGAAGCTGTTGTTTGACGATGCGATTCACTTGGCGCAAGCAGGCTTTGAGGTGGCCAAAGTAGCCGCGCAGGAATGGAAGATTTTTGATTTTGTGCTGCATAAAGATCCAGTTTGCGCGGCGCTGTATAGGGCTGGTCAGCCTTATAGCGCTGGTGAGCAATTCAAAAACACCGAGTTAGCCGCCGTGTTGCAGGCTATAGCCGATGAAGGGCCAGATGCGTTCTATCTGGGCGAGGTAGCGCTACAAGCAGAGCGTGCCATGTTGGCTGTAGGTGGTTTGCTGCGAGCAGAGGATTTCAAGCGTCATCGGGGCTTTTTCTGTGAACCAGTGAGTGTGGCATTAGATGATTACACCCTCTATGAATGTCCTCCTAATACTCACGGGATGGCGGTGTTAGAAGCGGTCAAGCAAGTGTGGGAGATGCGTGATCATAGGGCTCCCGAGGCAGAGCTTGCGCTAGTACAGGCCACAGAACACGCCATGGCACATGCGGCGCGTGTGGTGTGCGACCCAGCAGGCAATACGGTATGCACCGTGGTGGTAGATAGCGATGGTTTGGCGGTCACACTGATGTCCAGCATCTTTAAACGCTTTGGTTCAGGGTATGCCGTACCAGGTTGTGGCTTTGTGCTGCAAAACCGAGGATTTGGTTTTGCAGCACCAGGGCATGTGAATGCACCTGGGCCTCATAAACGGCCTTATCACACGGTTGTACCCGCCATGGCGCTGCAAAACGGCCAGTTTTACATGGGTTTGGGGGTGGTAGGGGGCTTGATGCAACCTCAAGGGCAAATACAAATCTGGACCAAAGTGCTGCGCGATCGTTGTCCACTAGATGAAGCAGTGTATGCACCGCGTTGGCGCTTAGAAGCGGCAGGACGCCTTGCCGTAGAGCGAGGTTTTGATGCGCAGTGTGCTGATTTCTTACGCAACCACGGCTTTTCTGAACCAGATCCTGGCGTGGGTGAATTAGCTGGACGCAGTGATTTCGGTGGTGCTCAAGCTGTGCAACGCCAAACAGATGGCCGTTTGCAAGCTGTTTCGGATTCCAGAAAGGATGGATGCGTAGCGGTTGCATGACGTTAAACAGGCAGGGTAATTCCCTACTTTCTTAAATTGTATACCGTATACAATATGCCTAAACAGTTTAAGCTTCATGTTTTAGTCAGCTGCCGTAGGGCGATGTTTTTAAAAAGGGAAACAGTCATGGAAAAACTATTGAACCGCGACGAATTTCGCGCCGCATTGGAAACTGCCATCAAAGGCAAAAGCGCCAACAAATCTCCATTCAGCATTGCATGGGCCAGCGGCAAACTTAGCCGCGAGCACTTGGCACGTTGGGCAGAGAACCACTACCACTATGTAGGCCCATTTGCCGATTACTTGGGCTACTTGTACGCACGTACACCCGCAGAGTTTGTAGAAGCCAAAGACTTCTTGCTGGCCAACATGTACGAAGAAGAAATCGGTGGCGATCGCCACACTGATTTGCTGATTCGTTTCGGTGAGGCATGTGGCACATCCCGCGCTCGTATCGAAAACCCAGACAACATGAACGCCACTACACGTGCGTTGCAAGCGTGGTGCTACGCCATCGCAATGCGTGAAGATCCTGTCGTGGCCGTAGCCGGTTTGGTGGTGGGTTTGGAATCACAAGTGCCATCCATCTACCGCAAACAAACCCCTACTTTGCGCGAGAAATACGGCTTCACCGATGAAGAAGTGGAATTCTTCGATCTGCACATTGTGTCTGACGAAATTCACGGTGAGCGTGGCTACCAAATCGTGCTGGAACACGCCAATACAGTTGAGCTGCAACAGCGCTGTCTGCGTATTTGTGAAATCGGTGCAGAAATGCGCTTGCTGTACACCACTGCTCTGTACAACGACTACGTAAAAGACGAAATCAGTTTGCAGGAATTGGAACTGGAAGCAGCGTAAGTAGTGACACACACCGGCGGGCAGATGGGCTGCCCGCCAGTACAGCAACAAAGGAAGTAGAGCGGTGGAAAATCTTAACGATGTTGTGTTCGAGAACTATATCAACGGACAGTGGCAACCCAGCAGCAGCGGGCGTACACAGCCCAATCTAAACCCGGCTGATCAGCGCGACGTGGTTGGGCACTTTCCAGTTTCAACCGCTGAAGATGCGCAGCAAGCGGTGGCCGCTGCCCAAGCTGCTTTCGCAGCATGGCGCGCTACACCTATCTCGACGCGTGCCCGTATTTTGGACAAGGCGGCGGCTTACTTGGATGCCAATGTAGAACGCATTGCCGCAGGGCTGACGCGCGAAGAAGGCAAAACGCTTGCGCAAAGCAAAATGGAAGTGACCCGTTCAGCACAAACGTTGCGTTTTTACGCAGTGGAAGGCCAAACCTACACGGGCGAAACTTTTCCACAGGACGATGCGCAGCAACTGGTTTATACACAGCGCGAACCGCTGGGTGTGGTGTCGGTGATTGCGCCGTGGAATTTCCCCATTTCTATTCCTGCTCGCAAGATTGCTCCTGCACTGATTACCGGTAATACCGTGGTATTCAAGCCCTCATCCGATACGCCCTTAACAGGCTATTACTTGTGCGAGGCCTTTGCTCAAGCCGGTATTCCAGCAGGGGTGTTGAACTTGGTGCATGGCCGTGCAGGCGAAGTAGGCCCTGTACTGGTGAAGTCGCCTGAAGTGCGTGCGATCTCATTTACGGGTTCTACCAAAGCGGGCGAAGACATTTGCCGACAAGCGCGCATGAGCACGCGTACGCAAATGGAATTGGGCGGAAAAAACCCGCTCATTGTGATGGAAGATGCTGATCTGGACTTGGCTGTGAAGCTGGTGATCCAAGGTGGTTTTTCATTAAGCGGTCAAGCATGTACCGGCACCAGTCGTGTGTTAGTGCAGCGAGACGTCAAAGCAGAATTCACACGTAAATTGCTAGAAAAAGTACAGGCGCTGACGGTAGGCAATGGACTGACAGCCAACCCAGACTTGGGCCCTATTGCTACGCGTGGCCAGTTAGAAAGCATTTTGGAATACGTACAAATAGGCAAACAAGAAGCTACCCATTTGTGTGGGGGTGAACGTTTGACTGAGGGTGATTTTGCTCACGGTTTCTACATGACACCAGCCATCTTTACTGACGTTACCCAAAACATGCGTATCGCTCGCGAAGAAATTTTTGGCCCAGTGATTGCCGTGCTGGAGTTCGAGAACTACGAGCAAGCCTTAGCCATGGCAAACGATACCGAATACGGCTTGTCGGCCGCCATTGTGACGCGCAGTGCGGAATACGCACACCGTTTCACTACAGACATAGAAGCTGGCACGGTCAAGATCAATCGCACTACCACTGGCAATTTAATGAATGCGCCATTTGGTGGTTTGAAGCAATCCAGTACCTCTACATTCCGCGAGTCGGGCCGAGGTGGCTTGGAGTTTTATACCCAAATCAAAACCGTGTACCGCGGTATTTGATGTTTTGTAAACCAAAGGTTGAAAAGTGATATGAAAAAAATTCTGCGTCTTGAACAGCGTGAAGCCCGTTTGATGGTGGAAGCGGCTATCGCCAAGTCCAAAGAAATTGGCGTGTTGGAAACCATTTGCGTGGTGGATGAGGGCGGTTATCCCATTGCCTTAGAGCGTATGGATGGTGCACGTATTACTGGCCCACAAATTGCGTGGAACAAAGCGTTTACTGCAGCTGGCCACAAACGTTCTACACACTTGTTCACCACAGCTCCTAATGGCCCCGCCTTACCAGGCAATGAAGCTTTTGGTATTCAGCTGAGTTTTGAAGGCCGTTTCGCCGCATTCGTGGGTGGTTTCCCAGTAGTGATTAATGGCGAAGTGGTTGGCGGTATTGGGCTGAGCGGCGGTAATGGTGAGCAAGATACCGCTGCTGGTGTAGCCGCGTTGCAAGCCTTGTCCGATGCACTGAAAGCTGAAGGGCTGGATGTGCTGGTACAGGCTGACATCAAGAAGTAAGAAGGGGGCAAGGATATGGCGCATCGTGTCAACGTACGGGAAACCGGCGAACACTTCTGGGTAGAACCCGAAGAAACCGTATTGCAAGCCGCAAAGCGGCAAGGCATACGCATACACAGTGATTGCGAGTTTGGTGGCTGTGGCACGTGCCGTATCCATGTCACTCAAGGGCAAGTGCAGTATGAAGATGATTGCTTGCCTATGAGTGTGGCCGACGAAGAACATGCTGCTGGCATGGCTGCAGCGTGTCAGGCACGGTTGGTTGGCGATATAGAAATTAGCTTAGCGAATCACCAAGATGACCTGGCTGATGCACAAGAAGTAGACGCTACCGTACTGTCGGTTGAGCGTGCGTGCAGTGGTATTTGGCGTGTGCGTTTGCAATTGCCTGAAGGTGTGGCGATGGACTACCGGCCCGGTCAATATTTGAACGTGTTGTGTGAGGATGGCCGTACTCGTAGTTTTTCTATGGCCAGTGCAAACGCGGCTAACGGCGTGGTAGAGCTGCACATACGCGAGATAGCAGGCGGTCGTTTCACCCAACAGCGTTTACCCACATTACAGGCAGGCGACACCTTACGGTTAATGCTGCCTCTGGGGCAGTTCTACTGGCGTGAAAAAGATTGGCGACCCATGGTGATGGTGGCTACTGGTACCGGTATTGCACCTATCAAAGCGATTTTGGAGTCTTTGTTGGACAACGATGATTGCCCGCCCATCAGCCTGTACTGGGGTATGCGTAACGTCGAAGATTTGTACTTGGCCGAAGAAATCGCTGCGTGGGCAGATCGGTTATTTGAGTTCCAGTTTGTGCCAGTGCTGTCCAACGCTGATGGCAACTGGACGGGTGCACGTGGATATGTGCAGCATCAGGTATGTGAAGACTTCCCTGATTTGTCCGAGCACGCCGTGTACTTGTGCGGCTCACCCGCCATGATTGATGAGGCTAAAGCCTTGTTTGGACTGCAGGGGGCAGACAGCCAGTTTGTGTATGCCGATGCGTTTAACTTCCAAGCGGATAGCCAAGCATTACCTGCTTAAGGCTGTTTGGGTTTGGAGCGAAACAGATCAGATAAACGAGGCAGATTAATCAGAGGAATACGTTGGCGCAACTGTTGGCGTTTGGCGAAATGCGGATGCAACTGCTCGCCGATGGGACGCTCTAGATAGCGCAGTTCGACGGAATTTTTCATGATGGTCTACACGTTGTTGTACTGAATTAAGTATACCGCAATTAGGGTTTCTACTCAAATTTGGGTGTTTAGTAAATAAAAAGTAGAAATTTCATCCAATTTATAGGGTGAAAAATTATCTGGTATACCGTTTTTGGATTTCGTTGCGATCGGGCTGATAATCCGGCAGCAGATTTGGTAGTAAGCAGGAGGCCTTATGCCAACCATCACATTTCATAAAGATGATCAGGTTCATGTGGGAGAAGTGCTAGCCAACACCAATTTGGTGGTACGTGCTGGCATCAAACAATTTCCCTTTCCGCACCTGAATTATGGCTGCGGGATGGGTAAGTGCGCGAAGTGTGCGTGCAAGGTACTAGAAGGTGCAGAGCATCTGCCCGCTGCGAATTGGAAAGAGAAAAAACAATTAGGCGACAGGCTAGAGCAAGGGTGGCGTTTGACCTGCCAACTTTGGATCACTGAGGACATTACCTTAGAGCAGCCGGTTACCGTGGAGAGCGAATAATGTACGTGGTACTGACCAGCAAACCGGGCGAGTATCGCACCGAGGCAGGTACTGGGGTAGAGCCAGTAGCTGCTTATGAATACCATTTTCATGGGCGTTTAAAAGCCATTTTCACCATTGCTCGTATTCAGGATGCCTCTAGAGTGCGCATCGTAGAAGAAACCGAAGGTGGCACGATTAATGATATTCCTACGCGCCAAATGGAAAAATTTCACACGCGAGAAGAGGCGTACGACGAGCTGCATGGCTTGACCCAGTTTGGCACGATTGAAGCCGAGCTGCGCGAGTGTGCGCTGACGGCATAAGAGGTAGAAACAACTATGGTTCAGATTACGTTTGCTTCCAATAACGATTTAGTGGTGTCCGCTGCCGAAAACAGCAATTTATTGCGAGTATCCATACGTGAACGGGGTGGAATTCCCTTTAAATGTGGTGGGGGAATCTGTGGTACCTGCAAGTGTCGCATTACCGAAGGCATGGATAACACTGATGAGGTGAAAGCTAAGGAACACAAGCATCTAAGCACTGAGGATTTGCAGCAAGGCTATCGCATGGCCTGCCAAACTTTTGTGCGAGGAGACGTCACCGTTACATGGTGACAGAGCGTGAAAGCACTAAGTGCTGTGCTACGTTTTTCCGTGTATAAAACGGGATTGGTACAAATACGCTGTAGCGGTAATGGAGTAGGAAATGGGGATAGCAGGCTTTTCTTCACTAGGCGAGTTCAAGCAGGCATTGACCCGGGACTACAACCGCATCAATAGCAGTATTTTTGCCTCAGGGGTGGTGACGCTAAAAATAGATGTGCAGGATGATCGTATCAACATGCTGGCTATTCATAAACGCCAGTCAGTGTTAGATACCTTAAGCCGCGAAAATGCACACATTGCTGATTTAGCAGACCTCTACCTGATTAAGGCATTCAAAAAGGAGATGAAACAGGTTTTAGTGCAGCAGTATGGGTTAGAAATAGTGGCTATATTCAAAGATTATGATGCTGTAGCCCAATTGTCTTCTACCGTGATTTTGCTGAAAAAAGAAGGTCAAACGCAGTCAGACTACTAAAGTTGGTCAGCTGAATTTAGCCTTTAGACATAAACCGACTGGTACGAAGTCTTGTTGTGCTTTGATGGCGTTGTTGCCCGCGTAATGCGTGATGGTAGCCGCTGTGGAAGTCGCCAACAATAAGTACAACTATACCGCCGGCCTCACGCTCTGGTTTTAACCAGGGTATGAGGCCGGCTTTTTATTTTGGAGACAAACACTATGACACGTGTAAGCGATTTGCTAGATGCATTGAACGTAATCACAGGCGGACGCATGGTGTCCTGTATGGACGAAGTCAAACACGGCAATCATCCCTTTGTGATTTGGAAGTCCTCGGGTATTTACGGCAAGGAGGTGTTGGAAATACCAGGTCTTATTCATGGTGACCCGCAGAAGACAATACGCAAAGTAGCCGTATGTATGACTATGACCGAACTCAGCATTGAGTTGGCAGGGGCTACTGGTGTAGATGCGATTGTGGCGCATCACCCTATTGCGGACGCAGCCAGTTGTGGTGGTGTGACATTGCGCGATTACCTGAATTTGTACGGTATTGCGGCGTTGGAATGCCATGAGGCATTTCATGGTTTGCATCCCGGCATTGCTTATTTACACGGTCACAAAGTACAGAAAAGCAATATCAGCTACGGCGGTGTACACGGCAATGTGATGTTTGTGGGTGAACCGTTAGAAGGTATACACACCATGGGCGATATGCTGGCACGCCTGGATAGTTTCATGGGCTTGGATATGGAAGAGCAGCTATTGCTGAGCGAACGCCGTATCAAGAACAACGACAACATCCAAGAAACGAGTTTGCTGACACGCGGTGCTATACGGGTAGGGCGTCCAGATAGCCCTGTAAACCGCATTTTGCATATTTTCCCGCACACAGGTTTTAGCCCCGAGCATTTGCGTCAGGCCATTGCTGAAAACCCAGATGTAGATACCGTGTTGGCGTCTATTAGTCGCGTGTACGACGGTCATGAGTTGATCGCATGCGCCCAAGAGCTAGGGCTGAATTTTATGGTGGGCAATAGCCATGTATTGGAAATCTTAGAAAACGGATTGCCATTGGCGTATGCCTTGAGTGCGTTATTGGAGGGTGTAGAGGTGGTGATGTTCCGAGACAGGGTGACCTCCACACCCGTGCACCAAGTGGGGACAGAGCGTCTGCGCGAGTATGCACAACATGTTTCGGCCGCCCATTTAATGGGTAAGAACGTTTTGAGTTTCCACTAACTTTCCCTAAGGCTGGAGAGAGACATGAATAA
>SRSN01000129.1 GCA_004791645.1 Alcaligenaceae bacterium 429
CTCTTGTACTGTGCTGGCACCTAATAAGTCAGATTGTTGCCCACGCATGATCAATACCTGATGTGGCCAACTTTGGTACGACTGCCATAGCGTCTGCTCTGCTACCTGCATGGCGGCTTCAGTTTGCGTAGTGAAAGGCAGTGCGATACGTAAATCATAATGCTTAATCCACGGCCCCTCTGCTGTACGCACAAAGGCAATACGCGTCATGTCTTCCCACTCAGCATCCGTATGTGGCCCGAAACCAGCCAAGGTTTGGCGCACGTAGGCTACAGCTTCCGCGAAGCTCGCAAACTGCACTGGAATACCGACGTAATCGCCAATGCGCTGTAAGCCCTCCCAGCTTAGGGCTGGCCCCACATCATTCAGCACCAATTTACCTAGTGGGATTTGCTGCAATACTGGCAGACTCAACGGGTGCGACAACCGCAGTTGGGCGGACACTGCCACGCTACCTGCCAACCCCATACCTATTAGCCCGCCCATAGAAGTCCCCACCCAGTCCAACGTAGTGGGTTTCAGGCGAGCAATTAAGGTCAACATATCGGCCACGTACTGGGGAATAGCGTAATACGTAGGGTCTAGCAGCCAATCAGATGCACCACGCCCCACCACATCAGGGCAGACCACGCGATAATGGCTAGATAAGGCTTGCGCTAAGGCATCGAAGTCTCTGCCGCTACGGGTTAAACCGTGCACACACAACAGAATATTGTGATTATCAGGGTCGCCCCATTCCCAATACGCCATACGATGCGTACCGGCAGGTGATGCGCACATCACATAATCCAAACGAGGTTCAGAGCACATAGCAGAATGGCTGTTCATGGGCAGGCTGCGCCAAAGTAGGAAAAGAGTAATGTCCATTCTACACGCATCATTGGCTCTCTCTAAGCGTCTGATCGCAGGATGTTTGTAGTGCAGAACTTGGATGCTGCCAATAACGTGCACGCACTTGGCGTTGACACTGCACCTGTATACCTGAACCTTCCGTTACGATGCGTACTGCCCCTGCATAGTCGGTACGAATAAACACCGATTTAAATCGCTGCCAACGCCGTACTACTTCGGTATGCGGATGCCCAAACCTATTTCCCCACCCTACTTGTGCGATTGCCCAAGTCGCCTGCATGGACTGCACCCAGTTTACTGAGGATGAGGTACGGGAACCATGATGCCCCACGACTATTACATCGTGTGGCTCTAGGCCTTGTCTTAACAGTGCAGCTTCTTGAGCCACACCTATATCCCCCGTTAGTAGCAGGCTTTTCCCTTGCGCACTACGTATACTCAACACACAACTACGTGCATTGCTATCTTTATTCCTTAATGCCGACGCATCTGGCCACACAACGCTAAACTGCACACCATCCACCTGCCATGACACACCTTGTTGGCAGAGATGTTGCGCCGTTGTAGGCGATAAGGGGGATGTTATCCCTAGCAGCGCTGCCTCACGCCCAAAATACGCTCGTATATTGAAGCTTGCGTACAGCTTATGCACCGGCACTGCCTGCAACACACTAAAGGCACCACCGGTATGGTCCAAATCGTCATGCGACAAGATCAGCCAATCTAGCGATGCTATGCCTTTAGCCCGCAAGAACGGCACAATCACTCTATCGCCCACATCATTCTGATGACTTAAACGCAGCCCCGTATCAAAGAGCAAGGCATGATGGCGCGTTTGCACCAACACTGCACCACCTTGCCCTATATCCAAGACATCCGCGCGCCACTCACCTTCAGCTATAGGTGTGCGCCCCCACAACAAACACGGCAGTAATCCTATCCAGCCCCAATGTCTGCCAGGCAACCCCTTAGGCAAGAAGGCATACCCCATTCCTAACGCCGCTATACCATACGTCCACCATGGAGCCCACGCTACGGCCATACTGGCAGCCGGAAGTTCACACAGCCATTCTGTGGGCCGCATCATCAGATCCAACAACGCATGAGCTAACCACGCCACGCCTTGTGCCACCGTAGAAAGACCTTCTATGGGTGCAACCAACATCAACAACAAGGATAAGGGTGTAATCACCATCCCTATAAGCGGAATGGCGTAGGCATTACTAAAGGGTGAGATGAGTGAAATCTCATGAAACTGCAAGCCCAATGCAGGAAATAGCGCCAAACTAATCACTACTTGCCAAGCCGACACCTGCAGCACATAACTACCAATGGCCGCCCATCCTTGTTTGGGTTGCATAGCATGCCCCTGCCAGTGATAGCACAACAGCAGTACGATCACGGCCCCAAACGATAGCCAAAACCCACTGGCCACTACCGCCCATGGGTCTAAGCACACCACCAAGACGGCGGCTAACGCTAAAGTTTGTGACGGTTGCCACGACACACTGGCTAAACGGGTACCTACCACCACCGCTAACATTAAAAAAGTACGTTGGGCAGGCACACCCCAGCCAGCCACCGTGCAATACAAAGCGGCCACCAACAACGCTACACACGCCGCTATTTTTTGAGCAGGCCAATATTCTGCCAAGGCCACCCGTTTACAACGCAAGCGTCGCCAACACCACGAGATAACAGTAGCCACCAGCACCGCCATCAGCGTGACATGCGAACCGCTAATAGACACTAAGTGCGTGAGCCCCGCCCGGTTAAACACCAACCAGTCTTGGCTTTGTATGCTGTTCTGATCGCCCACGCTCAACGCCAACAGCACGCCACCATAACGATAGGACTGTACATAGGGCAACATAGCCTTACGTAATTCATAACGCAGGCTTTGCGCCATCACTGACCACGATCGCTGCCACCACGGAAGTGTGAATAACAGCTTAGGTTCACCGCGCACGCTACCTAAGGCCCGAACCCCATGACTAAAACTGTATTGTTCGTAGTCAAAACCCTGTTCGTTCTGATAACCATGCGGTGTTTTGACTAGCATATTGCTTTGCCAAACCTGCCCGGGTGACACCGTAGGAAAATCCACCTTCACGGGCTTGCTATAAGGCCCCAACCACGTCGCGGCCGACCAATTCACCTGTATGGTACTAGGCAAACCTTCTGGTTTGCTCTGACGAACTCGTGCGGTGAAATGCAGGCTGCTTGGCGTTTGCTGCGGTAAACCTATGACCTCAAACTCCACACGTGAGACTCTATTTTCATCTGTCGTAGGTAAGGTTTCCGCCAAGCGCTGGTCAGCAGCCGCGCTTACCCACCACAAGGTTATAGCGGCTGCCATCAACGGCACCATCACATAGGCGGATGCTGGGATGCGCCAACACACTACACATCCCAACACAACCAACAACCATAGGCTGTACCACAGCCAGTCTGCCGGCAACTCAGAAAATGTGTGTACCCATACGGCAGCAGCCACTATGGCTGACGCGGTAATACGTCCGGAAAATTGTCGTTGTAGCAATCGCATAGACGCTATGCAAAAGCTTTAGGCTACTGCCGAGCAGCAGCAACCAGACTCCCGCACACACCGTTATGTCTGTGCGATTATGTACGTAGGTACTGGGAACAGCGCGGCGCTTTACAGGGCTAATCGCGGCAAGACTTCTAGCGCATTGTTTCCTGTCTGCTGGATAACCGTCTCTAGCGGAACACCACGTAACTCTGCCAGCACTTGGGCCATACGCGCTAAATGAGCTGGTTCATTACGCCGCGCCAATGGGGAGTCATCCTCTTCCCCCGCTTTACCCAACCATGCTGGTGGAATATCGGGTGCATCGGTTTCCAACACAATGGCTGTGAGCGGCAAATCGCTAGCCAAACGGCGTATTTGCTTAGCGCGTTCAAAGGTCATGGCGCCGCCAAAACCTAATTTAAAGCCCAAATCCAGCAAAATCTCAGCCTGTTGCTGGCTGCCATTAAAGGCATGCGCTATACCACGTAGCGTAGGGTGCTGACGCAGGTATTTGGTGATGACATCCACAGAGCGACGCACATGCAAGATCACCGGCAAGTTATAACGTGCTGCTAGCTTTAGTTGTTGCTCATAGAAAGCCAACTGGCGCTCACGCATCGCTGGTGTACACAGTTCGGGCACGAAAAAATCTAGCCCTATTTCACCGATGCCTACAAAACGTGAGTCGCTCAACGCCTGCTGCACCGTTGTTTCTAATAGATCTAGATCACCGTCTTGGGCACGCGGTACATATAAGGGATGTATGCCTAGGGCGTAGTACACGCCGTCGTGTTGCTGAGCCAAATCGCGCACAGTCTGGAAGTTACTTGCCTCTACCGCAGGCACGACCACTTTTTGCACCCCTGCTGCCTGTGCTCGCCGCCATACCTGATCGCGGTCCGCATCAAACTCTGGTGCATCCAAATGGCAATGACTATCTATCAGCATGGCTTTCCCCGTGATACAACCTACGCAGTGCCCTGCGTACAGAGTATTGATTACACCCTGTACGCATGTTTATGCGGTTCAGCTTATTGTAGATTGCCATCCACCATGTGCAACTGCCTATGCGCAAGCGACGCCAGAGCTACGTCGTGTGTCACGATCACAAAAGCCGTGCCCAACTCACGATTCACTTCCTGCAACAAACCAAACATTTCATCAGCGGTGTGGCGATCTAAGTTACCCGTAGGTTCGTCAGCCAACACACATGCGGGGTTAGACACCAACGCACGAGCCAAGGCCACACGCTGACGCTCACCGCCAGACAATTGCCCAGGGAAGTGATCCAAGCGTTCACCCAAACCCACTCGCTCTAGCAACGCCTGCGCTTGTGCGCGTGCTTCATCACGTTTTAAACCGCGCACAATCAATGGCATAGCTGCGTTATCCAACGCATGAAACTCAGGCAGCAGATGGTGAAACTGGTACACAAACCCCAACGCCTGATTACGCAAGCGACTACGCTGCTTTTCGTTCATATTCTCGGTAGCTTGGCCTTGCACCCATACTTGCCCTTTCGTGGGTTTATCCAGCAAACCTAGTATGTGCAATAGCGTACTTTTACCCGAGCCAGACGCCCCCACAATAGCGACCATTTCACCCGCCCGCACTTGCAACGACACGTCATGCAAAATGCTGATATCGCGACCCGCTTCGCTATAGCGCACGCCTAAGTCACGGGCCTCAATCACGGGAGTAGAAGACATTACAGAATCAGTCATGACGCAATACCTGTGCGGGTTGCAAACGCGAGGCACGCCAGCTGGGGTACAGCGTTGCCAAGAACGACAAAATCAACGAAGTCACCGCAATAATGACAATATCAGCCACTTGCGGATTAGAAGGTAAGGAACTGATGAAATAGATCTGCTCAGGCAAGAATTGCAAGCCAATCAGGTTTTCAATAAAGGGAACAATGACATCGACGTTATAGGCGATCAATACACCTAACAGCACACCAAGACCCGTTCCCAAGAAACCAATTAAGCTGCCTTGCACCAAGAAGATACGAGCGATCTCACCGGGCGTTGCCCCTAACGTACGCAGAATAGCAATATCACTGCGTTTGTCTTTGACAGCCATCACCAATGAAGACAACAAGTTAAAGGCGGCCACAGCAACAATCAGCGTCAGAATCAAGAACATCATGCGCTTTTCTGTTTGCACAGCGGCAAACCAGGTGCTGTTGTTACGTGTCCAGTCGCTAGCAATCACGCCGCTAGGCAGTTGCCCTTGCAGTTCTACCGCTACCTCTGGAGCTTTCTGCATATCTTTAATACGCAAACGTACACCACTCACACCACTGTCACGGAAAATACGCGCGGCATCTTGCACATTCACAAACGCCAGCGACGCATCGTATTCATAGTGGCCTGATGAAAACAGCCCCACTACCGTGAACTGGCGCATACGCGGTGAAAAACCAGCTGGAGAAATACTGCCTTGAGGCGCCATCACCATTAAGGTATCGCCCTGACCTACGCCCAGCGTCTTCGCCAACTTTTGCCCTAATACAATGCCAAAGCTGCCATCTTTTAAGGCATCCAAACTACCGGCATACAGTTGATCTGCTAGCTCAGAAACCTGTGTTTCCACGCTAGGATCAATACCGCGAATCTGCGCACCACTCAACACGTTATTGCGCACCAACATGCCTTGTGCGCCCACGAATGGCGCAGCACCTTGCACGGCTGAATTCTGTTTAGCGTCTTTGGCAATATCGGGCCACATTTCCAGTACACGCTGATGCGGCTGCCCAGGATAAAACAACTCTATATGCGGCAAAACCGACAACATTCGGTCGCGCACCTGCGTTTGAAAGCCATTCATGACTGAAAGCACTACAATAAGAGCCGCAACCCCTAGAGCGATACCCGCCATGGAACTTCCAGCGATGAACGAGACAAACCTGTCCCCTCGCTGTCCTGCTTTACGCTTAGATCGGGTTAACCCCGCATAACGCGCTCCAACCCACCATTCAAACGACATAAACTTTGCCACCGCACGTGTATTAGACAGAAAACTTCTATGCAAATAGTACTCTCAGGCGCCCTGCCCGAACCACCTTATGCTTCAAAACTTTTGCCGGAGTTGGAAAAAGCCGCCCCCACTCTGGTTCATTGGCTTAATCAAAGCCAAAGCACATTACAGGTTCTGGATAGCAACCAAGAACGCTGCACAGCACTGGAGTACTGGCAACTGCAACAGGCAGGATTCCAACCCAAACCCGCTCAGCATAGTAGCGCAGGTCTAGGGGTTTTGTGGATGCAATCGCAACAAAACCTAACTTTAGCCCCTGAAGAGTCCGTTTGGTTAGGTGAGCTGGTGCATATCTCTCCGTCACGCGATGGCGCAGCACTGATACCCGCCTCTGATCTTGCTATCACACCAGAAGAAAGCGAAGCATTGTTCAGCAGTAGCGTGGCATGGTTTGAAGGCACTGGCTTTGCTGCTGAATACATGAATACCCACTATTGGCGCATTCAGCCACCTGAAGATTTTCACGCACGTACGGTAAGTGCTGCCTTAGTCAGCCAAAGCGCGGTTAACCACTGGTGGGAACAAGATGCCGAAACGCGCCCATGGCGCAGGCTCGTGAATGAACTGCAAATGTTCTGGTTCAACCACCCCGTTAACCAACAACGTTCCGCTGAAGGCAAACTACCTATCAATAGCTTGTGGCTACAAGGTGGCGGTTCTGCAGCGCAATTCACTAATGCGCATGCCGCCCCCTATCAGCTCTTTACAGACCTGGAAGACGCTTTACAGCAACAAGACTGGTCGCGTTGGCTAGAGGCTTGGCGGCTCTTAGAAAAGAATTGCTTCGCCCCTCTGCAACAGCAGCCACCTTCTATTGTGTTGTGCGGTCAAAGCCGCTTGTTGAGTGTGAACCCGCGACCTGCTGGTTTTCTGCGTAAACTCTTTGCCTCCAAGCAAAACGATTGGAAGAAACAATGGTCATCCCAGTAATACAAGATCGTACGGTCAACCCTGACTACGTCAATACACTTACCAGTGCAGGCACACACCCGCTGCTGGCAAAACTGATGGCAGCCAGAGGGGTATCCAGCACAGAAGAGCTCGCTACCGATTGGGCGCAAATGCTTTCACCAGCCCTGTTACGCGACCTGCAACATGCGGCGCGCTTTTTGGCTGATGCTATTGCCGCCAACAAACGACTGCTGGTCGTCGCAGACTACGACTGTGACGGCGCCACGGCATGCGCCGTAGCCGTACGCGCATTACGCATGATGGGTGCCACAGTTAGCTTCTTAGTACCCAACCGTTTTGAAACTGGCTACGGCTTATCGCCCGCCATTGTGGATCTAGCCTTAGTACACGAAGACGGCAAACCTGATGTGCTCATCACCGTAGATAACGGTATTGCTAGCGTAAGCGGTGTGGAAGCAGCCAAAGCGGCAGGTATGGAAGTCATCATTACCGACCACCACTTACCCGGCGACGAACTGCCTGATGCATCCGCCATCGTGAACCCCAACCACCCCGACTGCAATTTCGCCTCTAAAAATTTGGCCGGTGTGGGCGTGGTGTTTTATCTGATGTTGGGTTTGCGCGCCGAATTACGCCAACGCGGCGTGTTTGATGCCAAAACTCAGCCTCGCTTGAACCGCCTAAGCGATCTAGTCGCTTTGGGTACCGTCGCCGACGTGGTGCGCTTAGACAGCAATAACCGTTTGCTGGTGAATCAAGGCTTGCAGCAAATACGCTCTGGCATCATGCAGCCTGGCATTGAAGCGCTATTTCGCGTTGCCGCGCGCCATCCAGGCTTAGCCAGCACCTTTGATTTGGGCTTTGCACTAGGCCCCCGCATTAATGCCGCCGGCCGCTTAGCTGATATGGCATTAGGGATACGCTGCCTACTTAGCGATGACCCAGCCGAAGCCATGTCATTGGCACAAGAGCTGGAGGACATGAACCAAGATCGCCGCCAGATCGAACAACACATGCGCCAAGAAGCGTTAGTCGCTGTTGAACAGCATGTGAGCCACAACCCTGAACAGCGGGCCAGTCTGTGCGTGTATCACCCTGACTGGCATCAGGGCGTAGTGGGCTTGGTAGCCTCTAGACTCAAAGAGCAATTCTGGCGCCCTGTGCTCGCTTTTGCTCGCAGCGACGACGGCATCATGCTGAAAGGCTCTGGTCGTTCCGTACCCGATGTACACCTGCGTGATGTGTTGGACTTAGTCTCTAAGCGCCAACCCGGCATTATTGCCCAATTCGGCGGCCACGCCATGGCAGCCGGTCTAAGCATCAAAGAAGAAAACTACGCAGACTTCATGCTGCTCTTTGATGATGCCGTGCGTACCTTAAGCGGGCGCGAATACTTTGAGCCCATCATTGAAACTGATGGCAGCTTATCGTTGGATCATTACAGCGTGGAAACGGCTTATTTATTGCAATCGCAAGTGTGGGGCGCAGGCTTTCCTGCCCCACTCTTCCGCGACCGCTTTATTATTCGTCAGCAGCGTTTACTGAAAGATCGTCACTTGAAGCTGCAATTGGAGCGTGGCACCCAAGTCTTAGATGCCATCTGGTTTAATCACGATCAATTGCTAGATGGTGTGATTGAGGTGGTGTACAGTTTGGCCCCCAATACGTGGAATGGCCAAACCTCATTGCAATTGATTGTGGAGTACGCCGCCAGCGTTAATGCTTAAGCGACGTTCCGTTTGCGGGATGCCAACATAATCCCGCCCACAATCAAAGCAAACGCAATAGCGTGGAAGGTTTTAGGCAGCTCATTCAAGAACACCGTGGACAGCAACGCTGCAAACAGGGGAATAAAGTTGGTAAAGAATCCGGCGGTTGCGGCGCCAGCGCGCTGCACCCCTTCCCCCCAACAGTACAAAGCCACAATGGCAGGGCCTATCGCCACATACGCCATCGCCCAATACAGCTCAGTTCCCCAGTGAATCTGCACGTCAAAAGCAACCCACTCGCCCCACGCAAACAAGCCAGACCACACTGTACCAAACGCCACTTGCGACATCAGCAAAGTGGCCCAGTTACGGCGCACATCGTCAGGGTGTTTTTTAGCCAACAACAGCCAACTGTAAAACGCCCATGCGATGGTGGATAGGATCATGTAGAAATCCCCTATCACTAAACGCATAGACATGATCTGTGTCAGATCGCCACGCGTCAGAATAATCACTACACCGCATAACGACACGATGCCGCCCAGCAATTGCCAACGGTTCATCAGCGCGCCAAAAAATACGCGCCCAATCAGCAGCATCCAGATAGGCATGCTGGCCCCTACTAGGGTCACGTTGATAGGGGTGGAACTTTGCAATGCCATGTACTGCAAAGTGTTGTAAAGACCAATACTCAGCAGTCCTAAAATGGAATAACGTTTCCACTCTTTCCATAATTGGCTGCTAGGTCGCAAAACCGAATAACCAAACGGCAACAAAATAATCAGCGCAATAATCCAACGCACAAAATTCAGCGTCACCGGCGGAATCATGTCGCTCACGATACGCCCTACGATGGCATTGCCCGCCCAGAGCATGGTTGGAATAACAAGAAACGCCACCGTGGCTGGGGTAAGTTTTGACTGACTCATTACGACATATATGCCCCATTATGTCTCCGTAACAGGGCTAGTTTTTTATAGTTAAAAACTTAGTATAG
>SRSN01000012.1 GCA_004791645.1 Alcaligenaceae bacterium 429
CGTTTTGTATATAGGTAATGTATGGGTATAGTAAATATCGACGATGAACTGCACGATCAACTGCGCAAAGCTAGCGCTGTCACATGCAGGTCCATCAATGCACAAGCGGCTTTCTGGATCAAAATGGGTATGCTGTGTGAACTGAATCCTACCGTACCGTTTAATGAGCTGGTTGCTCGTGAGCTGCAAGCTGCAGGCGTAGACCCTCAATCGGCAAGTAGCACATCCTTATGATTAAAAGCCCCGAAGAGCTCTCCCTGATGGCAGAATCAGGAAAACTGCTGGCTGCTGTTTTTGCACATGTAGATAGCTACAACCTAATAGGCATGTCTACCATGCAGATCAACGATATCGTTGATCATTTTATTGTTCATGAGCTACACGCCCGCCCTGCTAGCAAGGGTCAATACGGCTATGCCTATGCCCTCAATGCCTCACCCAACAATGTAGTGTGTCATGGCATGCCCTCACACACCGATATTCTACAAAACGGCGATATCGTCAATTTCGATATTACGTTAGAAAAAAATGGCTTTATTGCTGACTCCAGCAAAACCTACATGGTGGGCGAGGTATCGCCTGCCGCCAAGAAATTAGTGCAAATCACCTACGAAGCCATGTGGAAAGGTATTCGTGCTGTGCGCCCTGGTGCAAGATTAGGTGATATAGGTCATGCCATTGAACGCCACGCACGCCTGCATGGTTACTCTGTTGTGAGGGACTACTGCGGCCACGGCATTGGTAGAGAAATGCACGAGCAGCCTGATGTACTGCACTGGGGTAAACCTAAAACTGGGCAGACCTTAAAAGAAGGCATGGTGTTCACCATTGAACCTATGCTGAATCAAGGTAGCTATTACGTGCATACTGAGCACGATGGCTGGACAGTAGTCACCGACGACGGCAAACTTTCAGCCCAATTTGAGCATACGGTTGCTGTCACGCGCACAGGCGTCAAAGTACTCACGCTGCGTGACGAAGAGAAATAACCACGTTTATGCTTTTCCATACTCTTAGCTAAGCGTTGGTGTAGGCAGGCAAATCTGCTTGCCTGAACGCGGACGGCGACCGCCCCAATTGTTTTCTAAACATCGCTGAAAATGCCGCAGGGCTTTCATACCCCAAGTCCAACGCAACCTGTGTCACCGACTGCCCTGTGGATAATCTTGTTAAAGCAGCCATCAAGCAAGCTTGCTGACGCCACTCACCAAATGACATACCGGTCTGTTGCCTAAAAAAACGCGTAAACGTGCGTAAGCTTTTATGTAAAGACTCTGCCCACGCATCAGGTGTGGATTGGATACTAGGCTGCAACAAGAAAGCTTTACACTGCTCAGCTAGCAACACATCGTGGGGCAGTGGTGCAAACAGTGGCATGGTAGGCGCACGCCCTACCTCGTACAGGAGTAATTGCATCAATGCCCCGTCGCGTCCTGCTTCGTCGTACAGTGCTGGCACATCTAAAGACGCCAAAAGTAAATGGTGCAACAGCGGCGAAATAATTAATGCCTCGCATTGCTCTGTCGCTCTAGGCGCTGCCTGCGGTTCTATGTATAAGCTACGCGTACTAACCCCCTGCATACGCACACGATGGGGCTGCCCCGCTGGAATCCACACACCACTGTACGGCGGAATCACCCACGCGCCTGCAGCGGTATCCACTTCCATCAGCCCACTCATGCCATAGAGCATTTGTGCTCGCCTATGACTGTGCGTATCCAATAGCGTACCCGGCGTGTAATCCGTACCTATTGCCAACACAGGTCGGTCAACAGCATCTACCTCTATGAGTCGTACATTGTGCATAACTTTCTCTGTTTGGCCTAAACTCACCCATTATTGACCAATAAGCTAAAGCAGGCCAGAGCTGGCGTGCCTATAGTACAGTTTTAATTCTAGAGATTGATCATGTACTGGCTACTCTTAGGCTTTGGTGTGCTAACTGGTGTCACCACGGTGTTATTCGGTTTTGGTGGTGGGTTTATTGTGGTTCCACTGCTATATACCTTGTTGCTAGCACTGCATGGAACACAAAGCGAAATAGGCCAAGCAGCTATGCATATTGCCGTGGCCACTTCTACTTGCGTGATGATCTTTGGCACGGCCTTAGCCACGCGACGACACCTCATCGCTGGCACATTACGTTGGGACTTAATACGCCCTTTCCTGATTTACATTGCGATTGGCGCTGTGATTGGTGCAACAGCCGCATTGAACTTGAATGCCACCTGGCTACGCTGGGCATTCATTATTTATCTGATACTCACCATTCTAGATAGCTTATTTAGACCTGGTTTCTTGCATGAAAGTCAAAACAACATACGCCCTATGCCACCGCTGCAATTGGCATCACTGGGTATTACGATTGGTGGTTTCGCTGCATTGTTAGGCGTAGGCGGTAGTGTGATGACCGTACCGTTAATGCGTAGACGTGGTGCCAGCATGACCAGCGCCACCGCCATGGCTAACCCTCTGTCATTGCCTATGGCGATTTCCGGCACCTTAACCTACATGGTTCTAGCATCCCGCGATGCTGTATCACTAGGTGCTTGGCACATTGGTTATGTGGACTTAGCGGCCTGCTTAATTCTTGTGATAGGGTCGTGGGTAGGCATACGATTAGCCGCACCTTGGATTGGTCGCATCCCCGACCGCATACACGCCAAAATCTACATTTTTCTGCTTTGTCTTGTACTAGGTGTGATGATAGTAGTGTGACCCCACCTACCACAAAGCACAGTCTGAAATGGCCGCCCCGCTGCACTGCCATGCGATGCACAGGGCTTTGTCATATAATGTAGTCCGTCCCAACAGGCATCAACACTAGGTTGATGCCTTTCTTTAGCCCCCATCACGCACGCACATGAACACCTTCAACTCCAAACTAGAACACGCCTGGAATCAAACCAACTCACTTTTGATGGTGGGCTTGGACCCCGATCCCAACCGCTTTCCTGCCGAGTTGCGTGATTGCCCTAATGCTATTTTCGAGTTTTGCCGCCAAATCGTAGACGCTACAGCCGAATACGCTTGCGGTATCAAACCCCAAATCGCTTACTTTGCGTCAGGTGCTGCTGAAGAACAGTTGGAAGCGCTGTGCCAATACGTACGTGAACATTACCCTTGGCTGCCCATCGTATTAGATGCCAAACGTGGTGACATTGGCTCTACCGCCAATCACTACGCCTTGGAAGCCTTTGGCCGTTACCAAGCCGACGCTGTTACCGTAAACCCATACATGGGTTTTGACTCGGTAGAACCTTACTTGGAATGGGATGACAAAGGCGTGATCGTGTTGTGCCGCACCTCTAACGCTGGCGGCTCTGACCTGCAATTCCTGAAATTGGAAAATGGTCAGCCCTTGTACCTACATGTAGCCGAACTCGTGGCAAACAAATGGAACAAGAAAGGTCAGTGTGGTTTGGTGGTAGGCGCTACCTTCCCTGAAGAAATCGCCGCTGTACGTCAGCACGTAGGTGATATGCCTTTATTGATTCCAGGCATTGGTGCTCAAGGTGGTGATATTCCTGCCACTGTTGTTGCAGGCGCTAGCAGCACAGGCAATGGCATGATGATCAACTCATCACGCGCTATTTTGTACGCCAGCCAAGGTGAGGATTGGCGCGAAGCCGCAGCACAAGCGGCTCGCCAAACCCGCGACGCGATCAATCAAGCGCGCGGTCGTTAAGTTCTACAATGACGTGAATGCGCTGTGCAAAATAAATTGCACAGCCTGTTCGCGTACGTGCGCTCTATCACCTTCAAAAAGCTGTGTATAAGCACGCGCCGTAACGCCTTCCTCGGTGCGTCTAGCCACAGCAAAACACACCATACCTACTGGTTTACCTGCTGTAGCGCCGCCTGGCCCAGCAATGCCTGTAGTAGACACAGCCAAATTTGCCTTAGGCACTACTGCCAACACCCCTGCTGCCATTTCCATGGCTGTTTCTTCACTTACTGCACCAAAACGCTCTAGCGTATCGGTATTCACACCTAACTCTTCTTGCTTGGCTTCATTGCTGTAGGTGATGTAGCCACGCTCAAACCAGTTGCTAGAGCCCGCAATAGCCGTGCAAGCCCCTGCTACCAAACCACCTGTACAAGACTCCGCTGTCGCCAGAAAAAGCTTTTCTCGCGTCAGTTTGTCACCTAATGCAGCAGCCAACTCAATAATGGATGTATTCAGCATTTAGAACACCTCGAAACGTACCAATAGCGCCATGATGATCACCACGTAAAGCGCAGCAAGTAAATCGTCCAGCATCACCCCAAAACCGCCCTTAAAACGACGGTCTAAGAAGCGAATAGGTTCCGGTTTAACAATATCAAAAAATCGGAACAGAATAAATGCGCAGAGCTGTGCCCATAACGAGGCCGGTGTAAAACACAGCACCAACCACATCGCAACAGCTTCATCCCAGTTCATACCACTGTGATCTGGCTCACCCAACTCATCACCCACTTTTTGACTGACCCAACATCCTACAAGGAAGCCTACGCCCCCTGCAGTTAGAGCCAACCACAGCGGCATAAACTGTCCAAGCACCAACCACAGCGCCCAGCCCAGTACAGTTCCCCAGGTACCAGGGCCAGGATAAATCACCCCACTACCAAAACCGAAGGCCACAATGCGCTCAGGGCGCTCAAACACCCAACGCAAAGAAGGGCGAGACTGTTGAGAGTAATCTTTAACCATGCTTATTTCCTGTAGCACAGGCGTCATCAGGCGAAATGATCAAAACCTTGATGAGCTAAGAGAAGAGGTTGTCCGTTCTGATCTAGCACACGTAGGCCAGAACCATTAACGATGCGGCCAATACGATGCACCACAATATCATGTTGCTCAGCCAACGCTTGTAGTGCGTCGCGCTGTGTTGCAGCAGCGGTAAAACATAACTGAAACACATCACCACCTGCCAACATGGCTTCGTTCTGCAGATCAGTAGATAGACCACGCAAAGCATCATGCATAGGAAGGTCTGCAAGCATCAGTTCAGCGCCACATTGACTGGCTTTTAGAATATGGCCTAAATCTTGAGCTAGGCCGTCAGAAATATCGATAGCAGCGTGTGCCATACCGGGTAGGTGCGCCGCAAACGACACAGGCGGTGCTGGGTTTTCCAAAGCTGCTCTAGAAGCATGCAGGCGCTGTGTGTCTAGCTCTAGGCTGCCACTTAAATAGCGTAATGCTAAGTCTGCTGCCCCCAGATACCCAGTGACCCAAATGTCATCGCCCTCTTGCGCATCACTACGCAATAACGCTTTGCCTCTAGGCACTTCGCCCATTACCGTCACACCAATCGTAATGTGATCCAGTGATCGGGTCGTATCGCCACCAATTAAGGGGCAATGATGCGCATCCGCCATTTCCAGAAAGCCACGGCTAAAACCAGCTAGCCATACTTCATCTACCGATGGCAATGCCAAACTAAGCAGGCACGCACGCGCGGAAGCACCCGCCGCCGCAAGGTCTGACAGGTTCACTGCCAAGGCTTTGCGCCCCAGCAAATAGGGATCCACATCAGAGAAAAAGTGCCGCCCTTCCAGCAACAGGTCGGTGCTGGTGGCCAAGTCATGGCCTGAGCGCAATGAAAAAATCGCACAGTCGTCACCAACCCCTACCATCTTTTCAGGGGCAGGACGGGTGAAATACTGTGCGATTAGATCAAATTCTTTAGGCAACTCAGCTGCGATTCTGGTATTTCTTGACTTCAGCAGGACGTACTGCCGCTGCCACTCGGTCTAGAACACCATTCACGAACTTGAAGCCGTCAGTGCCGCCAAATTCTTTTGCCAACTCAACAGCCTCGTTGATGGCTACACGGTAAGGCACTTCTACGTGGTGGGCCAACTCATAGCTGCCCAGCAACAAGATGCCGTGCTCAATGGGAGACAGCTCTTCCAAAGGACGATCCACGTGTGGCATGAACTGCTCACGCAATTCTGGTGCCTCTTGAATCACCCCGTAAAACAGCGTGTGGTACCACTGTGCATCGGCGTCGTTAAAGTATTCTTCACCGCGTATATGTGCATCAATAGCCCCCGCTTCGCGGGTACCATCAACACCACGGATCAACCAAGCATAAACCCCCTGCAACGCAAACTCGCGTGCCCGTCTGCGGGCACTGCGAGTGGGGTTCTGGCGACCGTTACTACCCGGCGTTTTATTCGTCGTCGTTGTCAAAATCTTCTTCCTCTTCGAACTCGTCTTCTTCATCGAAGTCGGGTTCTAGCAATGCCATCAAGTTGGCCATTTCTACCGCTGTACGGGCACAATCACGGCCTTTCTCAGCAGCGCGCACCTGCGCTTGTTCATCATTTTCGGTAGTCAGAATACCGTTGGCAATAGGCATGCCCATTTCCAGCGACACACGGCTAATAGCCGCTGCGCTTTCGTTACTGACAATCTCGAAGTGGTAGGTTTCACCACGGATTACGGCACCCAATGCAACCAATGCATCGAACTCGCCTGTTTCAGCCATTTGAGCCAAAATCAAACCCGCTTCCAAAGCACCAGGAATAGACAACACTGTGATGTCACGTGCATCTACACCCAACGCCACCAGTTCTGCCACGCAAGCTTCCAGCTGCGCTGTACCGATTTCTTCGTTGAAACGTGCACGAACAATACCTACGTGCAGGCCTTCGCCGTTAAAGTCAGGATTTACAATATAAGGATTCATAGTGGCGGCTCCGATCAAGCAGAATGAGTTGGTTCGCTATAGTAACCCGTAATGGTCAGGGCAAAGCCTGCCATACTTGGCATTTTACGTGGACGGGCCAGTAATCGCGCTTTGCCCACATTCAAATCACGCAAGATTTGTGCACCAATACCGTAAGTACGCAAATCGTAGCGGTGTTGACGTTGTTCGCCAGCAGCAGAGGCACCCTCGGCTTGGCGTGCAGAGAACTGCTCAAACAAGGTATCAGCCTCGCCTTGGCAATTCATTAATACCACAACACCGGCCTCGGATTGTTTAATTACATCCAATGCACCAGCAACTGTCCAACTGTGCTCTTTACCTTCGGAGCACAACAAATCCAACACGGTTGTTGGCTCATGCACACGCACCAGCGTTTCGGTGTCTGGCGAAATAGTGCCATGTTGTAACGCCAAGTGCAGCGCACCTGATGCCAAATCACGGTAACCAATCGCTTGGAATTTGCCCCAAGGAGTAGTCAGTTCGTTATCGAACAGACGCTCAACCATGGATTCGTGTTCGCTACGGTATTGAATCAAATCGGCAATCGTACCGATTTTCAAACCATGCTCACGCGCAAATACGATCAGGTCTGGCAACCGTGCCATGCTGCCATCAGGTTTCAAGATTTCACAGATAGCGGCAGCAGGAGTAAGCCCTGCCATACGTGTCAAATCGCAACCAGCTTCGGTATGGCCGGCACGTACCAACACGCCGCCATTCACTGCTTTGACGGGGAAAATGTGGCCTGGCTGTACCAAATCAGCGGGTTTAGCATCGTGTGCAACTGCCGCCTTAATAGTGCGGGCACGGTCAGCTGCCGAAATACCGGTAGCCACGCCTTCAGCGGCTTCAATGGATACCGTGAAATTTGTACCAAAGCGCGTGCCATTACGGGACGCCATCAGGGGCAGATCCAGTTGTAAGCAACGTTCTTCGGTCAGGGTCAGGCACACCAGTCCGCGTGCATGGGTAACCATGAAGTTAATGGCTTCTGGCGTGACAAACTCTGCCGCCATTACCAAGTCGCCTTCATTCTCTCGGTCTTCTTCATCGACCAGAATCACCATCCGACCAGCCCGTAGCTCAGCCACGATCTCGGTCACGGATGAAATTGCCTGTTGCATATCCGCTTCGGAAAGCTCTGTCTGTACTGTATGACTCATGACGTTCCTGCTTTATAGTAGATAGCTCCATTTTAGCGCTTGCACGGCAAATTCGTACAATACGCTGATGGCGTGTGCCAATATCACTCATCAACCCAACACTTTTGTCATCCTGTGCTAGAACGCGAGCTGAAACTGTATGTACCTGAGCAGAGCCGGAAGGGGCTACTGGATCAGATTGCAGCATTAAACCCTTCCATACAGCCCCTACATGCTATTTACTTTGACACACCGTCTCGCACGCTGGCCAAAGCTCGTGTTGCGCTGCGTTTACGACTAGAAGGCGACCAATGGATTCAAACCCTAAAAGCCGCCGGTCCTGATGAGCTGTCAAAGTTGGAATACAACCATGTGCGCCCCATGCCCACACTGGATCTGACGCTCTACGACAATCTACCTGCCGCTGCGGTAGTACAACAACATGCAGCACAGTTGGCTCCACGCTATGAAACACGCATAGAGCGTCAACATGTACGCTTGGACTGTGCTGGTTCTATCGTAGAGATCGCCTTGGACAAGGGTGTTATCCAATCTGGCCATGTAGAACTGCCTGTCAACGAAATTGAGTTTGAGCTGATTGAGGGTGATGTAGCCAGTATTTTCCAACTGGGCGGCCAATGGATGGAGCAATTCGGCCTCATCATTGATTTGCGCAGTAAATCAGAACGCGGCGATATCTTGGCACAGGTAGTAAACTGCGGTGCCACCAGCCCTGAAGCCGTGCATGATGCGCTGTATCAAGCCTACAGGCTACATACTCACGCTTTTCCTACCATCCATAACCTGCAACAAGGGTATGTCGACAGTGCGCTACTGTATCTGGGGCAAATCATCCGTAATGCGTCGCTGTTAGCGGGCATTGATGACCATGAAGCCGATGAAGAGCAACAAGCCACCTACTTGGCATTAATGCGCGTAGGAATGCGCAGACTACGCTCCTGCCGACGTTTGTTCAGTCCATGGATGAGCACAGCAGAGCAGGCTGCCACACGTGAAATGCGCCCATTTTTTGCCATGTTTGGGGAAGCAAGAGACTCTGACTTGCTAAGCCTAGAAACTCTGCCACGCCTAATGTTGGCAGGCTTACCTGGCCCTGCTTTGGTGCTACCTACTACCGCCAGCACCAGCGCAGAGATACAGCAATTAGCGGCTAGCTCTAGCTTTCAGCGCTGCTTATTGAGCAACCTTGCCCAACTCCTAAGTGGTCAAAATTTAGTTGAAGAAGAACGTCACGACGCACAGCCCAAACCCTATTTGGCCTTACATGCAGTATTGCGTGCTCAGCTACAGTCCATTCAATTGCGTAGCCAAAACTTTGCCGAACTAAGTCAGCGCCAACAGCACAGACTGCGTAACCGCATCAAAACCTTGCGTTATTGCTTGGAATTTCTAGGTACCTCATCGCATAGACCTCTATACGATGCCCTACGTAATACACAGCACTTCTTGGGGAAAATCACCGATTGCGATGTCACCCACGAATGGTGCCAACAGCATTTGGATGACCTAGAGCAACGCTATTGGGCGCTAGGTTGGCTAACCGCCACGCGACAACATTACGTGAAGCAAGCAAAGAAAGTACTGAAGCAGTTGGTACATACTGCCTATCCAGACTAAGACTTACCTGCCCGCAAAGAAAACCGGCATGAGCGTGTACATCACGCTCAAAACACGCACCAAACTTATCAAAAGTGATCATTTTGATTGGTAATGTGAAATAATTGATTGGATATGGTGCTTTAGAGTAGTTCCTGCGCCCGTAGAATGGCCATCAGTTGTGCACCACGCTGCACAGCATGCCTTTAACTATCCACAGGACTACACCTCATATGCAACTCATCAGTCACAGTTTCAAGGACGGTCAGGCCATTCCTGGCGAATTTGCTTTCGCCGTGCCTGATGCTGCCCAGCACGTTGCTCTCTCAGCAAACCGCAATCCACACTTTGCATGGAGCAATGTCCCCGTAGGCACCCAGTCATTTGTCATGGTGTGCCACGATCCTGACGTGCCAAGTCGCGGTGATGACGTGAATCAGGAAGGTCGTGAGGTTCCTGCCGACCTGCCCAGAATAGACTTCTTTCACTGGTTGCTACTAGATATTCCCGCCAACACTACAGAGATCGCTGCTGGCTCGCACTCAGACGGCGTCACGCCACGCGGCAAGCCCGGTCCCGATACCATGGGCGGCATGCGCCACGGCATTAACGACTACACAGCCTGGTTCGCCGGCGACGAACAAATGAAGGGCAATTACCATGGATACGATGGCCCATGCCCTCCCTGGAATGACACACGCGTTCACCACTATGTTTTCACGGTCTATGCGTTGGCAACCCCCTCCTTGTTGGTCAACGGACCACTGACGGGCGCTAACGTACTCGCAGCATTGAAGACTGCTCCAGTACTAGGACAAGCCAGCCTCACTGGTTTGTACAGCCTCAACCCTTGCGTACCACTTAACTGACCAGTGACTCAGCACAAACCGCGCCTCCAAGAACCGCTACAAACAGCCTCACCGGCTGTACAAACCAAGGCTCACAAGCACTGGGTATTACCATCTGGCACGCCCGTGCTTAGACGCGGCTTGTGCGCACTGGCACAGCCTGTGTTAACACGAACTCAGCATACTCCGGGGTTTTTATTCCATGACGCCACCGTACTGCTGATCGTAGCAGGCCGATTGGACTTAGATGATGACACTCATCAACTTGCGCTTGATGCACAGGCGTCGTTACTGCTCGTCGAGCCGGGCACGTGCGTCAATTTAGTGAAAACGCCGGATGAGCATGAGAAGTGCTTCCGCTCCATTTTCCTGACTCTTTCTACAACCTTACTAGAAGCATTTCGGCGCACTAGCCACGCCAATCCCTCCGATGCTGCTAGACAGGCCCCTTATGGGCTAGCAGCACTGGACGACGACCTAGCCGCTACGTTTCAGTTGGTGCTAGAAAGCGTGGATATCAAACGTGTAAGCGACGAACGGCTACAGTGCAGGCTCATTGATTTACTCTTTGCGCTTGCTGAACGAGGACATGTCTTTCACGGACCTAAACAAAGCGGAACAGCTGGGCGCTTACGTACTTTGATTAGCGAAGCTCCTGATCAAGCTTGGACAGCACACGAAGCTGGCCGTGCACTAGCGATGAGTGAGGCCACACTACGACGACGCCTCGCCAGTGAAAGTGTGCGCTTCGAGAATCTGCTGATAGATACTCGCATGCACCATGCCCTAATGCTGCTACAGACCACATCGTGGAGCATTCCGCACGTTGCGCAGGCTTGCGGCTATCAGTCACCCGCACGATTTTCCGAACGCTTCCGAGCGCGTTTTGGCTACCTGCCTTCTGGGGTTCGCTGATAGCGATAACGCTGTTGGTGGCACACGCCAAGACACGCTGAAATAAAAATGCCACCTGTAGGATGCAGGTGGCATTTCTTTTGCAAGCGATACTTAGGTTTTATCGCCTAACAGCGCCGATGCAAATTCACTTGCCACAAATGGCTGCAAATCGTGAATGCCTTCACCCACACCAATCCAATACACGGGCACAGGACGTACACCTTGGCCGCCAGCTGCCACAGCAGCCAAGATACCACCCTTAGCAGTACCGTCTAGTTTAGTCACCACCAAACCAGTGAGATTAATGGCAGCATCAAAGGCTTTAATCTGCGACAACGCGTTTTGACCAGTGTTGCCATCTACCACTAGTAGCACTTCGTGCGGTGCACTACCGTCAGCTTTAGCCACTACACGACGGATTTTTTTCAACTCTTCCATCAAGTGCAACTGCGTAGGCAAACGACCAGCGGTATCCACCATCACCACACCAGTCTCACGTGCTTTCCCTGCGTTGACCGCATCAAAGCCCCCCGCAGCAGGGTCCCCCCCGTCTTGAGCAATCACCGCCACATTATTACGAGCCCCCCACTCAATCAGTTGCTCACGGGCGGCTGCCCTAAATGTATCGCCTGCGGCCAACAACACGGATGCGCCTTTGGCTTGGAAGTCATTCGCCAATTTACCAATGGACGTAGTTTTACCCGCACCGTTCACACCTGCAATCATCACCACCAGTGGCTTGGCTGCATTCAGATCAAATTGCTTTTCCAACACTTTCAGGTGATTGGTCAGAATTTCGCGCAAGGCGACTTTCACATCTTCTGCTTGAGCGATACGGTCTTTTTTCACTTTAGCGCGCAGCTCTGTCAGCAACTTTTCGGTTGCTTCCATACCGGCATCCGCCATGATCAATGCAGTTTCTAGCTCTTCGAACAGATTTTCATCAACCTTAACGCCAACGAAAATACCGCCAATGGCTTGGCCTGTACGAGACAAACCTTGCCGTAGGCGCGACAACCAAGACCCTTTCACTGGTTCGGCTTGCAGCGCAGGTTCGGGTTCGGGTTCGGGTTCGGGTTCGGGTTCGGGTTCGGGTTCGGGTTCGGGTTCGGGTTCGGGTTCGGGTTCGGCAACGATGCTATCGTGTTGCTCTACGTCCGCAACTTCTACAACTTCTGGCTCTGGCTCTGGCTCTGGCTCTGGCTCTGGCTCTGGCTCTGGCTCAACAATAGTCTGCACTACAGGTTGCGCTTCCACCACTGGTTCATCAGCCGTTGACACGGCTGGTACTTCCCGCGCATGCTCTTTGAAAATGCCATCATCGGGTGCTAAAACCTCTACCTGTGCGGGTGCGCGCACAACAGCCTCAGCCTCGGGCACCACTGGCACAGGTTTTTCTACCGCAGTGGACGGAAGCGGCTCGTGCGTCGTACTGACAACAGCCTCTTCTTTTGCGGCTTTCTTTCTTTTAAAAAAACTGAACATACAATCTACACTTAAGCAAAATTCTGGATCACGCCACTGGCGATACTACGCGCCCATGAAAAAACACACAATCCGTATTGTAGGCGGGGAATACCGCCGCACACCTATCACTGTACCGGAAGCGGCAGGGCTACGCCCTACTCCTGATCGTGTACGCGAAACTCTCTTTAATTGGTTACGCCATTTCTGGCAGGACGATTTTCAGCAAAAACGCGTGCTGGACTTGTTTGCCGGCTCAGGTGCCTTGGGTTTTGAGGCAGCTTCGCACGGCGTCGCGCATGTACAAATGGTAGAAAACAACCCAAACGCCATTTCATCGCTGAGGGCAATACGCAACAAGCTAGATGCCCTATCTGTACGCATTCATGCAGGCGATGCACTGCATGTTTTGGAACGTACTGAAATGCCTTATGATCTGGTTTTTCTGGACCCCCCTTTCAACCAGCAATGGCTGGAGAAGGTTTGGCCCCTACTACCTCGTATTTTAGCGCCGGATGCTCTGGTATATGTAGAGTCTGAAAATACTATTACTGTCCCTGAGTTTCTTACGCCATTACGGGAGCAACGAGCAGGAAATGTGTATTATTCACTGTTCATGTTTGCTGCAGCGCAAAAAACAGATAATAATGCCTAACGCCATAACTACATATTCATCGTGACAGTATTGTTCTGCGCAACATTTGCTACCACTCTCATCGATAATTAATAATATCTTATGATTACAGCTGTTTACCCAGGTACCTTTGACCCTTTTACCCGTGGCCACGAAGACCTAGTACGCCGTGCGGCGAACTTGTTTGATCACGTGGTGGTGGGTATTGCTCATAGCCAAGCTAAACGGCCATTCTTCAGCGTGGAGGAGCGCGTGGAGATTGCCCGAGAAGTACTAGGCCATTACCCCAACGTGGAAGTCAAAAGCTTTGCCGGCTTGCTCAAAGACTTTGTGCGTGAACAAGATGGCCGAGTCATCGTACGTGGTTTGCGTGCTGTGTCCGACTTCGAATACGAGTTCCAGATGGCTGGTATGAACCGCCACCTGTTGCCTGAAGTTGAAACCCTGTTCATGACACCATCCGACCAATACCAATTCATCTCTGGCACTATCGTGCGTGAGATTGCTATTTTGGGTGGTGATGTGAGCAAGTTTGTGTTCCCGTCCGTAGAGCGCTGGTTGGTCAGCAAAGCGCGTATCGCTCGCGAACAACAAGAACTACTCGCTAAAAAGGGTTAAAGCGGCAAAGTAGGGCCAGACGGTATACACTGAACTCATTGTTTTGCTTTAGCTTTTGCAATAGCCATGGCCCTTACCATTACCGAAGAATGCATTAACTGCGATGTCTGTGAGCCGCAATGCCCCAACACCGCTATCTACATGGGTGAAGAGATCTACGAGATCAATCCTTCACTCTGTACTGAATGCGTGGGACACTTTGACGAGCCACAGTGCGTTGTCTTTTGCCCTGTTGAGTGCATTGAAGTGCACCCTGAGCATCAAGAAAGCCAAGAGATTTTACTGAAGAAATTTCAGAAACTCGCTGGGCTGACTGAAGCCTAAGCAGGCAATAAAAAACGGGGCTATCAGCCCCGTTTTTTATTAGGGTTTTGATCCCCCTAACAAATCTCTAAACAATACCCCCAGACTGCGACTAGGTGCTGCTTGTTCCACACGCTTAGTCAATGCTTCGCCTGTCTCACGGGCATCCATCAGTGTATCCAACAAGGGTTGACCCACTAGTTTTTCAACCAAGCCATTTTCCAACGCCTGCTGCACCAATTTACTGCTGATCTCATTCCACAAGATTTTATGCTCTGGATGCGAGAGAGAACCTACCAACTGCACTGGAACCGTTACCCTAAACAGCTCTTTCAACAAGCTGGCATTCGTGTTGTTACGCATTTGGCTTAGCAGACGGAACTCTAAGGTCAAATCCAAACTCTGATCCACCAAATTAATGGAGGATGGTTTACGCATACTGATACGTAAATCAGGGGAATTCGCCAACATAGAGTTAAAGCTCAGCACACCATCACGCAAAGTAGATTGCAAACTCAACGCAGAAAAACTGGTACTGCGGCGTAAGTCAAAACCTAACGCCAGAGGTGGCAACTGTGGGCTAAACGCATTCTTAGCAACATCAACAACACTAGCAAGTGTTTCAAAGGCATCTAGACCATAAACACGGCCATCTACAGTATCCAGATTGAAGGTGCCGCTTAGGCTGCGCAACCACGCTGCTGGTGTATGCCCCGATGCGGTGACTCGAGCACTGATATCGCTCTTACCACTCATACGAGTTTGCCCAAACGCATCTTCCAGGATAGCGCCCGACTCAATGCCGTAGGCATCTACCGAAGCACGCACACTACTATCCGCCTTCAAACGCAGCTCACTTAACAAGCTACCTTGGTAGAACTCTGCGCTGTTGAGCTTCAGCAGTAGCTCACCTTGGCCTATGCCTAAATCTGCTTTGAGCTGCTCTAACGTGAGCTTGCCCACTTTCACGTTTTGCAGCTGTGCTTTGCCCTGTACCGTGTATTTGTTCAAGAAACTTAAGTCCATGACTGTACCAGCCACTGGACCTACGAATTGCTCGTTAGCATCTTGCTGCTCACCCGATACCACTCGACCACGCTGCTTGCGCACCTCGGCTGATGGAATCCAATTAGCAAAATCTGTGTCTTGCACCTGCATGGTGAAATCCAGATTTGGATCCGCTTGCGGCTGATAACGTGCATCCAAGGCAATACGCCCTGCACTTTCACCAATATCCAGATGCGTATTCCACTGATTTACAGGGGTTGCCCATGTTAACGAACCTGTTAAATCTGCCTCTACACGCTGATTAGGCAAGCCCTCATCCTCAAGGCTAAATACCCCTTTTAACTCTGCCCAAGACAGCTCTTTTTGCTCGCGCTGCCATACCAAGGGGCTAGCAACTTTCACTACCCAAGCCTGCAAAGGCTGCTTCAAGACGGCATCTACGCTAAAGCGTTCAGCCCGCAACTGCTCATCCGTACCGCTAAGGTCTTCTATGCGCAATTTAACGCCCGTAGAATTCACTCCAGAGCGGATAAAGCTACCCACTATAGGAGACTTCATCTCAGCCGAGTTGCTGTCTGTATACACATCAGGTATATCCAAAGCCAACTCTACTGCATCATGCTCGTAGTTACCTTTGGTACGCAGTGCCATGCGCTGAATACGCAATAACGAATGCTGGCCTGCATAAATTAAATCGGGGATGCTCAAGCTTGCCTGTACATCAGAGAGCGGCATGGTTCGACTGGCCAACTCACCTTGAGTAGTAAGCTCCATGCCTTGTACACGCACTACCCCCACCAAGGATTGGTATTCCACACCACCTTTAAGCTGCAACTGCTCGGTTTTGTAGCTACCTACATCCCCTTGTACTTGTACATTGATACGCTGCGCAGCGTAGATATGGCTGTAAGGGTCCAGACGCAGCAGCGCCTGGCCATCCAGCGCTGCCTCCATGTGTGGTTTAGTTCCTTGTAGACGACCTTTAAACTTCAGATCAAAAGGCTGCCCAAAAGTCATGCGCCCAGTATTCATGTCTAGGCCTACGATTTGCCCACCACCACCTAAAATATGGTCGTAGTAGTGCACTTCGCCTTCACGGAAATCTAGGCCCGCGATATCAATTTGGAATTGGGTTTTACCTGTATCTGGGCGTACAGCTTCTTTCAAGCTCGCCAATACTTTACTCAGCTCTGAGCCAGGCTCTTCCTCTTTAGGAATCGTTGCGTGAGCTGGGTCGTCAGACACCGTACCTTCTGCTGGGTCTTCTACTTCAGCAGCGTGTGCAGCACCTATGATCCAACCACCAGAACTAGCTGTAGTAGCCGGCACGTTTTCCAGTGCCGTGTCATCCAGTAGATCGGAGAAATTAAAACTGCCGTCTTTTTCACGCTCAAGCCAAACCTTAAAACCATTTAGCGAGACATGATCCACCACGAACTGGTTAGACATTAACGGCCAAATCGCCACGGCAAAGCGAGCACTGTCTACCGACATAAAGGTTTGGTCGCTATTACGCTCAGACAGCGACACACCGTTAACAGACAAACCTATACGGGGAAATAAAGACAGTTCTATTTCACCCTCTATAGCCAGGGTGCGTTGGTAGCGCTCGTAGACAATTTCTTCTAGCTTACGTTTGTAGGCATTAGGATCAAAAGTCAGCAAAAAAATGGCGGCACCTACTAATGCCACGATGAAAATCACTACCAAGCCTAATAGGCTACGCTTGAACCACACTTTCATTTAGTCCTCAAACCACCGTTCCATCCATTTGTGCTGAGCTTTCACGCTTCCAGCCTGCATGCTACCGCAACCATTGGCACTGCGCATCACACTGTAAAAAAGTGTGTTTTTCCAGCAATAAGCCTACAATCGTACTATCAGCCGGCTGCACATTACCAAAAGAAATATAGAAATCTGCTTTCTGTCTAACTATAGCCAGTCAGCCACCGGTACGATGCACATATTACCTGCGATTATTTCACTTACCTTCTTTTGCCCGCTCCCATTATGAAACTGGAAACACTTGCCGTTCATGCTGGTTACAGCCCTGATCCAACTACTAAAGCTGTTGCCGTACCGATTTACCAAACCACCTCTTACGCCTTTGATAATACTCAACATGGCGCGGATCTGTTTGATCTGAAGGTACCAGGTAATATCTACACCCGCATTATGAACCCAACCAATGCTGTGTTGGAGGAGCGCGTTGCGGCACTGGAAGGTGGTGTTGCTGCCCTAGCTGTAGCATCCGGCATGGCCGCCATTAGTTATGCTATACAAACCATCGCTGAGGCGGGTGACAATATTGTTTCGGTGAGTAAACTTTATGGCGGCACCTACAACCTGTTTGCCCACACGTTTCCACGTCAAGGTATTGAGGTTCGTTTTGCAGCCCATAACGAATTAGCCAAACTCGAATCTCTGATCGATGCACGCACCAAAGCCGTATTCTGCGAAACCATCGGCAACCCCGGCGCTAACATCGTAGATATTCAAGCCTTGGCTGACTTAGCTCACCGTCATGGCGTACCACTGATTGTGGATAACACTGTTGCTTCCCCAGCGCTGTGCCGCCCGTTTGAACACGGTGCAGATATCGTGGTGCACTCCCTGACTAAATACATGGGCGGCCACGGTACAACCATTGCTGGCGCAGTCGTGGATTCCGGTAAATTCCCTTGGGCTGAGCACAAAGAGCGTTTTGCTATTCTGAATACGCCTGATCCATCCTACCACGGCGTGGTTTACACCGAAGCCTTTGGTGCCGCTGCATTTATTGGCCGCTGCCGCGTAGTGCCTCTGCGTAACACCGGTGCAGCCTTGTCTCCTTTCAATGCATTCCAAATCCTGCAAGGCATTGAGACTCTGCCCCTGCGCATGGAACGTCACACAGAAAATGCACTGAAAGCGGCTCAGTTTCTGCAGAAACACCCACAAGTAAAATGGGTGAACTACGCAGGCCTGCCAGAGCACCCAGAGCACGATTTGGCAGTACGTTACATGGGCGGCAAACCTGCTGCGATTTTGAGCTTCGGTATTGAAGGCGGTCGTGAAGCTGGTGCACGCTTTATTGATGCACTGAAACTGATCACGCGCTTAGTTAACATCGGTGACACCAAATCGTTGGCTTGCCACCCAGCTACCACCACACACCGTCAGTTAAACGAGCAAGAGCTGAAAACTGCAGGTGTAAGTTTGGATATGGTGCGCTTGTCCATCGGGATTGAGCACATTGATGACATCTTGGCTGATTTGACCCAAGCATTGGATGCAGCTAAATAAGCTAGTGTTTAGGTAAGGCTACCTCTTGCGGGTAGCCTGCCAACACAATACAGACCCCACACATACCATTGCCGCACCTTGCCAGAATGACCATGACAACGGTGTACGCAACAGCAACGCCGCAAAGGCTGCCGAAAACACCGGAATAAAGTAAGACGCCCCAGCAAGCAGCGTCACATTTCCGTACAAAATTCCCACATTCCACGCCGCATATCCAAAGCCCATCGCAATGGCGGCAAACACCAAATACACTAATGAACCCACGTTGAAATGCATAGCGGGTTGCTCACCTACGGCGTACATCCCCCACAGCGCTATCGCTACCAACATAAAAAATAGCGTGATGCCATTTTTACCCTGCGCTATACGTGTAGTGACCGTGCAGTAGGCAGCCCAAATCAACGCCCCTAGCAGCGCTAACCCATAGCTTAGTGGGTTTTCTTGAATGTTCACCCACATGCTGGGTAGGTCCAAACCTTGATCTGAGCCCAATACCCACGCCACGCCTAGCATAGACAACACAAAGCCTGGCACGATCAGCCATGTGGTTTTTTGCTTATTGAAGAGAATGGCAAAGACAATCGTCAGCGTAGGCCATAGATAGTTCACCATTCCCACTTCTATGGCCTGCCTAGCATGGCTGGCATAGCCTATGGATAAGGCTAAACACAGCTCATACAGCACAAATAACAGGCTGCCCCACACCAGATAACGGCGTGGGAATTCTTGCACCTTAGGGAAACCTACGCTCACCCACAGAATCAGCGATGCCACACTGTAAATCAGCGCCGCACCACCTACCGCACCAAAGCTTTCGCTGACCCCGCGTATTAAGCCTACGATCAGGCTCCATAACAACACGGCAAGCAAACCTATAAGCGTGGCTTTCTTTGCTGAAGGCATACCCAAGGCCTGCCTTTTTAGATTTCCAAGTTATCGATCAGGCGTGTGCTACCCAGTTTGGCTGCACCTAATGCGACCAAGGCTTCACCAGCTTTGATTTCGTCTGATTCTGGTGTGAGCAAATCACGTTGACGACGTAACGTCAGGTAATCCACATCCCAGCCTTCCAAGGCTAAACGTTGTGCGGCGTCGTGCTCGATTTGAGCCACATCAGTACAACCAGCTTGGATTTGCGCACGCACAGCTTGTAAACAGGCATACAGTTGAGGCGCTTTGGCTTTTTCTTGATCGCTCAAATAGCGATTACGCGAAGACAATGCCAAACCGCTTTCTTCACGCACCGTTTCATGGGCCATCACCTCTACAGGCAATTGGAACTGACGACACATGCTACGTACTACCATTAGCTGCTGGTAATCTTTTTTACCGAATACGGCCACACGTGGCTGCACGCAGGAAAACAGCTTCATCACCACGGTGCTGACGCCCTCAAAGAAACCTGGACGGCACTCACCTTCCAAGATATCGCCCAAACCTTTAGGCGTATCAATACGGAAGCTTTGCGGCTCTGGGTACATTTCTTTTTCGGACGGAGCGAACAACACGTACACATCGCGCGCGGCTTCTAGCTTGTCTATATCTTGCTGCAATGTACGTGGATACTGGTTGAAGTCCTCGTTTGGACCAAACTGCAGTGGATTCACAAAAATACTGGCCACGACTGGGTCACCGTGCTGACGCGCCAAACGCATCAACGCCAAATGCCCTTCATGCAGGTTGCCCATGGTAGGCACAAATGCAACCCGAGTCTGCCCCTGCAGATGGTCGCGTAGCTCCTGAATGGTGTGTACAACTTTCACTGAAAACTCCAATACCAGAACGGCATTATTGAATAGAAGCGCCCTCGGTACGCACAAAGGCTAGGCGTACATAGATGGGGGCATAAGGTTCGGTTTGAGTTACTTCCACCAGCGATTCGCGCACAAGCTCTAACATGGCCAAGAAGTGCACAACAAGGACAGGGACCGCATCGCCTTCCTCGATTCGCTCTATGAATAGGGCTGTAAACTCTAAAAACTGGGCGTCATTCAAACGACGCAATATTTGACTCATGTGGTCGCGTACGGACAACTGCTCGCGAGTAATGGTATGGCTACGATTCAGTTGTGCCCTACGCATGATGTCGCGCCAAGCATCTTTAAGATCCTCGGGGCTAATCTCCGGCAGTACCTGCTCTACATGTAAATCTAGATGTGCATGGGCACGCTCAAAATCACGCCCCAGCTGTGGCAACGCATCTAATTTTTGCGCTGCCATTTTCATACGCTCGTATTCGAGCAAGCGTCGCACCAGCTCGGCTCGGGGATCTTCCACTTCTTCGTCGGTGTCTGATTTTTTAACCGGTAGCAGCATGCGAGATTTAATCTCTATCAGCAATGCTGCCATTAGCAGGTACTCACCCGCCAACTCTAGGTTGGTGCGACGAATTTCCTCTACGTAGGCCAGATACTGATCTGTCACCTGCGCCATAGGAATATCCAGCACATTGAAGTTCTGTTTACGTATCAGGTACAACAGCAAGTCCAATGGGCCTTCAAAGGCTTCTAAAAACACCTTGAGGGCATCTGGAGGAATATAAAGATCCTGGGGAACCTTAAACAAAGGCTCCCCATATAAACGCGCAAATATCTCCGCATCAAGTAACGAAGGGGCAACAGCCCCTCCATCAGTTGATGTGATCTGTGAATCGGCTGACTCAGCCATCACACAACATTAGTCGTTGGAGTAGTACACATAGGCTGGTTGTGCCACACGTCCGGCACGGTAGCCTTCCTGCAGCTCAGCATCCAGCTGTTTGTCCCACAACCTACCGCGACCTTCGCGTTGACGGTTGTCGGTTTCTGGATGTTCCTGTTTGAAGCCTTTCAGGAATTGTGTAATTTCAGATTCGTAATTCTTGGCCATAATCACCGCACACTTAACAAATAGCATTCACCAAACCTTGAGTTTACTGCAAACCCGCCCATAAACAGAGCATGCCGTGTAAACCCGGCTACAGTTACTTCATTCTTCTTTCTATACGTTTTAGCGCAAAGCGTACAAAAACCGCTTTATGCTAACATCTGCAGTCAAAATCCTAGAACTAATGCTTAATTCCTTTAGACTGGAGTTTCCATGACACAACCCTCTTCCTGTCCATCTTGCTCTGGCGAACATACCTACCAAGACGGTGAGTTCTACGTTTGCCCTGATTGTGCGCATGAGTGGTCTATTCACGCCGAAGAGAACAGCACCGAATCCGATGAGCGCCAGATCAAAGACGCACACGGCACACCATTGCAAGACGGTGACGATGTACACCTGATCAAAGACCTGAAGGTAAAAGGCTCTTCTACTACCTTGAAAAAAGGTGCCAAAGCGCGTGGCATCCGTATCGTAGCAGGCGACCATGAAGTCAGCTGCAAAATTGATGGTGTCAGTTACGAGCTTAAAGCAGAGTTTCTAAAAAAAGCCTAATTAGTCGTCTTTTTGAGGAATCAGCATCACCAACTTGCAGTCTGGTCGTATAGCCAACCTGAAGGTGTATTGTCTGAAGTGCAGCACCCCATCCTCTGGATGGGAAAAGCTGCGCAAACCACCCTCACGCTCTACCACTGTTTGTCTGCCCCACCATTGTGCAAAAACAGGGCTAGTCGATAACAACGACTGCAACAACGCATGTAGTTCAGGTTCATCTACATGCGCCCCCACATCTCCCCTAAACTCACTCACCACGCGTGTTGCACGCTGCTCCCAATCCACCACCAAACTACGGGCGGCAGGATCTAGAAAAATGTAGTGTAATAAGTTAGGTGCGGGATTTCTATCTGGCCAGCCATCAAACAGCCGCAATAAGGCGTCGTTGCGCGCGAGCACATTCCAGCATCTATCCAAAATATACGCTGGAGCGGCAATACTACGTACGCAATCTTCCAAGCCATCTGGCAGTTGAGTCTGCAACTCACCATGCTCAGGGTCAGCGCATTCTGCCAACTCAAATAGATACTGGCGCTCCGCGCGCCCTAGACGCAATTCGCCCGCTAAACGTGCACACACAGTAGGAGAGATAGCGATTTCTCGCCCCTGTTCCATCCAGGTGTACCAGGTCACACTAATGTCGCACAGTTGCGCAACTTCTTCGCGTCGCAAACCGGGGGTACGGCGTCGACTGCCTGCTGGCAGCCCCAATGCTTCTGGTCGTGTGCGCTCACGCACGCTACGCAAGAAATCGCCCAGCGCTCTACGCCGCGTACTCGCGGCGTGATCTGAAGAGGTGATGGTTTCAGTGCGTCCCATGAAAGTTACCCACGCAATACCGAGGCTAACGATCTACGTACATCGTCTTCGTCTCTGCCGGAACGCTGTATGTAGTCTTGCAACTGGTCTTCACCAATATTACCCACGTTGAAATACTGTGAGTCTGGATGGCTAAAGTAGAAACCCGACACACTGGAAGCGGGGAACATCGCCAAGCTTTCGGTCAGTTGCATATTGATATCTTCCCACTGCATCACACGGTTCATGTCTGCTTTCACCACGTGCTCAGGACAAGACGGGTAGCCCGGTGCAGGTCTAATACCTTGGTAACGCTCGTCAATCAAGGCTTCGTTATCTAAGTCTTCCTCAGACACATAGCCCCACAAATCAGTGCGTACCCGAGCATGTAGACACTCAGCAAAGCCTTCCGCAAAACGATCAGCCAATGCTTTGAGCATGATGTCAGAGTAATCATCGCCCTCTGCTTGGAAGCGTTCAGAATGCTTCTCTATACCCAAACCACCGGTTACCGCAAACATACCTATGTAGTCGATAATGCCGCTTTCTTTGGGTGCAATGTAATCCGCCAAACATTTACTGTGTACGCCAGACCGTTTCACGGTTTGCTGACGCAGATTACGCCATGTAAACAGCACTTCGGAGCGTGTCTCATCGCTGTACACCTCGATGTCATCGCCATTCACACTATTGGCTGGGTAGAAGGCCACCACACCATTGGCTTGCAACCAGCGACCTTCGATGATTTTTTTCAACATCGCTTGGCCTTCGGCGTACAACTGTTTAGCGTGCTCGCCTACTACCTCGTCTTCCAAAATACGTGGAAAGCGACCAAAGAGGCTCCATGTTTGGAAGAATGGCGTCCAATCTATGAAACGAGCGATATCGGCCAGATCGTAGTTAATAAAGGTACGTCTACCAATGAACTTCGGGCGTGGTGGCGTGTAATTGGCCCAATCTATGGGCGGCGCATCAGCACGAGCATCCTCTAAACTGATCAGCGGTGTTTCTTTACGATTCGCGTGACGCGTACGCACCATGTCATATTCTTCGGCAATTTCTTGCACGTAGTTATCGCGGTTGTCCGACATCAAGCTGGTTGCTACCCCTACCGAACGACTAGCATCCGGTACATAAATCACAGGGCCTTCATAGTGCGGCGCAATTTTCACGGCGGTGTGAACACGACTGGTAGTGGCACCACCAATCAACAACGGGATCTTTTTCTCGCGGAAATATGGGTCACGCTGCATCTCAGAGGCGACATAACTCATTTCTTCTAAGCTAGGTGTAATAAGCCCAGACAAGCCCACCATATCGGCATTTACTTCTTTGGCTTTTTCTAGAATCTGAGCACATGGCACCATCACGCCCATGTTCTCTACTTCAAAGTTATTACATTGCAGCACCACGGTCACAATGTTTTTACCAATATCGTGCACGTCGCCTTTCACTGTCGCCATGACGATCTTGCCCTTAGAGCGCACATCGCCACCAGCCAACGCAATTTGGCGTTTTTCTTCTTCAATAAAAGGCACCAAGTGCGATACGGCTTGCTTCATCACACGAGCGGATTTCACCACCTGCGGCAAGAACATTTTGCCCTCGCCAAACAAGTCACCCACCACGTTCATACCATCCATCAGTGGTCCTTCAATCACCTCGATGGGTCGGCCACCTGCATTAGCAATTTCTTGGCGTACTTCTTCGGTATCTTCCACAATAAAGGTAGTGATACCGTTTACCAGCGCATGCACCAAACGCGCACGCACAGGCTGCTCGCGCCATGTAAGGTCTTCTTCACGCTTAGCACCAGACCCTTTGATGTTCTCGGCCAATTCCACTAAACGCTCAGTAGAACTACGCTCGTCATTAGGGCTTTCTTTAGCGACGGGATCAGCACGGTTCAATATGACGTCTTCCACCATATTGCGTACTTTCTCATCCAAGTCAGCATACACACCTAGCTGACCAGCATTCACAATCCCCATGGTCAGCCCCTCGCGGATGCTGTAGTACAGGAATACGGTGTGAATGGCCTCACGCATGGCTTCATTGCCACGGAAAGAGAAGCTGACGTTAGAAATACCACCCGACATACGAGCATGAGGCAGATTCTGGCGAATCCATTTCACGCCTTCGATAAAGTCTCGTGCGTAGTTATTGTGCTCATCAATACCAGTAGCGACTGCGAACACGTTGGGGTCAAAAATGATGTCCTCAGGCGGGAAACCTACTTCGTTCACCAGCATCCAATATGCACGCGCACAAATTTCTTTACGTCGCTCTAGGCTGTCGGCCTGCCCTTGTTCATCAAAGGCCATCACCACTGCCGCCGCACCGTACTTACGGCACAAACGCGCATGCGCCAAGAAAGACTCTTCGCCCTCTTTCAGCGAAATAGAGTTCACCACCGCTTTACCTTGAATGCAGCGTAAACCTGTTTCAATCACTTCCCATTTGGAGCTATCTACCATGATGGGCACACGAGAGATATCAGGTTCAGATGCAATCAGGTTCAAGAATTTACGCATGTTGGCAACTGAGTCCAACATCGCTTCATCCATATTGATATCGATGATCTGCGCACCGTTCTCTACTTGCTGGCGTGCTACTGACAACGCTTCTTCAAAGCGCTCCTCACGGATCAAACGCAAGAAGGCTTTACTGCCCGTCACGTTGGTACGCTCACCCACGTTAATGAACAAACTTTGTTCATCAAAGTTCAAGGCTTCTAGACCTGACAAACGGGTGCGTACAGGAATCTCCGGCACTTGGCGGCGTGGCAGACTTTGTACCTGCTGCACAATCGCGCGAATGTGTTCTGGCGTCGTACCACAGCAACCGCCCACCATATTCACCAACCTGGCTTCAGCAAACTCGTGCAATAAACCAGAGGTGTCTTTAGGCGTTTCATCAAAGCCTGTTTCTGCCATAGGGTTTGGCAAACCAGCATTGGGGTACACGCAGATGTAGGTGTCACAGATTTTGGACAATTCGGCGATATAGGGGCGCATCAACGCCGCGCCTAACGCACAGTTCAAACCTATGGTGACTGGTCGTGCATGGCGCACAGAGTTCCAGAAAGCCTCTACCGTTTGGCCTGACAAAATACGGCCAGAAGCATCAGTAACCGTACCGGAAACCATCACCGGCAAGCGGATATTACGTTCTTCAAAGACGGATTCGACGGCAAAAATTGCAGCCTTAGCGTTCAAGGTATCGAAGATGGTTTCTATCAGTACGATATCAGCGCCACCATCAATCAAGCCATTTAGCTGTTCGGTGTAGGCATCACGCAGTTCTTCAAAGGTGACGTTACGCACGGACGGGTCATTCACGTCGGGCGAAATAGAGGCTGTCTTGGGTTGTGGCCCCAACACCCCTGCCACATAACGACGCTGGCCTTTGGCGATGAACTCGTCACAGACTTTACGTGCGATTTTTGCAGATGCTACGTTTAGTTCATAGGCTATACCGTGCAAGGCGTAATCGCTTTGCGCTACCTCTGTCGCACCAAAGGTGTTGGTACAGATTACATCTGCACCCGCTTCCAAATACTGGCGGTGTATGGCCTCAATAACGTCTGGCCGCACCAACGACAGCAGCTCGTTATCACCCCGTACATCTTTGTGATGATCTTTAAATCGCTCACCACGGAAATCGGCTTCGCTTAATTTGTAGCGCTGAATCATGGTGCCCATCGCGCCATCCAGAATCACAATGCGATCAGCCAACAACTGTACAAAATCCCCTGCACGGGTGTACGAAGATACGGGGTATGGAATAGCGGGATATGACACGGTCACGAGCAAAATCCTGAAAATCGTCAAGCACTATGTCGTGGAGCAAAAACGACTCGCTTACACCACAACCAAAGAGATGTATTGTACCCCCCTGCGACTGCTATGCTAAATTCCCTTTGCATATCAAGGTACATACTAAGACTCCCTTTTCTTATGTAGCTGAGCAGAAAACCACACTGCTCATCGGGAAGCCTGGCCCTATTTCATAGAACAAACAGCGCTGCCCCCGCAACGGTACTCATGCTCCATGCATGTCAGCCCGATACCGAGCCCTGATATACCTGAATGTATATAGCTAGTTTTCTTTTCTAAAACCTAGCCCATTTTTATTGTGGTGTGCGGGGTCGCGCACCGAACAGGATTCGTCATGAAAACAACTCACTTGGCTGCGTTGCTGGCCTGCATTTTTCCGTTAAGTGCTGCGGCACAGTCCTCCCAACCCGTTTCCGAATTAGACAACATTGTCGTTACTGCTAGCCGTGTGGCGCAGTTGGAAAGCGAGGTGGTGGGTGACGTTAGCGTTATTGATAGAGCTACCTTGGAAAAAGCAGGTCAAAGCAGCGTAGCTGAATTGCTGTCACGTGAGCACGGTATTCAAATTAGCACCACGGGCGGCCCTCAAACCCCTACGTCTATTTTCATGCGTGGCACAGATAGCCGACACGTATTGGTATTGATTGATGGCGTGCGTATTAATAGCAGTATCTCTAATGCTGTTAACTTTAATGCGATTAACCCTGCTCAAATTGAACGCATCGAAATTTTGCGTGGTGCGGGCAGTAGCTTGTACGGTTCTGAGGCCATTGGTGGTGTGATCAACATCATCACCAAAAAAGGCCAAACCGATACACCTATGGCTTTCTGGGGTGAGATGGGTATTGGCACGCACAGCCTGTTCAAAAGTAGCGTAGGTTTTTCCGGCCAAAGTAATGGTTTGTCGTATAACCTGATTGGCTCGATGGCCAATAGCGACGGTTTCCGCTCTACGAACTCCCACTCTGATGTGGGCGCCTCTAAACGCGCAGATGGCTACGAAAGCAATAGCGTCAAAGCCGACTTAGGTTATGCATTTTCAGATCAACACCGTCTGGATGCCCATCTATTTTCGTCATACATTAATGGCGAATTCACCGGCTACACCGGTCAAGAATCCAGCGCGACACGCCAGCAAGCGTATGGCTTAAGCTCTACCAATACATTCTTTGGTAACTGGACTAGCAAACTGAGCGTTAACGACACGCGTGAAACGCGTCAGGGTTACAGTAGCTTTAACGTAGAGACCTCGTCCTACCAAACCACCTTGCGTAACTACGCATGGCAAAACGATGTCACATTGGGTCAATACCAAACACTGACTGCTCTGCTGGAACACAATGACGAACGCGGTAAACAAGCTGGCTACACTAGCTTAAATGCTAAACGTCACAGCAATGCTGGCGCACTGATTTACAGTCTGAACTACGGCCGACACCATGCGCAAGCAAGCCTACGCCACGATCGTATTGCGGGCCATACCAGCCGTACTACCGGTGCTATAGCCTATGACTTCGACATCACCAACCGTTGGACGGTAGGGGCCTCGTATAACACCGGCTTCAAAATGCCTACTTTGTACGAAGACTACGTGAACCAAAGTGCACTGATTTCTACCGTGTCACCTGAAACATCCAAAAATGTGGAAGCACGTATTGCCTACACCCATGACACGGGCTCTGTGAAATTGGTTGCCTACCAAAACCGCATTAACAACCTGATTAACTGGCGCTTTGCCGGTGGCCCTAACGGCGAGTACTTCAACACCAACCGTGCCAAGATCAAAGGTTACTCGTTGATGTTTGATCAACAGTTCGACGACTTGTCGCTGTGGGGTAGCCTTGATTTAACTAACCCTCGCGATAAAGAAACCGACAACCGCCTAACTCGTCGTGCTGCGCAAGTGTACCGACTGGGTGCTAACTACAGTTTCACTAACCTGCAAGTAGGCGCAGAGTACTCGTGGACGGCTAAACGTTCAGATCAAGACTTCCGCTCATTCCCTGCCAAAGACGTCACTTTAGGCAGCTTCAGCTTGGTTAACCTGACAGCAAAATACGATTTCAGTAAATCCGTTACGGCCTCTGTACGTTGGGATAACGTCTTTAACAAACGTTATGAGTATGCATACGGCTACAACACGCCTGGCTCTAACGTATTTGTAAACCTGACCTGGCGCATGTAAGCCTACCGCCGCTGCCTGACCACGCTAACCAGGCAGCGGCTTCATCTAGGAAAACAGTGCTCATGGGCATAGTGCATAAAACACGCTGTTGGTTGATCTCGGCTCTACTGCCTTTCACCGTATTAGTGCAACCTGCGCATGCACAGCAGACGTTTAGCATCCCTGATGACCCATGCAGCAGCACAGCCCCCTCACCTTCATTTCAACGGGCGATTAGTCTTGCTCCACATCTGACCGAGTTGCTGTATGCCGCCGGAGCTGGTGACGCCATCATTGCAACAGTAAGTAGCAGCGACTACCCCCAAGCTGCCACCACACTGCCACGTATAGGGGATGGCATCACGCTACACCCCGAACGTCTGTTAGAGCTACAACCTGATGCTATTTTTGCGTGGTTACCGGGCAGTACGCTTGCCTCCATGCAACCTACGCTAGAACGCTTAGGCATCCCGTTACTGTATTCACGCCCTACCCGTCTACGCGATATCCCTCAGGAAATACGCCGGTTGGGTTGGCTATTTAATACCCGTGATATTGCCTGCCCTGTTGCACAGCAGTTGGATGGTCGTTTAGATGCGCTCGCCAGCCCTGCGCGAAAGGACAAGCCAACCGTGTCGGTATATTTAGAATTGGGACATGACCCCATCTACACTATTGGCAACGACCCGCTAATTGCCGATGTACTGGCTACCTGCAACGCTAGCAATAGCTATGCACACAGCACTGTAGCCGCTCCCCAAGTCCTACCAGAAGAGCTATTACGTCGTAACCCACAAGTGGTGATCGTCTCGCAGCCCTCTGCTCTAACGCAACAAGAACGCCTGCACTACTGGCAACAGCACCAACTACCTGCCGCCATCGCAGGGCACTTTTTTAGTATCTCGCCCGACCTGCTGTATAGACCTGGCCCTCGACTCATTGATGCCACCGAGCAACTGTGCGGCTATGTAGATCATGTACGAGCAAATCAACATGCTGCGGCGCAGCATGGCAAAAGCCCTGCCAAACCCTGATAAATGCATTATCCTTTAAGGTTTTGACGCTACGGATAACCCTAGCATTTCTGTCATACCACTAGAGCATCACCACCATGAGCATTACTACTCCTGCCGATCCATTTGTTATTGCTGGTAAATCCTATCAGTCCCGTCTGCTAGTAGGCACAGGGAAATACAAGGATTTCGAAGAAACCAAGCTAGCGATTGAAGCCAGTGGTACAGAAATTGTTACCGTCGCCATCCGTCGCACTAATATTGGCCAAGACGTTAACGCGCCTAGCCTGCTGGACTATGTTCCACCTTCCCGCTACACCATTTTGCCTAATACTGCCGGCTGCTTTACTGCAGACGACGCCGTACGCACTTTGCGCTTAGCGCGTGAATTGCTGGATGGCCACTCGTTGGTGAAACTGGAAGTGCTGGGCAGCGCCCAAAACCTGTTCCCAAACATGCCTGAAACCTTGATCGCCGCCAAAACACTGGTCAGCGAAGGTTTTGATGTCATGGTGTACTGCTCGGATGACCCTATTCAGTGCAAGATGTTGGAAGACATTGGTTGTGTGGCCATCATGCCATTGGCATCATTAATTGGTTCTGGCATGGGCATTATTAACCCATGGAACCTGCGTCTAATTATCGACCAGTCCTCCGTGCCTGTGTTGGTAGATGCCGGTGTAGGCACTGCCTCAGATGCCGCTATTGGTATGGAATTAGGCTGCGATGGCGTGTTGATGAACACCGCGATTGCAGGTGCTCGCGACCCAATTCGCATGGCATTGGCCATGAAAGAAGCCGTACAAGCTGGTCGTAATGCGTACCTTGCTGGCCGTGTACCTCGTAAATATTACGATGCAGACCCTAGCTCGCCTGTTGAAGGCATGATTCATTCTCGTTCTAAGTGAAGTCTATGATTCCCAGTACTCTGACCATCGCCGGCGTAGACCCCTCTGGGGGTGCTGGCGTATTGGCCGATGTAAAGGCCATGAGCGCGCTTGGCGCCTATGCTAACGGTGTGATTGCCGCACTGACCGCACAAAACACCAAAGGCGTTACTGGCATTTTGCCAGTGGACCCAGCCTTCGTGGCCTTGCAGATTGATACGCTGTTTGATGATGTGCGTATTGATGCGGTGAAACTGGGCATGTTGGGACAACAGCGCGTGACTGAAGTGGTTGCTGACCGCTTGGCGCATTGGAAACCTAAGCATCTGGTACTAGACCCCGTCATGGTGGCTAAAAGCGGTAATTTGCTTTTGGAAAAACCAGCCGTAAACGCCCTGCGTGAACAGCTGTTACCACAGTCCACCATGATTACGCCTAACCTGCCTGAAGCCGGAGTACTGCTGGAAGCTCGCCCCGCCGAAACCCTCAAAGAGATGTTTGGTGTAGCCGAGAAGCTGCATAAACTCATTGATGATGGCAAAGAGCGCTGGGTATTTCTAAAAGGTGGTCACCTACCCGGTGACGATTGCCCTGATCTGCTGTTTAACGGCGATCAAATGGTAGAAATGCCTGCTTTGCGCATCCAAACCAAAAACACACACGGCACGGGTTGCACCTTGTCAGCGGCATTAGCGGCGTTACTGCCACAAACACCCAATGCGGTTGAAGCGGCAAAACTGGCCAAACAATATTTGTTTAAAGCGATTGCTCGTTCCCATGAAATGAACATTGGTTCTGGTCATGGGCCAGTGCATCACTTCCACCACTGGTGGCCACCTGTTAATCCGTAATTTGGTCTGAGTCACCACTGTAGTTATGACACATAGCACCGCCATTATTGTGGCCATGCAGGAAGAGTTAGAAATTGTCCTGCAACATTTGGATCATGCCAGTACTCACGAACGTGCTGGCATGCAGTTTCACCAAGGCCTGTTCGCAGGCAAACCTGTTGTTGCGGTAATTTGTGGCGTGGGTAAGGTGAATGCTGCCACCTGCACACAAATACTGATTTCTGAATTCGCTGTAAGCCGTGTCATCAATATAGGGATTGCGGGGGGCATAGGCCCTGGCATTTCCCCCGGTGATGTGGTGATTGCTGACTGCTTGGTACAGCACGATATGGATATCGCTGCTCTAGGCTTACCGCCAGGACAGATCTTCCGTATGGATACGCTGTACTTCCCTACTGATCCTACGCTACGTAAATTAGCTCAGGCTGCTGCCAGCCACATTACAGGGCATCAGCTCAGCACCGGCTGCATTGCCAGCGGGGATCAATTTATTGCTTGCCCAGAAAAAAGCCGCTGGATACACCAGCAGTTCAATGCACTTGCCTGCGAGATGGAAAGTGCTAGTATTGCGCAAGTGTGTTACCTGAATAAGGTACCTGTGATTTGCATTCGATCTATTTCCGACAATGCGAATGACGGTGCCAACATGGATTTTGAGCAATTTATGAGTATTGCTGTGCAGAATGCTAGTATTCTTCTGCAACAGATGCTGCCTGCTTGCCCATGACTTGAAGTACCGGATAGAAAAGCCTGTTTTTGAACAAAGCAGTATCAGGCATCCTGTCCTATAATCAGATTTCTGTACGACTAACCAAACGCTTATTGGACGTTATGAACATTCACGCGCTGTCTGAGCTCGAACGTGCCCGCTATTACATGATCGAGCAACAAATCCGCCCTTGGCACCTGTCTGATGAGAACGTGCTTGATGCCCTGCTAGAGGTCAAACGCGAGCGCTTTGTGCCTCCAGCTATGGAAGGCGCAGCCTTTTCCGACACTGAACTGCCACTGATTGTTGACGGTATAGACACAGGTGAAACCATGCTGTTCCCCAGCCTGGAAGCCCGTCTAGCTCAAGAGCTGCAACTCAAACCGTCTGATGGTGTGCTTGAAATTGGTACTGGCTCGGGTTTCCAAGCCGCTTTGCTGGCCTGTTTGTGCCAGCAAGTGACCTCTATTGAAATCAACAGTACGCTTGCTGGCTTTGCAAAAAACAATCTGCAACGTAACAAAATCACGAATGTTACCGTTGAAACTGGCGATGCACACGCAGGCTGGGGTACTACCGAATACGATGCAATTTTGCTGACTGGGTCGGTGCCTACAATACCTGATGCGCTGAAATATCAGTTGGCTATTGGTGGCCGTTTGGTAGCAGTCGTTGGTCAGCAACCTGTAATGACCGTGACCCGTATCACGCGTACTAGTGCTGCAAGTTTTGACGTGGAACTTCTTTTTGATACCAACATCAAAGCTTTGCATGGTACGGCTATTTCGCATTTCAAATTCTAATTGTTCCCGTCGCCGCCCTTTGCAGCGCACGCTGAGCATCTTATTGTTCAGCTCCCTGTACACAGCACTTCCTGCCTCTGCTGCAGGTTTGCTTGATATTTGGGAGCTGGCTTTAGCGCGTGATCCGGCTTATGCCGCCACACGCTATGCCAGTACTGCTGACCAAGAGCAAATCAATCAGGCTAAAGCACAGCTATTACCCCATCTACAGGGTAATGCTCAAGCCGGTACTACTGATCGTCGTAGAGCCAGCACACTTAAGCAGCATGGCCATAGCAACATGAATCAATGGAACCTGACACTTAGTCAGGTGATTGTTGATTTGCAAGCCTACAGTCTCTACGAACGCTCCAAACACTTGGCTGCTGTAGCTGTGCTAAACGAAGAGCAAGCGCGCCAACAGCTAATGATTCGTGTGGCACAAACCTACTTTAATGTGCTGACTGCGCAAGATACACTGCGCTCGCTGTATGCCCAACGCCAAGCCGTTACCCACCAATTACAAGCATCCGAAGCCTCGTTTGAGCTAGGTGGAACATCCATCACCGACGCTTACGAAGCCAAAGCTAGACTGGATTTGGTGAACAGCTCTATTGTGGCCGCCGAAAGCCACTTACAAGTACAGCAACAAGCACTTGAAGCTCTGATTGCTGAGCCTGCTCCGGTGTTAAATGGGTTATCCACCAACAACTTACCCACACCAGAGCCTGCCCAACCAGAAACGTGGGCCACACAAGCCTCACAAAGCAATCTTAGTGTGCTGAAGGCAGAGCTAAACTGGTTAAGCACCCAAGCCGCTTTGGATGCCGCCAAAAATGAGCATGCTCCTACCCTGTCTTTGCAGGCCCGTACTGGCAGCAGCAACCAACAAGGTGTGTACCAAGACAGTCGCTCACCCCG
>SRSN01000130.1 GCA_004791645.1 Alcaligenaceae bacterium 429
GGCTCTTCCTTCATGGAAAAAGACGGCACCTTCACCAACGCCGAACGCCGTATTTCTCGCGTACGCAAAGTGATGGAACCCAAAAACGGCATGGCAGACTGGGAAGTGACCTGCGCGTTGTCCAACGCCTTGGGTTACCCAATGCTGTACAAACACCCACGCGAAATCATGGACGAAATTGCACGCCTCACACCTACCTTTACGGGTGTGTCGTACCAGCGCATTGACGAGCTGGGCGGTAGCGTACAGTGGCCATGTAACGAAGAAGCGCCTGAAGGCACCCCAACCATGCACATTGATGAGTTCGTGCGCGGTAAAGGTAAATTCATCATTACGCAGTACGTACCTACGGATGAGCGCAGCACCCGCAAGTTCCCCTTGCTGCTCACTACCGGTCGTATCTTGTCGCAGTACAACGTGGGTGCACAAACCCGTCGTACCGCTAACGTGGCATGGCACAAAGAAGACATTCTGGAGCTACACCCACACGACGCGGAAGACCGTGGCATTCGTACCGGCGACTACGTAGCCGTGAAAAGCCGTGCTGGTGAAACCGTGCTGCGTGCTACGGTGACATCCCGTATGCAACCCGGCGTGGTCTACACCACCTTCCACTTCCCTGAATCGGGTGCAAACGTGGTTACCACCGACAGCTCTGACTGGGCTACTAACTGCCCTGAGTACAAGGTAACAGCGGTACAGATCAGTAAAGTCACGTCTGGCCAAGTATCCGACTGGCAGTCACGCTGGTCACGCTTCAACGAAATCCAACAGCAGTTGTTGGACGAAGCGCGAGCACCTGAAGTGGAAGAAACCGCTGCAGTGGCAACAGCCCCTACCAGTCAGGAGAAAAAGCCCGCACTGAGTACCCAGAACTAAGAGTGGGAGGCGTCATGCTCACGGATGAATGCATCTCCCTCAATCAGGCCGAAGATGGTCTGGCAACGTTTCAAATCGTCAGGTGCGAGACCTCTAGTCTTGCACTGAGCGAACTGCCGGACCTCATCGCGCAAGAAGTGCCTATCGCGCTGCAATTCAATGGCATTAGCCATGCAGTGTTGCTAGGCACCCCTCTGGACTTGGAAGACTTGGCCGTTGGTTTTTCCTACACCGAAGGCATCGTACGCAGCAGTAGTGATATTTACGATATACAGGTGCAGCATACGCCAGACGGCATTGTGATCGATCTAGACATTGCCAGCGCATGCCTGCAACAGCTCAAGCTGCGCAGGCGGCAACTGGCAGGCCGTACAGGCTGTGGTTTATGCGGTTTAGAAAGTCTACAAGACGTAAAACGCGCGTTACCAGCTTTGCCTGAACCTGCTTATAATGTGGCCCCTGCCACGGTGGTTCGGGCCTTGCACCAGTTGCGCCAACAGCAAGTTCTGCACGAGAAAACCGGTGCTACCCATGCTGCGGCGCTGGCCAACCAAGCAGGTGAGATTCAAGTTATTCGTGAGGATGTAGGCAGACACAATGCGCTGGACAAGCTCATTGGCCACCTACTGCGTCATGACGCCATGGCAATGGCCGCACAAAGTCTAGCGTTGGTTTCCAGCCGCGCCAGTTTTGAGATGGTACAGAAAACAGCTGCTGCTGGTATTCCTACCTTAGTCGCCGTTTCTGCACCCACTACCCTTGCCACACAACTCGCAGAGGAACTCAACCTATTACTCATAGGTTTTGGACGTGAACAGCATTTCAATGTTTACAGTCACCCACAACGTTTAACTTCTTTTTAATTTTGGGCGATGGATTATGAATAGTAAAAGCCTGATACCGATGGTCAATCGCATAGGAACTTTTTTTGAGTCTCAACCTAATCGTGAGGAGTCTCTAGAAGGTATTGCCAACCATATCCGCTTGTTCTGGGATCCCCGTATGCGGCAATCATTGTTCAACTACATAGATGAACATCCTGATGGCAAAAGTGACAAGGGCGAACTCTCTGCCATAGTCATGGAGTCAATCACTCGCTACAGGGCCAAACTGGATCCTGCAGCACTAACCGCCTGAGCTGTTTGTAGTACCTGACCGGGGCAGTCTATCCCCGGCTCCTAACTTCCTAAAAAACAATAGTACTAAGCGCCTTATTACAAGCATAAGCGCATAAGGAGACAAATATGAGCATATCCAACGCTCAAGCTTCCAATGGCTTTTTCAGTAAAGCCCGTATTACGGCAGGTCCTGGTTTTAACCGCTGGATGATTCCTCCAGCTGCTCTGGCTGTACACCTGTGTATTGGTCAGGCTTATGCTTTTTCTGTTTTTAACGAACCCATGACTCGACTGCTGGGGATCACCTCCTCGGCACCCGATGACTGGACACTCCCTACCTTAGGCTGGATTTTCAGCTTGGCCATCGTCTTCCTGGGTTTATCCGCTGCATTCGCGGGTAAATGGTTGGAAGAAGTAGGCCCCCGCAAAGCCATGTTCACGGCTGCCTGCTGTTTTGGCGGTGGTTTTATGGTCGCGGCGCTAGGTATACACCTGCACCAGATTTGGCTTGTCTATTTAGGCTATGGAGTGCTGGGTGGTATAGGGTTAGGTGTAGGCTATGTTTCACCTGTTTCCACCCTCATAAAGTGGTTCCCCGATAAGCGCGGTATGGCAACGGGTATGGCCATCATGGGCTTTGGTGGTGGTGCCTTTATTGCCTCGCCACTGTCTGTAGGGCTGATGGATTACTTTGCCTCCCCCACGTCTATGGGCGTTACCCAAACCTTTGTGGTGATGGGGTGTTTGTACTTTATTTCCATGACCATTGGTTCGCTGGCCGTGCGTATTCCCGCACCAGACTGGAAACCTGAAGGTTGGACACCACCCGTAGTACAAAACGCTCTGATTTCCCGTAATCACGTGCATATTGACCAAGCCTTGAAAACACCGCAATTTTGGTTGCTGTGGTGGATTCTGTGCTTGAACGTGACCGCTGGTATTGGGGTACTGGGCCAAGCATCGGTCATGATCCAAGATAGTTTTGCTAGCATCACACCAGCCGCAGCAGCTGGGTTTGTGGGCTTACTGTCCTTAGCCAATATGTTGGGTCGTTTCTTCTGGTCATCCGTATCCGATTACATTGGCCGCAAGACCACCTACATGATCTTCTTCATCTTGGGCTCTGTACTGTACTTCACCGTACCGGGCTTTGGTTCTGCTGGTAACGTAGCGCTGTTCGTAATTGCGTACTTCGTGATTATGTCTATGTATGGCGGTGGCTTCGCGACTATTCCTGCCTACTTAGCTGACCTTTTCGGTACACGCTTTGTGGGTGGTATTCACGGCCGTCTGTTAACCGCATGGTCAGTAGCGGGTGTGCTGGGTCCTGTACTGGTGAACTACATTCGCCAGTACCAAGTCGATAATGGTGTACCCGCATCGCAAGCCTACACCACCACCATGTACATCATGGCGGGGCTATTAGTGGTTGGTTTCTTGTGCAACCTGATGGTTCGCCCTGTCAGTGCCAAACACCACATGCCTTCCGATAAACCTGCGGACGCATCACTGCGCTCTCTGCAGCCCGCTGAGTAACAGGAGACCGTTATGACACAACCTACCTCTACCACTGTCAAAAAGACCTCTCCCGTGCTGTTAGCGCTGTTCTGGCTATACGTGAGCATCCCTTTGCTTATCGGTGTATGGGAAACGCTGTTAAAAGCCAGCGCCCTGTTTAAATAAGCAATAAAAATGCTACTGTGCCCAGCGCAGTAGCATTTTCTATTTCCCTATACCTTGGCTACCGTTCGGTGTGAGTTGCACCTTTCACACAGAAACCAAGCAGCTTACACACAATAAAAAAGCCACTTTGCGTGGCTTTTTTATTTGCTCAACAACAGCGCAGCAATACTTAGTCGTTCTCTTGTTGATTGACACGGTACACCAGTACTGCGCAGCGAGCCATGTTCAATACTTTGGCAGTTACGCTACCCAGCAACAAGCGGGACAAACCGCTACGGCCGTGTGAGCCGATGAAAATCAGGTCGCAACCTTCTTCTTCAGCTGCTTTTACCAGACCATCAGCCACGTTGAAGTTGGACACGGAACGGGAAGTTACTGGCACGCCAGCAGTTTCTGCGCGATCCAATACAGCTTTCAAGTATTTATTCGCTTGCTCAGAAGCCGTTTTTTCGTAGTCTTCGTCGGTGATAGCATAGGCAGCTGCCATACCATCAAAACCCACGGTGGCTGCAAAAGGCTGAGTAACGTGCAACGCTACCACTTCGGCACCAATCTGCTTGGCAAAACATACACCTTTGTTGGCTGCCTGAGCGGACAACGCGGAACCATCTGTAGGGATCAGAATTTTTTTGAACATGAGAGTACTCCCCATTGAATAAATACGATTATCAATAGCCTAAGCCTATTACTCCGTCGCAGCAATACTGAATTACCGCAATACTTGAGTTATATCAGGCTTCCGTGGCCGCATAGTACAAGTTGGCACAACGCGTGCCGGTACGACAATATGCCAAGATGGGCTGAGGCATACTTTGCAGCAAACCAGCAAAGGTCTCTACGTTATCTACTGTCATCTGGCCGCTAATCACTGGCTGATACACCACTTGCAGCCCAGCGGTTTTTGCGGCGTTCATTACATCGTCCGAGGCAGGCTGATTCGCGCCCCCCTCACCGTCTGGGCGATTAATAATCACACTTTTAAATCCGGCTTCGGCTACTGCTTGCATATCATCTGCACTCAGTTGAGGGGCCACGGCAAAATCATCATTAATACGGTGAAAATCAAATGCCATCCTACACTCCGAAAATACTGAAAATCATCAAGTCCCTATAGTAAACAGTAGTCATCACTTTGTGATAGCCCTTTTTCACCCTGTCACCAGACTATACGTCTTTTATGCTTGACCGCTCTCAGCCACAATCATAAGATGACTTTTATATTCATCTTTAAGCACAGCGTTTCTTGCCATGACACTAGACACTTATACCGAAGCTGAGATTCACCAGTTGGTGCATGACTTTTATGACGACATACGTCAGCACGACGTACTAGGCCCTATCTTCAATAAACACATACAAGACTGGGATCATCACTTAGCCATCATGGTGGACTTCTGGTCTTCCTTACTGTGTCGTAGCGCACGCTACTCTGGCTCGCCCATGATGAAACATGCTCGTTTATCCGAACTTAGCCCCGAGCTATTCTGTGCATGGCTGGCTCAGTTTGAGATCAGCACTGCACGCCACCCTAATCAACAACTAGCGCGTCATGCCCGCGAGTTCTCTAAGCGCATCGCCCGCAGCTTGTGGATGGGCTATCAAATTGACAAAAACCCAGACCAGCCCCCTCGTGAACTGAACTGTGGCGAGTCATGCGCTTAAACCGCAGCAGTGATCACGCGCTGCGGTTAATGATGTACTTAGCAGCCAACCCCGAACAACGCCACACCATCGCCGACATCGCCGCCCACTACGCGATTTCCCGCATGCACCTGATGAAGATTGCTCACCAACTGAGCCTACACGGTTGGGTAGATAGCAGTCGTGGCAAAGGAGGCGGGCTACAGCTAGCACGGCCCGCCCACACCATACTCATAGGTCAACTGCTGCGCCAGACCGAAGCAGACTGCCAATTAGTGGAATGCATGGGTCCAGATTCATCCTGTGTGCTGCAAGGCTGCTGCAAACTAACGGGCATACTCTACGGGGCATTGCAGGCTTTCTTTGCCCACCTAGATCGTTATACCCTGGCTGATCTGGTTAACGATGATGGGCTACAACGAATACTGCAGCCTCAAAAGAAAGAGCTGTAAACCTACCCACATTCAGAACCATCAGGGGACGGAGAGGAAACTTTTTTGATTTGGTGTCTCAAATCACAAAAAGTATTCCTGCAGTCCCCTGCGTGTGCGATGAACACAGCACCACGCCTACCCACCACCGCTAATCCTAGCCCTCATCAGCCCCCACCTCAGCAATAAGTACCGCTGAAAACAAAAAACCTCTGGCTACACACCAGAGGTTTCTCTACAACCTACGCGCTATACGCAGGAACTGCTTACGCTTTCAACGCATCACACCGTACAGTGCCAGGTTGTACACGCAGTTTATTCAGAATCTCATCAGAAACTGGTGCATCCACATCTGTCACGGCGTAGCCCAGTTGACCACGCGTTTGCAGTTGCTGGCCGACGATATTCAAACCGCTTTCTGCCAACACATTACTGAGCGCCCCCATCGCACCGGGAACGTTCTGATGCATGTGCAAAATACGCGCTTCACCAGCACATTCTACGTAAGGAACTTCGGGGAAGTTCACTGCCCCTTTAGTCGCACCACTACGTGAGAACAGCACCAGTTTTTCGGCTACTTCACGGCCAATGTTTTCTTGAGACTCTTGTGTGCTGCCACCAATGTGCGGTGTCAGAATCACGTTATTCAAACCACGCAGTGGACTATCCAACGGCTCATTCACGCCTTTAGGTTCGGTTGGGAACACGTCTAGTGCTGCACCCGCCAAATGACCGCTTGTCAGCGCTGCGTGCAAGGCATCAATGTCTACCACCGTACCACGCGACGCGTTGATCAAAATAGAGCCTGGCTTCATCTGCGCCAGTGTTTGCTCATTAATGATGTTCTTAGTGCGTTCGCCACCGGGTACGTGCAAGGTCACGATATCGGACTGTTCCAACAAGCGTTTCAACGACACAAACGGTTTGGTATTACCTAGAGGCAGCTTGGTTTCTACGTCGTGGAACAACACACGCATACCCAAAGCCTCTGCCAAGGTACCAATTTGCGAGCCAATGTTCCCGTAACCAATAATGCCCAGTGTTTTGCCGCGAATTTCGTAAGCGCCGTCTGCTGATTTATCCCAGAAGCCTTGGTGTACACGGGCATTCTTTTCAGGAATACGGCGCAGCAGCAAAATAGCTTCGCCCAACACCAACTCGGCCACCGAACGGGTATTGGAGAACGGTGCGTTAAACACAGGGATACCGGCTTGGGCAGCAACGCTCAAATCAACTTGGTTGGTACCTATACAAAAACACCCAATAGCCTGTACTGAAGGCGCTGCCAACAACACATTCTGATCCAGCTGGGTACGAGAGCGTATACCTACAATATCCGCGCCAGACAGCGCGTCCAGTAGCTCTTCGCCATTGAGCGCAGACTTATACGTCACGATATCGGTATAGCCGGCTGCTTCAAATACTTCGCGAGCACTGGGGTGAATATTTTCGAATAGAACAATACGCTTCATGAGAGTTCCCAGAACAAATAGGATAAAAATAGTACTGTTTATATCGTAAACCCTGCCCCAAGTTAATAGCAAGTGCAGAACACTGCTGTGCAGCTACGCCACACCCACAAAAAAGCCCAGCACAGAGCCGGGCTTTCTAGGCATAACCGTTGATTAGGAATCAAACGGTGTAGGACGTGGTGTGTCATCAGCCGATGGCGGCAGGATTGGCAACACGATTTGTGGCTGCTTACCTGTCAACGACTTCAGGAACGCCACGATTTGGGCATTTTCTTCAGGTGTAAATTTCTTGCCCAACTGCAATCTACCCATGATGTCTACCGCTTCAGGCAAGGTATTCACCGCACCATCGTGGAAGTATGGGTAGGTCATTTCTACGTTACGCAAAGTAGGCACTTTGAAGTTGAAACGATCCGCATCAATACCTGTTACCGCTGCACGACCTTCGGCCGCATTCGCTGTTTGGTATGGCTCAACTAGACCCATTTTCTGGTAGGAACTACCGCCCAAGTTTGGACCGTTATGACACGCAATACAGCCACTGTTTTTAAACAGCTGGTAACCCGCTAACTGCTGATCTGTGATGGCATCTTTATCGCCTTTCAACCATAAGTCAAAAGGAGAGTCTGGTGTGACCAGTGTCTCTTCAAATGCAGCAATCGCATCGGTCACTTCGTCTATACCGATCACAGGCTTGTTGTACACAGCCTGAAACTCAGCAACATACTGAGGAATAGAGTTCAGCATGCCAACAGCCAATTCGTGGGTAAAGCCCATTTCCATTGGGTTAGCAATAGGGCCACCGGCCTGTTCGCGCAAGTCACCAGCACGACCATCCCAGAACTGTGCCAAGTTCAGGCTGGAGTTCAAGACGGTTGGTGAGTTGATAGGGCCTTGCTGCCATTTGTCCCCGATAGAGGTAGGCAGGTTATCTGAACCACCACGGCTCATGTTGTGACACGAGTTACAGGAGATAAACCCAGATTTGGACAAACGTGGTTCAAAGAACAGTTTTTTACCCAACTCGATCTTAGCTGGATCGCCTGCTTTTGCTTCGGGAATTGGTTGCACAGGTTCATTGCTTTGCGCCATGGCAAAGCTAGACATACCCAGTGCAATCGACAAAGCAAGTACAGAGGCTCTTATTGGCTTCATAATGACTTCCTTCAAATTAAGTAGTGCCAGAATGACGGCAGGTAGAATCTTGGTAAAACCCTACTGCTGTCACAACTACTCTAGCCCCCTTCCTCAGGTCGTCCTTTGAGCCAACTCAAGTACCATTAAAACTTTGTCACATTTGCGGTAACAGTGCCCTAAATGCGACAGGCAAAAAAAAGGCCCATAAAATGGGCCTTAAAAATAGACTTGCGCCATACAGCACCATGTACCTTTTTGGTATTTACGGTGCTACTACAGCGGCTACAGCGTCCACGAAGTAATCGATATTGCCGCTATTCAAACCAGGTACGCAAACGCGACCGGATTCCAGCATGTACACACCAAACTCATCGCGCAAGCGCAGGATTTGCTCTTTGGTCAAACCGGTGTAGCAGAACATACCGAACTGATCCACAAAGTAGCTGGAGTCATAGTTCGGTGCTTTTTGCTTCAGCTTTTCATGAGCCAGTTTACGCATGGTCGCAATACGATCACGCATTTCAGCTACTTCAGCATCCCACTGTTTGAACAGTTCAGCGTCTTGCAACACGGCAGCAATCGCTTGAGCACCTTGTGTAGGTGGGTTGGAATACACACGACGAATCGTGGCTTTCAACTGACCTTGTACGCGGTTCGCTTCTTCTTTACTTTGGCATACGATGGACAATGCACCGCAACGCTCGCCGTAGTAAGAGAAGTTTTTAGAGAAGGAGCTAGCAACCAAGAAAGTCAGGCCAGCATCTACCATGCTGCGAATAACGGAAGTGTCTTCTTCCAGACCACGACCAAAACCTTGGTAAGCAATATCCACAAATGGAATCAGGTTGCGCTCTTTCAGCACAGGGATCAACTGAGCCCATTGCTCTGCGCTAGGATCAACACCAGTAGGGTTGTGACAGCACGGGTTCAACACCACGATAGTGTGTGCTGGCAACGCGGCGATGTCTTCCATCATGGCTGTGAAATTCAAGCCTTGAGTTTTAGCATCGTAATAGCGGTATGACGACGTAGGCACGCCAGCACCTTGGAACACTGCGTAGTAGTTATCCCAAGCTGGATCGCTCACACGTGCTTCAGCAGCAGGGAATGCTTTGTGCAGGAAGTCGGCACCAATTTTCAGTGCACCCGTACCACCCAGCGTTTGCACGGTGACAACACGCTCGTCTTTAACCGCAACGCTATCCGCACCAAACAACAACTTCTGAACAGCCTGACGGTAGCTAGCCAGACCTTCCATAGGCAGATACGCTCGTGGCTTTTTCAACGCCGCGCTGCGCTTCTCCGCTTCCTGGACTGATGCCAGTAAGGGAATTTTCCCTTCTTCATCATAGTAAAGGCCAATAGTCAGGTTCACCTTATCTTTACGTGGGTCAGCTTGGAACAGCTCAACCAACTTAAAGATAGGATCGCCAGCATATGCGTCAATATGTTCAAACATTATTGAAAATCCTCAGGATTCATGCGTTCACATCATTCAATCAGGAACGCTTGCTATAAAACCGATGCAATTATCATAGAACCACATCTTAGTGAATTGTACTCATGCAAGGGGCCATTTGTCCGCACAGTTCCCAGCTATACTGTATCCATCGCATACAGAC
>SRSN01000131.1 GCA_004791645.1 Alcaligenaceae bacterium 429
CTATTTTACAGATATTTGAGTGATACCTAAAATCAATCTATAGCAGAACATAGACTTACAGAGCAAAGGATAGGGCGATGGCAGCGGTAGACATGGAACATTTACGCGAGTGGATAGGGCGTACAGAAACGGTAACGGACAGCATTACTGCTGCGCCATTGAAAGCCTTAACCGCGACGTTGGACAGAGATGACCCCGATGTGGCCATGCTGGATGTGCCGCCGTGCTGGCACTGGTTGTATTTCTTGCCTGTGCATAGACAGTCTGAGTTGGGTCATGACGGACACGCGCAACGTGGTGGTTTCTTGCCGCCAGTGCCGCTACCACGCCGTATGTGGGCAGGTAGCCAACTAGAGTTTGTGGCACCTCTGCGTGAAGGGCAACAGATCAAGCGGGTATCGCGTATTGCTGATTTGACAGTAAAAGAAGGCCGCAGTGGTGTATTGGTGTTTGTGAAGGTAAAGCACGATATTTATGCGGATGACAAACTGGCCATCGTGGAATATCACGACATTGTGTACCGTGATTTACCTGCGGCGGATGCGCCTGCTCCCACGCCTATTCCAGCGCCAGAATCCGCGCAATGGACACGCCGTATTACCCCTGACCCAGTGCTGTTGTTCCGCTATTCGGCACTGACGTTTAACGGCCACCGTATTCACTATGACCGCAGTTACGTCACACAAGAAGAAGGCTACCCAGGGTTGATCGTGCATGGCCCGTTGATTGCTACGCTGCTGTTGGACTTATTGCGTAGAGAGCTGCCAGATGCTCGCGTACGGAATTTCTCGTTCAAAGCGGTGAGCCCTATTTTTGATATTCATTCGTTCACGGTATGTGGACGCCAAGACAACGCGCATCAGGTTTCCTTGTGGGCCTGCACAGAAACGGGGCACCTAGCCATGCAGGCACAGGTAGAACTCTACTAAAAACGGAGAATAAGCATGCACATAGAACACGATGAATTTGAAGAAATCCGCGATGGTATACGCCAATTGTGTAAACAGTTTCCGGATGAGTATTTCCGTGAGATTGATGCCAAGGAAGCCTATCCAGAAACCTTTGTAGATGCGTTGATTGAAGCGGGGTGGTTGGCCGCGATGATTCCCGAAGAGTACGGTGGCACAGGTTTGGGGCTAACGGCTGCATCGGTGATTATGGAAGAGATCAACCGTTGTGGCGGTAATGCGGGTGCGGTGCACGGCCAGATGTACAACATGGGTACATTGCTGCGCAGTGGCAGTACGGCACAAAAAGAAAAATACCTGCCAGAGATCGCCGCAGGCAAATTACGCATACAGTCTATGGCGGTAACGGAACCCACCACGGGCACCGACACCACCAAGATCAAAACTACCGCTGTGAAGAAAGACGGTCGCTGGGTAGTGAATGGCCAGAAAGTGTGGATTTCACGCGTACAGCATTCAGATTTGATGATTTTGTTGGCGCGTACTACACCGCTTTCTGAGGTACGTAAAAAGTCAGAAGGGATGTCCATTTTCATGGTGGATTTGCGTGACGCCATCGGTAAAGGCTTGGATGTACGGCCTATTCCTAACTTGGTGAATCACGAAACCAATGAGCTGTTCTTCGATAATTTGGAAATCCCCGAAGAGAACCTAATTGGTGAAGAGGGCAAAGGCTTTAAGTACATTTTGGAAGGCTTAAATGCCGAGCGTACCTTAATTGCCGCCGAGTGTATTGGGGATGGCTACTGGTTTATTGATAGGGCGTGTCGCTACGCCAATGACCGTGTGGTGTTTGATAGGCCTATAGGTAAGAACCAAGGTGTGCAGTTTCCTATTGCCGAGTCGTTCATTGAAATTGAAGCGGCTAACCTGATGCGCTTTGACGCAGCGCGTAGGTTTGATGCTCGCCAAGCGTGTGGTGCTCAGGCCAATATGGCCAAATACTTAGCGGCTAAAGCCAGCTGGGAAGCAGCCAACGTCTGCTTGCAAACCTACGGTGGTTTTGGTTTTGCCAAAGAGTACGACATTGAGCGTAAATTCCGTGAAACGCGCTTGTACCAAGTCGCACCTATTTCTACGAACCTGATTTTCTCTTACGTGGCCGAGCATGTGCTGGGCTTGCCACGTTCTTTCTAAGCCGAGGTAAAGATGTCCCGTCCTCTTGATGGTGTGACCGTTGTGACGTTAGAGCATGCGATTGCTGCCCCGTTTTGTACGCGGCAATTGGCAGATTTAGGCGCACGGGTAATCAAAGTGGAACGCCCGGGTACGGGCGACTTTGCACGCGCTTACGATGAACGCGTAGAAGGTATGGCCTCGCACTTTGTGTGGGCGAACCGTTCCAAAGAAAGCCTGACGTTGGATGTGAAGCAGCCCGAAGCACAAGCAGTATTAGAGCAGTTGTTGGCCAAAGCCGATGTGTTGGTGCAAAACTTGGCACCGGGTGCTGCTGCGCGTTTGGGCTTATCGTTTGATGCGCTGCACGAACGTTTTCCACAGCTTATCGTTTGCAATATCTCGGGCTATGGTGAAGACGGTCCTTACCGCGATAAGAAAGCCTACGACCTGTTGATCCAAAGTGAGTCTGGCTTTTTGTCGGTCACCGGTACGCCTGAACACCCTGCCAAAGCGGGTTGTTCTATCGCGGATATTGCGGCGGGCATGTACGCCTACACCAATATTCTGGCGGCGTTATTGCAGCGAGGTAAAACGGGTAAGGGCAGCAACATTGATGTGTCCATGCTGGAAAGTATGGTGGAGTGGATGGGCTACCCCTTGTATTACGCCTTTGATGGCGCACCACCACCCGGGCGTTCTGCTGCGGCTCATGCCACCATTTACCCCTACGGCCCTTTCCAAGCGGGCGATGGTAATACGGTGATGTTGGGTTTACAAAACGAGCGTGAATGGACGGTGTTTTGTGAGCAGATCATGGAACAACCCGCATTGGCGACGGATGAACGTTTTGTGTCTAACTCTAAGCGCTCTGAAAACCGTGCAGCCTTGCAAGTATTGATACTAGAGCGCTTTGCCAGCTTAACGGCAGATCAGGTGGTGGAGCGTTTGGAAAATGCCCACATTGCGAATGCACGGGTCAACACCATGGCCGATGTGTGGCAGCATCCGCAGTTGCAAGCCAGACAGCGATGGACGTCAGTGCCTAGTCCGGTGGGTGAGCTTCCAGCGCTGTTGCCACCAGGTCGTACCAATGCCTACACGCCGCGTATGGATGCGGTGCCTGGCTTGGGTGAGCATGTGGATGCAATTTTGCAGGAATTGGGCAAAACACCGGCACAAATTGAGGCGCTGCGTGCAGCTGGTGCGGTATAACATCATCAGATCACCGTTTTTTGTAGAGCAGGGGAAAGCATGAGCAGCATCAGTCAAACCAGCATTGCGCAAGCACGTACGTTTTTGTTTGTACCGGGTAATAGACCAGACCGGTTTGTGAAAGCCTTACAAACAGGGGCTGATGCGGTGGTCTTTGACCTGGAAGACGCCGTGGGTTTGGCGGATAAAGCACAGGCCAGAGTAGAAATTGCTACGGCATGGCCTACCTTGCAGCAGCATGGGGTGCCTCTGGTGGTGCGTACCAATAGCGTGACCACTGAACTTGGGCAGCAAGACATTGCATGGGCAAAAACACTGCCGGGCGAATTTAGTCTGTTGTTGCCTAAAGCAGAGTCAGCAGAGGCATTGGCGGAAGTACATGCGCAGTTGCCGCAGGTGCAACTGATCCCCATTATTGAATCGGCGCGTGGCTATGTAGAGGTGCAGCAGTTGGCGGCAGCGCCCGGTGTATGCCGATTGGCGTTGGGGCATCTGGATTTCATGGCAGATACTGGCATACAGTGTTCGGAAGGTGAGCCAGAGCTATCCCCTGTACGTTTTGCGATGGCCATGGCGACGCGTTTGGGTAATTTAGCGCCAGCGATTGATGGGGTGACTACCGCGCTACAAGATGGCGAGCAATTGCGTATAGATGTGCAGCGTGCGCTACGTTTTGGCTTTGGCGGCAAGTTGTGTATTCATCCCAAGCAAGTGGAAGGTGTGCATCAAGCGATGCTGCCCTCTGCCGAGGAATTAGATTGGGCAACGCGTGTGGTGGCGGCTGACGCATCAGCGGGTGGTTCTGCCGTACAAGTGGACGGCAAAATGGTAGACCAGCCTGTGGTGTTACAAGCACGACGTTTCCTGGCTCGAGCACGCTAAACAGCGTATTTGCCCCTGATTTATTTTCATAATCAAGGGTTAACCATAATAAAAATAAAGGTGCAACCAAAATACTCTGTAGGGTTGTGTGATTCTGTGCGCGTGGGTTGTGGCGTAGGGCGGCGACACCGGTTTGGTCGTGTGCAGACAAGAAAGAATACGAGTAAGGAAAAAAACTATGCAGCTGATTGATGCTGATGTGTCTAATGCGTTGTTGGGCTTTGACAAACTGGTACCTGCGCTACGCCAGGCTTTTCAAGCGGATATCACCGTACCGCTACGACACACCCACACCATCGAGTGTGATGGTCGCAAAGGTATTACCTTGATTATGCCGGCATGGGATAACAAGAAATACTTTGGCCTAAAAACCGTGAATATTTTCTCGGCTAACCATGAGCTGGATCTACCTGGTTTGCACTCCACGTACTTGCTGTACGACGGTTGCACAGGTAAGCCGTTGGCGCATGTGGATGGTGATGCCGTGACGTCACGCAGAACCGCTGCGGCGTCGGCTTTAGCCGGTGGTTACCTGGCGAAGAAAGACGCTAGCCGTTTATTTGTATTGGGTACAGGGCGTGTGGCCAGCTTCTTGCCAGATGCTTACAGCGTGGTGCGTCCTATTAAAGATGTGTTTATCTGGAACCGCCGCCCTGAAGGTGCAGAGCGCTTGGCAGAAGAACTGCGTGAAAAAGGCTATAACGCCCATGTAGTCAGCACGGTAGAAGAGGGCGTAGCACAAGCTGACATCATCAGTTGCGCTACCTTGTCTGAAGCACCATTGGTGCATGGCGACTGGCTAAAACCCGGCCAACACTTAGATTTAATAGGCAGCTTTGCACGGCACATGATTGAAACCGATGCACAGTGTTTTGCGCGTGGTTCGGTGTTTGTGGATACCGATGAAGCAGCGAAAAAAGCCGGTGATTTGTTGCAAGCCTTTGAAGCTGGTACGCTCAAACCCGAAGCTATCAAAGCAACATTGTTTGACCTGTGCCGTGGGCAACACGCGGGTAGAACGAATGACGATGACATCACTGTATTCAAATCTGTAGGCAATGCGCTGGAAGATTTGACTGCAGCCATTTTGGTGTACGAAGGTAGCCAGAAAGCCTAATAGGTGGTGATGTATAGAAAAGGGTGACGGTGTTTCGCGGTCACCCGCAATGCAGTAGCCCTTCTTGGAGGCACGAACATGGCCATGCAATTTGATTTTGTTGATCTACGCTTGTTCAGTTATGTGGCCGAAGAGAAAAGTCTAACGCGTGCTGCGGCGCGCGTTTTTATCTCCTTGCCTGCCGCTAGCATGCGCATCAAAAATCTGGAGCAATCCATAGGTGTGCCGTTGCTGAACCGTAGTGCGCAAGGCATTACGTTGCGTCCAGCTGGGGAAACCTTTTTGGCGCATGCAAGGCAAGTACTGCAGCAAGTTGAGCTGCTACGTTCAGATTTGCAAGAGTATGCGCAGGGCATCAAAGGCAGCGTAAGCCTACAAGCGAACACTACCGCCATGACAGAGTTCCTGCCGCATGTGCTTAGTCAGTATTTGGCGCAGTGGCCAGACATTAATGTAGATTTACGCGAGCGCCCCAGCGATGACATCGTGCGCGCTGTGTTGTCAGGGGCTACCGATGTGGGCATTGTGGCAGGCTCGGTGAACACTGAAGGCTTGCAGGTGCTGCCGTATAGGCAAGACAAACTGGTGTTGGTGGTAGCACCGGAGCACCCCTTGGCAGAGCATGACGTGGTGGCCTTTGAAGACACCATAGACAGCTCGTACATCATGCTGCACGAAGGCACCGCCATCTACTCGTTTTTAAAACGGGTGACTGACAGCATGAGTAGGCCGCTGCAAACCCGCATTCAAGTGGGTAGTTTTGAGGCAGCGTGCAGAATGGTGGCAGCAAATGCCGGTATTTCGTTAATTCCCGAATCTGTCGCGAAACGGCATGCCACGGTGCTGCCCATACGCATCGTAGGGCTGACTAACGAGTGGGCGATACGCGATCTGCTTATTTGTGTGCGCGATGTAGAGTCTTTGCCCTCATTCACTCACGAGCTGATTCAATTGTTATTGGCGGATGCCGATGCTATTCCGGTGTCAGCTATTGAGCCCACACCGGAATAGAAGGATAGGGCTATAGCAGGCTGACCTGATCCAACTCAGGTAAACGCCATACCAGATCAATCAACTTGGTAGCCAAGGCCGTATTGCCTTCGGTGGACTGGGTAGGGTTACCGTACTCAATCAGACGACGTACTTTGTCTTCTAGTTCTTCGCGAGTCAGCGTGTTGCCTGGGTCGCCTTTGGGTTCATCTACACGCGTCTGTAGGGTACGGCCATCCGTGGTGCGCACACTGACTTTACCAATCCAACGGCGTGGGTAAGCGCTGTCTACTTCCTCGTCTAGCACCATGTGTACGCGATCGCGGAAATCGGCCACAGCAGTGTTTTGCAGGGCTTGTTGATCAAAGGTGGTGAGATCAGCTTTGCCAAACAGCGCGACCAGTGCCAACACAGTTCCCATCGAGAATTTAGACTGATGCACAGTTTGCGGGTTGGTGACTGCGCCCAACACATCAATAGCACCTTGATGCACATGTGTCGTGACTTGCTCAATATCGCTGACGGCAAGATTATGCTCGCGTATTACTTGCAGCAGAGCATCGGCAGACGGGTGCGTGTGACGGCAAGAGGCGTGGAATTTGAACGAGGTTTCGCTCAACGCCCACCGTGTGCCTAAGCCATCAACCAAGCGGGTGACGTCCGAGTCGCTGGACATGCCCGCTGCCATACCTTTTTTGCCTTCCAGAATCTGCGAGGCACCTGTGAACCCAGCTTGGGCTAGGTACGCTGACCACAACCCGCTACTGGCCGCATGGGCGGTATGTAGCTGTTTGGAGTCGGCAGCATCCCGTAGAAACTCCCACAGGCCGGCAGCTTGAGTACCTGCCGAGCCAAAGGCATGCAGCATTTGCTCATGATCCAGACGCAGTAAATTGCCCGCAGTAGCGGCGGCAGCTAAGGTGCCAACGGTAGCTGTGGTGTGGAAGATTTGATAGTGCGAACGCCCCAAGAATTCGCCCACACGTATGCCCACTTCGTAACCAGCGACGGCGGCTGTTAGTAAGTCCTTGCCGGATTTTTTTAGATCTTGGGTAACGGCTAATGCGGGGGGAAACACCACGGCGGCAGGGTGCAGTACAGAACTGTTGTGCAAATCATCTTGCTCTACCACGTGCGCTGCTGCTGCATTAATCATGGCGGCAAAGAACGGCGAGCTGTGTGCAGCGGAAACTAAAATTTCCGATGGCCCATGATCAGGGCGCATGTGTGTAGATACGCGATCAATGGTCTGAACAGGGCGCGTAGAGGCACCGGCAATGATGGATGCCAAGGTATCTAAAAACAGGGCTTGAGTGCGCTCAATAACCGCAGCAGGAATGTCTTCATAACGCAGGTTGGCCGCAAATTCAGCCAACTGACGTGAGTAATGCATAGTCGTCATGGGTATAGGCATAAAGCAGGATAAAGCCGTCTCTACAACGGACGGCTGACCTGGCAAACTGTGCCGTATGTTTCTGGCTTTGGCTATTGCTGTTTCGTGAAGACAGGCTTTAGTGCTGATAAAGCCAGCCTTATTTGCGTGGTGGGGGCGGCAGTAAGCGCAAACAGGTGTCGGCTAACTCGCGAGCGTAGCTCTCAGCATCTAACTGAGGGGAGGCAATCAGCGCGTCAGTAGCACCGTGCACGCCAGAGTACAGCAGCAAGGCCACCATAGAGGGGTTGGGGCAATACCACGCATTTTGTTGCTGGCCCTGCAGCAGTATGTGTTCTAGCTGCGCCAAGATGGCGCTTTTCTCGGCATTATCGCGCTCATGATGGTGATGGCCGCCATATACCATGTCGTGGGTACGGAAGGTGCGGGCATAGGTGTGTACGCTGGCTTTTATCCATGTACGCAGGCGAGCAGGCCAGTCTTGCTGAGGGCAGGACGCCACGGCTTTTTCCAGTTCTGCTAAATACTGCTGCGTGTAGCGGTTAGCCAAGGCCGCCAGCATTTCATTCTTGGACGCAAAGTAATGGTAGAAGGTGCCTTTAGCCACATTAGCGACACGGGTGATGTCAGCAATGGTAGTGGCTTCAAAGCCGTTTTCCATAAAGAGGGTTTCAGCGGCTGTCATCAGCTCATCCAGACGCACTTCGGCGGGTTTAGTGCGGGGTGATGCGGAAGGGGCAGAGGGAGGCTGTGATGTAGACATACGGTAATCTTACCAAAACAAAAGGGTCCATTTCCCGGCAGTGTAAAACAAGCCAGCCACAAAGTCTTTGCTCTTTACTTTTTTCATTGACCGTCGGTCAGTCAATTGCTAGTATAAAAACCAATGACCTAAGGAAAACCTGATTTATGCAAGTATCTAAACGTAGAGCAGCCGTCTTAGCGGCGTATTTGGGTACGTTCTTGGCTACGTTGGACATCAGTATCGTGAACGTGGCATTACCCTCCATGCAAATCGCCTTGCAAACTGACATAGCCGGTATGCAATGGGTGGTGAGTGTGTATGCCATAGGCTTGTCAGCCATCATGCTGTCGGCCGGTTCAGTGGCCGATAAAGTAGGCCATAAGCGGTGCTGGCTGGTAGGTGCGTTGGTGTTTACCTTGGCGTCGTGGCTATGTGGGGCAGCGCCTAATGTGTCGTGGTTGCTGTGGGGGCGAGCTTTACAAGGGTTGTCAGCGGCTTTTTTGATTATTGGGGCGCTGCCTATTTTGACGCATTTATACACGGACCCCACTGAACGAGCACATTGCATAGGTGGTTGGTCTGCTTTTACGGCATTGGCTTTGATCGTAGGGCCACTGTTGGGTGGTGTGCTGTTAGAGCAATGGGGTTGGCAGAGTATTTTCCTGATCAACCTGCCATTAGGTGCATGCGCTATCGTCTTGGGGGCTTGGGCGATTCCAGAGCGTCGCTACACCGCTCAGGCCGCTAAAGATCCTGTAGGACAGTTTTTGAGCCTAGTGGTGTTAGGGGCGTTGGCGTACGGCACAATCGCTGCAGGGAAAGATGGTGTGACTGCCACAGTACCCATGTGGTGCTGGGCGATTGCGTTAGTCGGTGGGCTGATGTTTATTGTCGTGGAACGTCGTGTAGCACGTCCGTTGGTGCCGCTAACGCTGTTTCAACAGCCTGTGTTTGCGGTGGCAAATATTGCCTCATTCTTTTTGGGCTTTTCGTACTACAGCAGTTTGTTTTTCTTCTCGCTGTATTTTCAGCAAGTACAGGATTGGTCTCCTGCTGAAGCAGGTTGGCGCATGATGCCGTTGTTTATGGCTACGGGTTGTGTATCACTCTTGTTTGGACGCTTAAGTGCTAAAAGCTCGGTGCCTGCATTGATGACCACGGGCTATGTGCTAATTGCAGTGTCTATGATGGCGATGGTGTGGTGCTCGGTAGAGACGCCGTATTGGATGATGGGCTCACTACTGCTGATCATGGGAGTGGGGGCAGGGCTGGCCGTGCCAGGGACTAGCTTAACCATCATGGGCATGGCGCCGGCTGAACTGACAGGCTCGGTGTCTGGCACCATGAATGCGTTGCGCCAAGCAGGGATGACCATGGGTATTTCATTGTTAGGGGTGATGTTGAGTGCCCAAGCTATAGCCGATCTCACACGGCGCTTGGTGGTAGACGGTGTAGACAACGCTGCGCAGGTGGCGCAACAGGCAGTGCTGTAGCACGAGGGGGCA
>SRSN01000132.1 GCA_004791645.1 Alcaligenaceae bacterium 429
GTCTATTGCTGCCAAAATTCAAGAGATAGTGTTGGATGAAGGCGTGATCGTGCCGCTGGGCCAGTTCCGTACACCGGCTGCATACAGCACCGCGTTAAGTGATCTTCCTGAAGCGCCTATTACCGCCTTCTGGGGGGTGAAGAAGCAGTAATGTGGGTCGCTACCCGCCATAGCGTCTAGACGTATGACGGGTAGCACACTGCATTTACTGGGTTAAGGCTTCTCTAGAAAGCACGTGCCCTGGTCTGGCAGCCGTGGTTTGTCCGGCTTCCCAGACTATTTTGCCGTTCACCAATACCGTTTCTATACCAATGGCTGGGGCGATGGGCCTAGCGAAACTGGAACCTTCTGCAACGGTGTCTGCGTGTAGTATGACCAAATCGGCGTAGGCGCCATCACGTATAAATCCACGATCTCGTAATCCAAATTTTTGGGCACTTAAGCCCGTCATTTTATGAATGGCTTTTTCAAAACTGAATAAGCCTCTTTCGCGTGAGTAATGTCCCAAGACGCGGGGGAAACTGCCCCATAGACGTGGATGCGGCACGGCATCGTGTGGTAAGCCGTCTGATCCAATCATGGTGTCGTCAAAAGCCAAAATACGCGATACATCGGCATCGTCCATGCGGTGGTAAATAGCGCCCGCTGGTTGCAGCCTTTCTACCGCTTGTTCTAGGCTGCACTGCCATTCTTTCTGTATGTCGGCCAAGTCTCGCCCGGCCATTTCTGGGCACGATCTAGACCAGGTGACCAGAACTTTTAGGGCTGATGAGGCGTGTTTAACGGACAGCACAGTAGACGATGCAGCATAGGGGTAGCAGTCTAGGCAAATGTCTTGCACGCCCATTTGTTGGCGTATGCGTTCCAAGGTTTCGGTAGAGCGTCCGAAGTTGTTTTTGCCCGCAACTTTATGGTGCGAGATCACGACGGGTAGATTGGCTTCGCGGCCAATGCGGAAGGCTTCTTCTAGCGCCTCCATGACCTTGTCCGATTCGTCGCGCAGGTGGGTGCAATACACGCCACCAAACTCAGAAGCGACTTTAGCCAGTTCAATGACCTCTTCGGTAGAAGCGGCAATGGCCGGGTCGTAGGCTAAGCCTGTGGATAAGCCAATTGCACCGGCTTGCATGGCTTCACGCAACAAGCTTTTCATGCGTTCTAGTTCATCTGCCGTGGCAGGTCTATCTAGCGCAGACATGGCCACAATACGCAGTGTGGTGTGGCCTACTAGTGGTGCGCAGTTCGTAGCGGCGGGTTGCTGCTGTAGGGCCTCTACGTAGCTCTGAAAGGTGGGATGAGTGAACCATTCCCCTTCTCCATCCAGCAAATCCAATGGCGGCGTGATGGGGGCGTGTAGACGCTGTGGTGTGGGTGCTAGCGAAATACCGCAGTTGCCGGTAATGACCGTAGTCACGCCTTGGCTTACCTTGGGTTCCATGCTGTTACTGGACAGTAGTAAACGGTCGTCATGGGTATGGGTATCAATAAAACCGGGGGACACCACCAACCCACTGGCATCAATGCGTTGGTCGGCTGTCCATTGGCTGCAATCGCCTACAAAGGCAATTCGATCATCAATAATGGCAATATCGGCATCAAAGCGAGGGGTGCCTGTGCCATCTGCTACCTCGGCATGTTGAATCAGTATGTGGGCATGTTTGGCCATAGTCTTTCTCACAGTCGTAGCTCAGTGGATGGCAGGTTCAAGGGGACGAAAATGCTGGAAGTCCCAATGACGTCCGGGAGCCGCCTCAATAAGTGAACGGGTGTACTCATGTTGGGGGCTGACTAGTACTTGCTCGGTAGGTCCGGCTTCCACGACGGTACCGCGTTGCATCACAATGATTTGGTCGCAGATTTGTGCGGCTACACGTAAATCATGCGTAATAAACAGCACCGAAATACCAATGCGTTGGCGCAGTTCGTCTAACAGTTTCAATACTTGTGCTTGCACCGATACGTCTAGTGCGGATACGGCTTCGTCGGCCACCAAAATGTCTGGCTCTAACACTAAGGCACGGGCAATACATAAGCGTTGGCGTTGTCCACCTGAAAACTGGTGCGGATAACGGCTTAGTACGCTGCGATCCATACCTATCCATTCCAGCAAGGTATCAATGCGTTTTTCACATTCGCTGGCACTTAAGCCGTAGTTTTGCATACCTTCTAACAAGGCGTCGTGTATGCGTAAACGAGGGTTAAGTGACCTATAGGGGTCTTGGAAAACGATCTGTATGCGCTGGCGCAACTGACGTAGTTCTTCGCCTTTAGCCGTGGCTAGATCGGCATCGCCAAGAGTGACGTGACCCGATGAGGGGGTGATCAACCGCATGATGCAGCGCGCCACTGAAGACTTCCCTGAACCGGACTCGCCCACAATGCCAATGATCTCCCCTTTATTCAGAGTGAAAGACACATTGTTGGCGGCTACGACTTTGCGACTGGCTGAAAACAGCACACGTTCTTCGTAGGTTTTGTTGAGCGCCTCTACCTGCAGCATAGGTGCTGGCGTAATGTCGCGTGGAGCAGGAGGAATCAGACTAGGTACGGACGACACCAAGAGGCGGGTGTAGTCTTGTGTGGGGGCACGCAAAATGGTGTCTCTAGTGCCGGTTTCTACCATGGCACCACGGTTCATCACCACAATACGGTCGGCAATTTCAGCAACTACCCCAAAGTCATGGGTGATGAACAATACAGCGGTGTTTTGCTGCTCTTGCAGCTCGCGTATCAGCGCCAAAATTTGCTTTTGGGTGGTGACATCCAGTGCCGTAGTGGGCTCATCCGCAATCAGCAGGCGTGGTTTCAAAATCAACGCCATGCTGATCACAATGCGTTGACGTTGGCCGCCAGACAATTGATGTGGGTAAGCGCGGTAGATTTTTTCAGGGTTGGGTAAATGCACGGACTCGAACATCGCCAACACTTGCTTCTTGCGCTCAGAGGGGTTGCGTACACCGTGTACCTTCAGCACTTCTTCCACTTGTGGGCCAACGCGCTCTACGGGGTTGAGCGCAGTCATAGGCTCTTGGAAGATCATGGCCATTTTGGAGGCACGCAGCGTCCGTATGCGGCTAGGCGAGGCGTCTAACAGGTTCTCGCCATCCAACAAGATGCGGCCTTGCGTGGCTTGCAGTTCGGCTTTGGGTAGTAAGCCCATGGTAGCGAGCGAGGTCACGGATTTACCAGAGCCAGACTCCCCCACTAAGCAGACGGTTTCGCCGGGGTGTATTTCCAGCGAAATGTTGGAAATGGCGTGCTGCCCTTCTTTGCTGTTGGCGATGCGTACCCACAGGTCTTGTACCTGTAGAACTGGCTGATCACCCTGTGTATGTGAAAACGTTTGCGTCATCGTTTGATCATCCTTGGGTCCAGTTCATCACGCAGTACATCACCCAATACGTTGACGCTCAATAAGGTAAGCGCCAACAAAATACCGGGATACAGCACCAAGCCGGGATAGAGTTGAAAGAACATGCGGCCATCGGCCATGATGTTGCCCCACGAGGGGATTTCTGGCGGTAAACCGGCACCCAAAAAGCTTAGGGTGGATTCGATCAAAATAGCCGAGGCGAAAATGTAGGTGCCTTGCACAATCAGCGGTGCCCAGGTGTTGGGAATGATGTGCGTCACGATGATTTTTGGGATACGTGTACCCAAGGTGATCGCCGCTTCTACGTAGGGCTCAGTGCGTATAGACAAGATCACACTGCGCACTAGTCGCACTACACGTGGGATTTCTGGAATCACAATCGCTACCAACACCGTGAGCAAACTGCTGCCGGTGAGTGACACCAACGCAATGGCCAACAAAATGCTGGGGATAGCCATGATGCCATCCATGACGCGCATGATGATGGAATCAAACAGCGGAAAATACCCGGCCAACACACCAATCAATAAGCCTAGGGTGAGGCTGAACAGTGCTGCGCCTAGCCCTACGATCATGGATACTTGGGCGCCGTACACCACGCGGGAATACATGTCGCGGCCAAAGGCATCGCTACCCAACCAGTGTTCCGCACTAATGGGCGATAAACGTGATGCGGGGTTGATTTGTATGGGGTCAGTGGTGCTGATGATGGGCGCGAGTATCGCCATCGCAATCACGAGGACCACAATGCTGCAGGCTAAAAATGCCGCCGGAGACAACAGCCTAGAAAGCAGGCCACGCCAGAGAGAATAGGGTTGCATAACAGACTCCCTCAATAGGTGATGCGAGGGTCAAAGACGGTGTACAGCACGTCTATAACCAAGTTGATGACGATGTAGGTCAGGGAGAACAGCAAAATCACCCCTTGGATAATGGGGTAGTCACGCGCTTGCACGGCTTCTACGACCAACCTGCCCAATCCGGGGATGTTAAATACCGATTCGGTGACCACCACCCCGCCAATCAGCGCGGCAGCCCCAATCCCCACTATGGTGACGATGGGCACGGCAGCATTGCGTAGCGCATGGCGTAAAAACACCGCGCTTTCTTTTACGCCTTTGGCGCGGGCGGTACGGATGAAGTCTTCGTTCATCACTTCGATCACGCTACTGCGGGTAATACGAGCAATCAGCGCCACATACACCGTACTGAGTGCGATGGTAGGCAGCACTAAACGCATACTGAAGGCATAGAAACCTTGGCTGAGATCTTTGTAGCCTTGTACGGGAAACCACCCTAATTGCAGTGAAAATAGGTAGATCAGTAGATAACCCACCACAAAAGTGGGAATAGAGAACCCCAGTACCGACAAAATCATCACAAAACGGTCGGTGGCGCGGCCATGTCGCCATGCGGCAATTAAACCTATGGGGATGGCGATCAGCAGAGTGAAGCTCATGGTGCTGATGGCTAAGGCAATAGTGGGGCCCATGCGGTCAGCAATCAGGGTAGTCACGGCTGTGCCAGACAGCAAGGACGTACCCAAATCACCGTGCAGCAGTTTGCCAGCCCAATCAAAGAACTGAGTAGTAATGGGCTGATCCAGACCCATTTGTGCACGTATGGCAGCCAGCTGGGCCGGTGACGCGTCGTCACCGGCAATCACAGCGGCTGGGTCACCCGGAGTCAGCCTTAGCAAGGCAAAGATCACGATGGCCACCATGATCACCACCGGTATGGTGGTGATCAGGCGCCTAGCAATATAGACAAGCATGCGCGGCCTCCTAGTTGGACTTGCTCAACGACCAAAATACCGTGACGGGAGAATGCGGCACGTTGTGCAAAGTCTGGCTGTAGGCGGAAGGAATAGTGAATTGACCCAAGGGAATGACTACGCCTTGATCAATGGCCAATTCGTTGATTTTTAGGGCAATGGCTTTGCGTTCTGCATCGTCTGTGGTCAGCGCAAACTGCTTACGCAGTGCTTCGATTTCCGGCACATCTGGCCACCCTGCCCACGCTTGTTTGCCGCTGGCATTCAGTGTGGTGTTACCAAAAGGATCGCCACTAGAAGCCAAGGTGGCGTAGGTGGAAAAGATGTTCCAGCCGCCATTTTCTGCATCTGATTGATTACCTTGCTGCATCACTACGCTTTGCCAATCCATGGATTTCAATTGCACGTTGAAACCGGCTTTACGCAGTGCATCGGCAATCACCACAGGTTGGGGGGACACGGTTGCCATGTCGGTGGGGTGCAGAATGACCACAGGCTCGCCGTTGTAGCTGGACGATTTCAGCAAGGCTTGGGCTTTTTCCAGCTGCGGTTTGACCACGTCGTCATAGCGGTAGTCGCTCTCAAACGGGTTACCACAACCCAGTGTGGTGGCGCAGGTGCGGGAATAGTCAGGGTTGCCAATCAGCGCGTTCAATACTTGCTGCTGATCTATAGCCAGCATGGCGGCTTCACGCACGGCGGGGTCGTTAAAGGGGGCGTGCAGATGGTTGAAACGGAAGTACGTCCAGTTGCCCAGCTCATCAATGGTGTCCAGTTTTACGTCATCACTGTTTTGCAGCAAGGGCAACAGATCCAACGGAATTTGTTGCATGAAATCAATCTCGCCTTGCAGCAATGCGTTCACGCCGGTGATGGCGTCTGGCATGGTGACCCACTCTACTTTATCCACATTCACAACTTTGCCCCCTGCTGTCCAACTGGCAGGTTCAGAGCGAGGCTGGTAGTCGGTGTTTTTGGCGTATACCACTTTGACGCCAGGGCGGAATTGGTCGGCGACAAACTTAAAGGGGCCAGAGCCTACAAACTCGGTAATGGCTTCAGAACCGGGCGTGACAGCAATGCGTTCTGGCATCATGAAGGCCGGTCTAGAGCTGAGTTTTGCTAAGCCAGATAGCAACAAGCCAGTGGGCTCTTGTAGGCGTATAGAGAAGCTTTTGTCATCCAGAGCAGACATGTCTTCCACCATGGTCTGCAAGACCTGGCCCGTTCCATCCACACTCATCCAACGTTTGATAGAGGCGAGGCAGTCGGCGGGCGTTACAGGTGTACCATCGTGCCATTTCAAGCCATCACGTAGGGTAAAAGTGTAGGTTTTACCGTCGTCGCTGACGCTCCAGTCGGCCATTTGAGGCTGAACGTGGAATTGCTCATCCATGCCCAACAAGGTGTCGTAAATCATGTAGCCATGATCACGGGTGAGGAAAGAGGTACTGAATACGGGGTCCATTACCCGCAGGCCAGCATGCATGACGGCAGTAACCGTGGTTTCAGCATGTGCAGCGAGGGGCGCAACGCAGGCGCTAGCCAGCAGCAAGCCGGCCAACGTGGTGCGCGATAGCGGGGCAAGTGAGTGACGTGCCATGTTTGTCTCCTGAGTCAGGTAGGTATTGTTGTGTTTTATGGTGCAGCAGTTGTGGCGGTATTACAGGCTGAAAAGCGGCGCTAACAACGGCTGTTTGTTACTGGGCGATTGCAGTATGTCGGTCAATAAACGGGCAGAGCCAAAGGCCAAGGTGAAACCTAATGCGCCATGTCCTACGTTTACGAACAAGTTGTTAAAGGGGCTAGCACCAATCAGCGGTGTGCTGGTGGGTCGCGAAGGGCGTTCACCGGTCCATTCCTCTATGTCACCGGTGGGTGTTAAGGCAGGGAAAAATTCCTGCACTTGCTGGCGCAAGGTACTAAGTCGGGCTGCAATGGCAGAGGGCTTATTGACCCCAATATCAATCATGCCCGCCACACGTAACTTGTCGCCAATGCGGGCGTACACCACTTTGTTGCGGATGTCGCTAACACTGGCCTGTGGTGCGCCACTGTGCTCGTCTACGGGGATGGTGAGTGAGTAACCACGCAGGGGATAAATACCCAAATCCAACCCTAAGGGGCGCGCTAGTTTTTGCGCACCTGTGCCATTGGCCAAAATAATGGTGTGGGCATCTAAAGCACCTTGGGCAGTAAAGGCTGTGATGCTGTCGCCGTGGCGTTCTAAGCGCGTAATGGGAGTGTTGAAGTGAAACACCACACCCATTTGTTGCAGGCGTTCTTGCAAGGCTAAGCACAGTTGCTCACAGTCGCCAGCTTCCTCGCTAGGGGTAAATAAACCACCCTGTATGCGGTGTGCGATGGGCGCTAAGCTAGGTTCTTGTTCTACGGTTTGTGCAGGGGTGAGTACGCGTTGTTCTACACCGTGACGACCTAAGAAGCTGCCTTGTGCATCACGAGCGGCAGCGAAGCTTTGCGAGTTTTCAAAGACCTGCAATTTGCCGTGATGGTTATGGGCAAACTCCAGGGGTTGTGTGCGTTGTAGTTGGTCTAAAACTTGGCGGCTTAGCTTGCCCAGTTGCAGCAAGTTTTCCGCACCGCGTTGGCTTTGGCTGGCGGAGCACGCCTTCAAAAAAGATAGCAACCAACTGCATTGCGAAAGGCTAAACGTGGGGTGCAAACGTAATGCCCCATTTCTATCCAACAATAATTTGTGCAGGGAACGCAGCACGTCTGGGGTGGCTAAGGGAGTAACGAAGCTGTAGCTTAGCTGTGCGCCATTGGCTTTGCTGGTGCCTTGACCTGGCTTGGCGTCAGCATCGTACACGCTTACGTCTAAGCCATGACGACGTAGCTCATACGCCGTAGCCAACCCTACAATGCCTGCACCGATAACAGCGATTTTTTTCATGCTGGAATCCCCGATTGTTGCAGTGCAGCAATTGTTGCATTGGGAGAGATGTAATTCAGACTGGTACGCACCACGATCACGCATAATTGTTTGCTTTGCAGCGCGGCATGTAATGCAGGGGCGAACTCATCGCTGTGTTGCACAGTAAAGGTTTGTGCACCGCATGCGGCAGCGAGTTGGGCGAAGTTGGGGTTGTGCAGGGCGGTAGCACTAGGGCGATGCGGAAAGTGTTTTTCCTGATGCATGCGTATGGTGCCGTAGCAGGCGTTGTCTGAAATGATGACGATGGGGGTTGCGCCATATTGTGCGGCAGTTGCTAACTCAGTACCCGTCATCATGAAGCCGCCATCGCCTACAAAGCACACCACGGGGCGTGTGGGCTGTGCGAGAGAACACGCTACAGCCGAGGGCACGCCGTAACCCATCGCACCTGACGAAGGGCCTATGAGTTGGCGTGTGGGGCTGAAGCGTAATTGACGCTGCACCCAGCCCCCAAAGTTGCCGGCATCCAAACAAATAATGGCATCGTCTGGCAATAAGGCGTCAGCGTGAGCCATGATATTGCCGAACACGACGCCATCGGCTTGGTCTGCAACCGGCGTCCAGTCGCGCAGTTCTACGGTTGTGCGGTGCAAGGATGCAATCCAGTCTTGACGTGTTGCGGATACGGCAGGCGCAGTGGCTTGATTCAGTGTGTGCAAGCTGGCAACGGGGTCAGCAGCAACCGCAATGTCAGTTTGACGGTAGCGGCTAACGACGGTGCTATCTGGCCAAATGTGTATCAAGGTCTGTGCGGCTTTTGGGGCGGCAGGGAAATGGAAAGATTGGCTGGTGACATCGCCCAAGCGGGTGCCAATGGCCAAAATCAAATCGCTGCGTGTAACGGACTCTTTAAGTGCGGCAGGTAGGCCATACACCAAGTGCCCTGCAAATAGGGGGTGATCGTTAGGAATCAAATCAGCATGGCGCACTGATGTGGCGACTGGCAGAGAAAAGCGTTCTGCAAAGCTCAACAAAGCCTGCTTACCTGCATCGCTTTTCAGCAGTCCACCGGCAATAATTAAGGGACGTTCTGCTTGGCTGATTGCCTGCACAATAGCGTCGCTGTCGAGGGCGCCGAGCGTGCTAGGTTGGCTGTGACGAGGGAAGACGCCAGTGTGTGGGCAATGGTCTTCCAGCATGTCCTCAGGCAAAGAAATAATAACGGGGCCAGGTGTGCCGCTTTGTGCCAAATAAAAGGCGGTGCACAAGGTATCAGCCAGTTGCTCGGCGTGCTCTACTTCCACCACCCATTTAGCCATGTCGCTGAACATGCGCTCGTAATGTATGTGTTGGAAGGCTTCACGTTGTAGGTTTTCGCGTTCTGCCTGACCTACTAAGACCACTAAGGGGCAGGCGTCTTGTTGAGCGGAGTGAATCGCAATGGCGGCATTCATGCAGCCGGGGCCACGACTAACCATGAGTACGCCGGGGGTGCCGGTGAGCCTAGCGTGTCCCAGAGCCATGAAACCTGCACCACCCTCATGGCGGCAGGTCACAACTTCCACAGCGGATTGGTCATGCAAGCTGTCCAGTACGCTGAGATAGCTTTCACCGGGTACGCAATACACGCGTTTGACGTGATGCGCTATCAAGCACTCCACCAACAAATCGGCAGCACGAATGGTCATGTTTTTGTCTCGTCTCGTTATAAATTATGTATAGGGGCTGCTCTGGCTAAGACGAGTCGTGATACTGCTTCCGTAAACTTTCCAG
>SRSN01000133.1 GCA_004791645.1 Alcaligenaceae bacterium 429
GTAGAATTTTATTCTTGTCTATAATTACAGCGCCGCAGGCTGCTTGTATGTTTTTTGACATGGTAAATCAAAATTTATTCACAGGTTTTCAATGATTCATTATAGAGCAGCTGTTGCTTCTGATGCCGACCAATGCATAGAGATCCGTGGTTTAACACGTGAAAATGCATTCTCGCGTGACGAGTTGGCCGAGTTGGGTATTACGACTCAAACATGGGCTGAAGGCATAGAGAACGGCGAGTCTTTTGGCTATGTGTGTTTAGACGACCAGCATATGGTGGGTTATTGCTTTGGCGAAATAGAACATGGTGAAGTGCTGGTGCTTGCGTTGTTACCTGAATATGAAAATCAAGGTATAGGTAAACACTTGCTGAACTTGGTGATGCAAGACATGAAGGCAGCGGATGTAGAGCGGCCTTTCCTTAGCTGTGCAGCCGATGCGCAGGTTAGGTCTTATGGCTTTTATCGATACTTGGGTTGGCGTTCTACAGGTGAATTCGATGACGCAGGCGACGAGATTTTGGAGTATCGTTGGGAGTAAATCACGTCATACATACTGCGGTCACCTCTATAGAACACACTATATAAAACGTCCACCATCAAGGAAAACCTATGCTGAACAGTATTTTGGTTGTGCCAAATACCTCTCATTGGGCGAATTTCATTGCGCTATACCAAGAGTATTTGGATCAAAACTGGGCGGGTGAGCAGTGCGATGCCGATTTGCTCATTCAGCGTTATGCAGAAGGCCCTAGAGCATTTTTATTGCTGTGTGATGATAAGGTGCCTGTAGGGTTTGCCAACGTGTGGATAGATACGCAGAATCCCGATGTGGCGAATGTAGCCGAGTTCTATATACGGCCATTGTCGCAACGACAAGGGTATGGGCGTTTGTTGTGGGGGCAGATTTTGCGCTGGACGGGCGAGAAAGCCGTGCAGGCAGTACATCTAGAGACGGATGTACATAAAGAACCAGCAAACCAGTTTTGGCGAGCCTTAGGGTTCAAGAAAATTAGTGCAGATGAAATGCGTGTTCAATATGCGCGTGATTGGCACGAGCTTTGGCAAGTTCAGGAAGCAGCACAACGCGCTGCTCCCTGATCGTTCAACGAATTACTTCATTTTTGCCAATTCGTCGCACATTTCTTTTTTCTGTTCAGCAGTAGCACCACTGATTTGCTCTTTGCCTTGGCTAAAGCCAGAATCAAATGCGGTGTTGAAATCAGCTTCGGACACGCCCATTTCTTTCAGAGCAGTCATTTGTTGGGATTTCATTTCAGCCAATTCAGAGCTGGAGTAAGTGCCGCAAGTTTCAGCTGCAGCGTGCATTACACCACCCAACTCAGCCAAACCAACCATGGTTTGTGCATCTTGTGCAGCAGCAGGACTCAACATGGCCAGGCTCAGAGCACCAGCAGTCACAGCTTGGGAAACGATTTTCAACATAAAATTCTCAATTAGCAGGGAAAATTAGAAGTATACGGTGACGCGTTATATACAGGGGGAATAAAGCATGTTTTTGCTGCATATATAACACGACAGAGATGTTAATTATTGTGAGTAATGTGGCACTGAGCAGTTTTTGCCCAGTGCTGATACAGGCGCGTATTTGTTCGCGTTGAGCAAGGTATGCCTAGGCTTTCCCCACACTTATGCACACATCCAGTGGATAACGCAGTCGCTAAAAAAAGCGCCCTAACATTACAAGAATGTTAGGGCGTGCAGAGGGAGAAACTCACTTATAAGTAATTATGCTCTAGCGTGATTCTGTTGGCCAAAATAGGCCACAGCAGCTTTCTTTTCACGGCTTGAAATGGGGTAGGCCATAACCACCCATTTGCCGTTTGCTGTTGCTTCTTTGGTGGGGCGAATAATGTTGTTTCCGCTTGGCATGTAGGCGACTAAACAGCCTATGAGTACGCCAATCAGCAAGAAAACACAGATGGATCCGAGCAGCGCTGTAGGTGCTTCATGCACGAACATTGGGATCTTGGAGTAATACAGCATGGCCCAGAACACAACGCCTACTAGTACCCCTATAACCGCAGACCAGATGTGTGCAGAAATAGCCGCTTGCCCCATATGGGTGTATTCATTTTTTAGTTTGGCTTCCAAGGCGGGGTCGTTGGGTTCAACCACAATGACTCGAGTTGAGTCGTCAGACAAAATATGAGATAGCTCTTTGACTGCTTGTTCAGCGCTGTCCCCAGATGGAAAAATTCCCATAGTCTTACTGGCCGAGCGCAAATTTTTGGTTTTTTTCATCTTTACCCCCCAAGGTGAGGCACCTTAATTGTGCCTGTGTAAAACGGTAGATCACATGCAGTCTAGGCAGTAAATCTCGTAATTTGAGAACAGGATAGACTGAGGTTCTTGGCCAGCATTTGACTTGGCTCAACATCGCTTTGGATTTGATAACTAAAGCATAAACTATTGATTTAGAGCAAAAAATTTTGGTTCCAAATGCTAGCTGTGTGTCTATTTGTAGGTTGTGCACAGCTACTGTGCATAAGCTTGGGGATAGTCTGATGACATCTGTCACAAAGCTCGTAGCCAAGCCCGTCTTGCAGGGGTGGTCAAAAACTGCTCAGAAGAAAAATACGATCAGGTCAACCGGTTTATCCCTTAGTTAAGGGTATGTCCTTAGGTTCTGAAAGGTGCATGAATTAAGGGCTGCCATAGGTTAGCTAAGCTTACTTATAAAGCAAAATTTATCGTTTGTTAGCCCTATGTTTCGCGGGCAATATAGTCTCGTTCATAAATTATAAAAACGCAGACTTCGCCTCTTAAAACATTATTTATTGAAGTCTGTTTCCCCATCCTCAAGGAGGAGACAAAATGAGTAACGTTACGCGTAGACATTTCATTAAGGCTGGTTCTTTACTCACCGCAGCAACAGTTTTGGGTGCAGGTTACACCCAGCCTGCATGGGCCTCAAAACGCCCTAAATTCAGACTGAAGTACGCCAATAATCTACCTATTAGCCACCCTATGAATATACGGGCTAAAGAAATGGTAGAAGCTATCGCGGCTGAGTCTGATGGTGAAATCGAAATTCGTATTTATCCCAGCAGCCAGTTGGGTAACGACACTGACACCTTGGCACAAATCCGTTCTGGCGCCGTAGATTTCTTTATGTTGTCGCCCATTATCTTGGGTTCGTTGATTACCAATACCCAAATCTCTGGAGTAGGGTTTGCCTTCCAGAATTACGATCAAGTATGGGGCGCAATGGATGGCGATTTGGGTGCCGCAGTACGTCAAACTATCGAAGACAACTCGTCCTTGATGGCATTTGAAAAAATCTGGGATAACGGTTTCCGAATCATCACTACCAGTAATAAAGCCATCTATACCCCAGAAGACTTGGTGGGGCTGAAGCTACGTGTACCCCCAAGCCCATTATGGACGTCTATGTTCCGGGGTTTTGATGCAGCCCCTACCACCATTAACTTCGCCGAAACGTATTCAGCACTGCAAACCAAAATTGCTGATGGGCAAGAAAACCCCATTACCTTGGTGGAAAGTGCCAAGTTGTACGAAGTACAAAAATATTTATCCGTGACTAACCACATGTGGGATGGTTTCTGGTTCTTAGCCAATAAAAACAAGTTCAGAAGCCTGCCTGACGATGTACAAGCCTTAATTCAAAAACACGCTAATCAAGCTGCCATGAATGAGCGTGCTGATTTGGTGCAATTGTCTTTGAACATCAAAGATACGTTAGAGGGCCAAGGCATGGTCTTTAACGACGTAGATTCAGGCCCATTCCGTGACAAGCTCAGACAAGCCGGCTTTTATGAAGAATGGCATAAAACCTTTGGCAATGAATTGTGGAGCACCCTAGAACGCGCGGTAGGGAGCCTGTCATGAGTGCGGGGGCCGAGGTCATGCCAGCGCCCACTACCTACTCATTCAAACATGGTTTCTTAGCCTTCAAAACAGGAGTAATGCGTGCTGTGGAAGCATTGGCAGTCGCATTGCTGCTGGTAGAGTCGTTGATCCTGTTTGTGAGCGTGGTGTTCCGCTATTTCCTGCATAGCCCATTGGTGTGGTCCGATGAGCTAGCGCAATCCCTATTTATTTGGCTTTGCATGATGGGGGCGGTGGTGGCACTAAACCGCTCTGAACATATGCGCTTAACAGCCGTGGTAGGTCGTTTGTCAGAGTCCAATCGAGCGTGGTTGGAAACTTTTGGTTTGATGGTGGTGTTGGTGTTTGCCTGTTTGCTACTAGAACCCGGTATGACACATGCCTCTGAGCAAATGGCCGTGACGTCGCCTGCGCTAAACGTACCTGATGGCTTCAGAGCATCAGCTATTCCCGTGGGCTTTGGGCTGGTGGTGTTTATCGCTGTAGCACAGTTAATAGAGCGCTCCAGCGTGGCCAGTGTGTTGGCCTCAGCAGCAGTCATAGCGGTGATCTGGTATGCCATTGATTACTTCGCCTACGACTTGTACGACCTGGGCAACTTGAACTTGGTGTTGTTCTTTGTGGTGATGTTAGGTGCTGCGGTGATTTGCGGTATTCCCATCGCATTTGCCTTCGGTATTTCCACCTTGGCGTATGTGGTGCATGTGGCCGAAGTACCTAGCATGATCATTGTGAGCCGTATCGACGAAGGCGTGTCGCACATGGTGCTGTTGTCGGTGCCGCTGTTTATCTTCTTGGGTGCCTTACTGCAACTTAGCGGTATGGCCAAAGTATTGATCGACTTTATGTCGTCTTTGCTGGGACACGTACGTGGTGGCCTGAACTACGTATTGCTAGGAGCCATGTTCTTGGTGTCGGGTATTTCAGGCTCCAAAGTAGCTGATATGGCGGCGGTTGCACCGGCGTTGTTCCCTGAAATGAAAAAACGCGGGGCAGATGAGCACGAGCTGGCTGCATTGTTGTCGGCAACTGGCGCTATGACGGAAACCATTCCACCTAGCTTGGTATTGATTACGGTAGGGGCGGTGTGTGGCGTATCCATTAGTGCGCTGTTCATTGGTGGGTTGTTACCAGCCTTTGTATGTACGGTCGCCATCGCTCTGGTATGTGCTTACAAAGCGCGCAAGATTGATCTCAAAGGGGTGAAAAAAGCACCGATGAGCCAAGTGATGCGTACATTGCTGTATGCCTTGCCGGTCATTTTTCTGCCTATCTTGATTCGTTTCTGCGTGGTGAATGGTATTGCGACAGCAACGGAAGTGGCTGCCATCGGGATTGTGTATGTGATTGCTTATGCGCTCATCTTGCAGCGCATCACACGCTCACTGGATTTCTCTAATACGTACAAGTTGTTGGTAGAAGCGTGCTCGTTATCTGGTGCCATTTTGCTGATCATCGGTGCAGCTACAGCCATGGCCTGGGCGCTGACACAGTCAGGGTTCTCGTCGTATTTGGTAGAGCACCTTACCAATATGCCAGGTGGCGCAGTGGGTTTCCTGTTGGTCAGTATTGCTGTGTTTATTCTATTGGGCAGCATGTTGGAAGGTATTCCCGCCATCGTGCTATTTGGCCCCTTGGTGTTTCCAGCGGCACAGTCCTTGGGTATTCATGATGTGCATTACGCCATCGTCATCATTCTTTCTATGGGTATAGGTCTGTTTGCACCACCACTAGGAATTGGTTTTTATGCGGCCAGCGCGATCAGTAAAGTGAATGCCGATCACGTGATGCCGAAAAGTTGGACATACCTCGCAGTGCTGTTGGTAACCACCATCTTCATTGCCTTGGTGCCTTGGATTTCCATCGGTTTTTTGTAATGGATGAATAGCATGATGAATCAAAAAGTAGCAGTGATCACAGGTGGTGGGAACGGTATAGGCAGTTCCATCGTGGAAGCCTTTGCCACCAATGGGTATATCACCGTCATTTCCGATATTAACGAAGAAGGGTCATTGCTGTTGCAAGAGCGCTTACGAGCGCAGGGCTGCACCGTAGATTTCTACAAACTCGACGTAGGTTCCGAAGAACAAATTGCGGGGTTGTTTGATTATCTAGATCGTGAGTACGGGCGTTGCGATGTATTAGTGAATAACGCCGGAATTGCTAAAACCATTCCTTACTTGGAATACCCCAAAGAGCATTGGGATTTAGTCATGCGCGTCAACGTTACGGGGCCGTTTTTGTTGTCGCAGTATGCGGGCAGGCTCATGAAAAAGAACGGTTGGGGGCGCATTATTAATCTGGCGTCTATCAGCGGTGAAATCGCCAGTTTTGGGCGCGCCGCTTATGGCACCTCTAAAGCTGCTGTCTATGGCCTGACTCGACAAATGGCCATTGAGCTGTCTGAGTACGGCATCACAGCCAATGGTATTTCTCCAGGCCCTATTGAGACACCGCTTACGCAAGTGTTGCACAGCGATGAGGCGCGCAAAGCCTATACCGATCGTGTGCCCATGGGGCGTTACGGTAGCAGTAATGAAATCGCGGCCGCTGTGCTGTTTTTAGCCTCGGAAGGGGCGTCGTATATCAATGGACATGTGTTGCCGGTGGATGGTGGTTTCCTGGCTTCAGGTGTGTTGCAACCTTAATGTGTAGGGTGATGTGGTAATGATTAATGCTTCTATATCAGGCTGGGCTCATAGCAAGTTTGGCAAATTGGATAATCTGGATGTTGAGCGCACCATTGCTGAAATGGCCGCTCAAGCTGTAGAGCATGCTGGGCTAGACTGGGAAGACATAGACTCCGTACATATTGGGCATTTCAATGGCGGGTTCTTGTACCAAGACTTCCCGTCTTCCCTGATTTTCAATCAGGTGCCAGAACTGCGTTTTCGTCCTGCTGTGCGCGTAGAAAATGCATGTGCTACCGGTTCGGCGGCCGTGCACTCCGGGCTGGATGCGGTACGTTCTGGTAAAAGCAAACATGCTTTGGTTATAGGCTACGAAAAGATGAACACGTTGCCTACCGCTGAAGTGGGCAAGGTGTTATTGAAGTGCTCGTATGCCGAAGAAGAGGCGGAAGTAGAGGGTGGGTTTGCGGGCGTTTTTGGCCACATTATTGCCAAGACCTATTTCGATCGCTACGGCGACCAACTGGATGCTTTGGCCGCTATTGCCGCTAAGAACCACGCTAATGGCGTACATAACCCCTACGCACATTTGCGTAAAGATTTCGGCTACGAGTTTTGCCGACAAGAGTCTGAAAAAAACCCTTATGTGGCAGGCAAATTAAAACGTACCGATTGCTCATTGGTGTCCGACGGTGTGGCAGCAATGGTGATTAGCAATAGGCACTACACGCCTAATCACGCTAACCGTGTGGATTTTCTCGGCGTGGCACACGTGAACGACTACTTGCCGCTGAGCAAGCGCGATCCTATTGCGTTTGAAGGCGCACGTTTAGCGTGGCAGCAAGCGCTTTCATCAGCTGGACTACGCATTGGTGATCTGTCGTTTGTAGAAACCCACGACTGCTTCACGATTGCCGAGCTTATCGAATACGAAGTGATGGGCTTGGCTGAACCAGGTCAAGGAGCTCGCGTTATTTTGGATGGCGTCAGTCGCAAAGATGGTGCTTTGCCTATTAATCCGTCTGGTGGCCTGAAATCCAAAGGGCATCCCATTGGTGCTACAGGCGTGTCCATGCATGTGATGGCAGCGATGCAGCTTACCGGTCAAGCAGGTGATATGCAGTTGCCGCATGCGGATATGGCGGGTGTATTCAATATGGGTGGGGCTGCTGTGGCGAACTACGTCAGCCTACTAGGGTGTAACTAAAAGGGTAGAACATGCTGTCCACAGTTAAAAACCTTGGGTCTTTATTAACGGATATCAGCCGCCGTTTGCCGCACGAGCCTGCGTATCTACAAGGTACGCAGCACTATAGCTGGCAAGAGTTGAATGCGCGTGTAGATGCCATGGCACATGCGTTGCAGCAATTAGGCGTAGGGCATGGCGACAAAATTCTGGTGCATGCTAAAAACCGTATCCAGCTGTTTGAAAGTTGTTGGGTGGCGTTTAAGTTGGGGGCGGTATGGGTGCCCACCAATGTACGCATTACTGAGCATGAAATCAGCTATTTGGCAGAGCACAGTCGTGCCAGTGTCATCATTTACGACGAAGGTTTCGACTCGCATGTACAAGCATGCCGCGATGCATCCACCAGCTTGCAGCATGTAATTGCTATAGGTGATGCCAAAGCGGGCGAGCTAAGCTACGACACTTTGCTCAGTAGCCACAGGCAGGACGGCGAGTTTGAGGCCGCCGAGGTACAGTACGACGATCCGCTGTGGTTCTTTTATACCTCTGGCACAACAGGTATGCCCAAAGCCGGTATTTTGACGCACGGTCAAATGGCATTTGTGATCACCAATCACTTAGCTGATCTAATGCCGGGCTTAACGCATCAGTCTAGGTCGTTGGTGGTGGCTCCGCTTTCACATGGTGCGGGTATTCATGCGTTGGTTAACGTGGCGCGTGGTGCAGCTAGTGTGGTGCCTGCCAGCAGCAAGTTAGAGCCTGAAGAGGTCTGGTCATTGGTAGAAAAATACGGTGTGGACAACATGTTCACCGTACCTACTATTGTGAAAATTCTTACTGAGCACGAATCTGTAGATCGCTATAACCACAGCTCGCTGAAGTATGTCATTTATGCGGGTGCTCCTATGTACCGCAGTGACCAGAAACACGCCCTGAAAAAATTAGGGAAGGTGCTGGTGCAATATTATGGACTGGGTGAGGTCACCGGAAACATCACGGTATTGCCACCGCACTTACACGATCTAGAGGACACACCAGATGCCCGAGTCGGTACCTGCGGTTATGCACGTACCGGCATGGAAGTCGCGATTCTAGATGAACAAGGTCGCCGACTACCGCCTTTTGAAACAGGCGAGATTTGTGTGCGGGGGCCAGCAGTATTCAAGGGCTATGACAACAATGACAAAGCCAATGCTGAAGCCTTTAAGTTTGGGTGGTTCCATACTGGTGACATAGGCCATATGGATGCACAGCAATTCTTGTACATCACAGGTCGTCATTCCGACATGTATATCTCGGGTGGCTCGAATGTGTATCCACGCGAAATTGAAGAAGTGTTCCTCACCCACGAACATATTTCTGAGATCGCCGTTTTAGGTATTCCTGACGAGAAATGGGGGGAAGTGGGGGTGGCTGTGATTGTGCCTAAAAATGGTACTACCTTAGACACCGAACAAATGCAAAGCTTCATTCAGGGAAGGATTGCCCGCTATAAGCAGCCTACCCATTACTACTTCTGGGAAAACATGCCCAAGTCTGGGTATGGCAAGATCGTTAAAAAAGAAATACGAAAAATGCTGTCCTACTGATGGTGTGTAGGCAGGTAATGCTGTGCAGCTCACAAGGCTGCCCAGCTTTATAAAGTATGACACGTACTTGTTTATGCCGGGTTGATAACCTCAGCACCGGAGGAGGAGTTGCCATGTTACAAAGCCGTGCTTTGACAGCCGCTGCGTATGGGGAAAAAGAGTTTCTTCTTCATATACCTGAAGGGCAGACCATCAGTCAGGCCATACAGGAGCAATTACAGCAGGCACAACATATACGTTTTGCCTTGTTATCTTTTCAGCCTGGCTATTTAGAAAGCGGGGTATGCCACACAGCTCCCCCTGATAGCGCAGGAAAATTCATCGTGAAATATGGTGCTGGCCACGAGTTTGGACAATGTTTGTTATTGGCCGGTGATGCGGTATTGGGTGAAGACCAGTACGGATTGCCACTGGTGCATTGTCATGGTTGCCTAATCGAACAATCCAGCCAAACCACCTTTGGTGGCCATTTAGATTTATCGCGTTGTGTGGTCGGTAAACAAGGCTTGTCTGTGCAAGTATTAGTG
>SRSN01000134.1 GCA_004791645.1 Alcaligenaceae bacterium 429
CCATATATATCAATATATTAGACAGCCTCAATTATATATTGGTCGAGTACATCATTATCGTAGCGTTAGTGGCGATTGCCGCTATTGCTGTCTTTCAGCTATTTGGTCAGGTAGTGCGCTCGCAAACCGCAGCGATTGCTCACGAGCTGGCAGGTGAAGATGGTTCGGAAATGACGCAGGCAGCAGGGGATGCTGCTCAAGCGACAGCAGCACAAACATCAGCTAAAGGCCTGAAATCATTTACAGGCAATACGAGCGTTCCACAATGAGGCACGTTAGCCATTCCTCAGCCCAGCAAGGCCAAGTGCTGGTGCTGGGCATTGTATGCCTAGCGGTTTTGGTGCTGCTATTTAATCGTGCATTCTGGGTGGGGGACATTAGCTCAGCCAAAATGCGGCAGAACAGTGCTACGGATACTGCGGTGTACAGCGCTGGTCTTGTTCAAGCCAGACTACTGAATATGTTGGCGTTATTGAACCGGGCTTATGTAGCACACCATGTGGCAAGTGCTCACTTGGCTACGGCGGCTTCGTGGGGCCATTTTGCACTGACTCAAGCAGAACGTTTTGGTAGAGCAAATCCTCCAGCAAGTTTGATTGGTTTGATGTTTGGTCCTGCACATGCAAGGGATTATGCGTCTTCAGCGAAGGCGTTAGGGCTGGGTGAAAGCCTGTCGTTGCAAAGTCGATTACAGAGTGCTGTGCTTGCACACACTGAGTTTAGTAATCAGGTGTTTGGCAGGGTTCAGGAAAATCTTCAGCTGCATTTTTTTAGTTTGGCAAAGCAAAGTGCGGAAGTGATTTTGCAGCGCAGCTATCCAGAGAAAAACGCAGCGTCTATGTTGCGTGTCCAGTTGCAGCAACGCCCTAATACGGTATTGGCAAAGGTGGCGGCACAGTCATTTGTTGCGGACTGGGTGCGTGACAGTGCGGGAAACTATGCCTTCTTACAACCTAGGAACTACACGGCAAAAAACAAATGGGTAGTCAGCGCACGCTGCCCGCATTTGCGGCATCAACTACGCCGACGCGGTGAAACACGGCTAGATGATAAAGCGGGGTGGCGAAGTGGTGACACCTTGTCTTTTCATGCGCTGAGGTCTAACCGTTGGATAGGGTGCTATTACAGAGAGTACGCCATGGGATATGCCTGGGTACCTAGTCAGCAAGGGCAAGTACCTGATGGGGTGTTTATTGAAGATCCACCGGAGAATTTTTCCCAGCAGGATTTCTGGCGCTGGGTGCGCGAGGTAGCTGGTTGGGATCTACTGGGAGAGGATGCAAATCCGTTGGCGAGTTCGTATGGGTATGCGTTGGCACAGCCCTTAACGAGTGCGACATTGCAGCCGGCTCTGGTACTTGCTCCCAATGTGTCAGCAGTTTCTTTGATTTTGGAAGTAACCCAGCCTACAGCGTCTCTAACGTTAACCACAAAAAGCAGGGCTGAGGTGGCTTACGTGTCGCCCGCACATGTGTCGCATCGTCCCAATCTCTTTATGCCGTATTGGGAGTCTAGGTTGATCGCCGAAGGTAGTGTACCTAGTTGGAGCGAATCATGAGCCAGCGCGGACAAGCTGTAGTGGAAAGCATCATCGTGCTGCCAGTATTGATGGGACTGCTGTTTATGGCGCACTGGTTGTTGTATGCGCAGCATGAAAAAAGTCGAATTCAATTGGCGGCCGCACATGGCGCGTTTCTACGTGCACAACTATGGTCAGCCGATGTCCTTTTAACGGAGCAACAGCGTCACGCAATCTGGGATGTAGAGGCTAAAGGGTTGAAGTATAGCCAAGAGAGTTATCGCTGGAATGAGAGCCTTAATAAGGAGTCATCCTCACTAGCAACTGAGGTGCGTTTAGAAGACGTAGGCATACATCAAAGTAGTCTACAGAAACGATTAAGCCATGCTTTATTTCCTTCGCTGACATTGCAACAACAGCATGTGGTGTTAGTGGGCAGTGGCAGTGCAGTAGCTGCTGCACAAGTAAGGCAACGGTTGGAACAAGCCCCTCAATGGTGGGGAAAGGCGGCAGAGCGTAGTCGTCGTCAGGTACAGAATATAGAGCACTTAGTGGGCTCTGTAGATAAGGCGTGGGGGCGTGAAACCCCTAACAGTGACTGGTTACGTCAATGGGAAAACAGCGTACCTCCACGGTATATACAGCAGGAGTGAGGCGTGAGGAGATCCATTACTAGACTGTGCTGTGTAGGCGTGGTTGGAATAAGTGCAATTGCCTTCACAGGGCCTCTGCAAGCGCAATGGTTAACTCAGTTGCACAGTGTGGAGCAAGGTTTGAGTGCATATAGCCCTGAATTATTACTCTCTTTGCAATCAGATGCATTGTGGTATTACGCATGGCAAGTGGAAGGCGTAGATCTGGCTGAGTTTATGCTGCAAATACAGGAACGCATTCCTCATCTTGAGCAATTGCAGGTGCAAAAAAACAGTGTGTTATGGGAGCAGTCTGCCGTGTCGGATCCTTGTTCTATACGCCTACAAAAAGTGGATGCCAGCAGCTTGTTTATCGCACTGAGCTGTTTGCGTTCTGAGCAGCCAGTGCATCAGCCACTTTTCTCTCATCCCGACTTACAGCTGATGTGGGCGTGGGAAGAGAAACTGGCAGGTGGACGAGTGCAGCATCAGTGGTATAGCGTGCCGACAAAAATAGAGCCGCAGCCCTTGTTGATGGAAGTATTAGCTAAGAAATTCCCCAACATGTCTGTGCATGCAGATTCCTATGCCATGAGCTTTCAATATGGTGCAGAGCAGTGGGTAATAAGTTGGGTTCCTATGGGTGAGCAGATGGTAGGGGTCTATGTATTGCGCTGGTATTAGTGTCAGAGGCAAGCAAGGAGGGGGGCGTAATGAAACAAGTATGGCTGCAGCACTTATGGGCGCATCGATCAACCGCAGTTTGGATAGTGTTGTCTTTGTTGGGGGCGGGGTTAGCGGTATGGTCCAGTTCTCGTTATTTGGCTGATAAAACGCAGGAGTTAGAGGCGCGTGCAGCAGTTCCTATGGTGTCTCGTCTAGTGGCTGCACGGTCATTACCAGTGGGGGCCATAGTCGGCAGTGATGATGTGGCTATACGTGATTTTCCTCAGCATTTGATCAGTAGCGATAGTTTGTCGCCAGAGTATTTTCTGGCCATAGAAAATCAGAGGTTGGGGCATGCACTGGCGGCGGGAGATTTGATTTTGCCAGCCCATGTGCGCGAGCAAGAACCTGATCGCTTCTCTTCTATCTTGCGTCCAGGCCGTAGGGCATTAACCATCCCCGCTGATGTGTTGAGTTCTGTGGCGGGGCTTTTGCAGGCAGGAGACTTGATTGATGTGTACGTATCTTTTGATTATCAACGACGTCGCATCTCTTCACCTTTGCTGCAGGGTGTACGGGTTTTAGCTATTAATCGCAACACAGAATACCTCAGTGAAAGCCGTTATGAAGCCAGTACGTTGACGTTGGATGTAAGCCCTGAAGAGGGGGTGACATTGTTGGCAGCGAGGCAAGCGGGGACATTAACGGCTATGTTGCGGCCAGTAGGCGATGCTGGTGTTTCTGATCGAGCCATTCGAGGTGACTTGGCGGCTCTATTAGGTCTGGCTGCGACGGCACCGACTAAAGCAGCAAAGTCTGCTCCGGTCGTGTACGGCAATCAACAGAATCGTAAGTTGCAGGCACTGGCTCCGTCTATGGGGGCAGTCTCACCTTCTAGAGCATTGTTTTCGTTGCCAGCACAGGCTTACGGGCTAGAGAGTATGTCTGAACCAACGGCCACGCAGTGGAGTAATTGGGCTGAGCGCGACGCTGTAGATGCGATGTCATTACCGGGAGAGATCTATGAGTGATGCTAACGCAAAGCAGGTGTTTGGTTTCGTATTAGCTGTGGTGATGTGTGGGTGGGCACCATCCGTATCTGCACAGATAGAAACTTGGCAGATGCAGGTGGGTGATATGCGGGTGTTAACAGTTCCTGAATTGGCACGTGTAGCTGTTGGTGATGGGCATGTACTGAATGCCGTGACTACCGAAGAGCAAGAGGTGATTGTTTTTGCGCGCAACGAAGGAAGCAGTACGGTGCAGCTTTGGCAGCGTGACGGTAGTAAGCGGGCCTATCACGTGGAAGTGCTTTCTACAGGCGTGCGTCAAAGTAAAAGTGAGTTAAAACAGCTACTGGCCAAAATTCCTGGTGTGGAAATTAGTGAGGTGGGGGATAAGCTGGTTGTAGAGGCTACCCATTTAACAGATAGGCAGCAGGAGCATTTGTCGGTATTGGCCAAGCGTTATCCGCAACTTTTGGACTTAAGTGATAGCCAAGGGTGGGACGCAATGGTGCTGCTGGATGTGCAGGTGGTGGAGGTGCCTCGTAATGCATTACGCAATCTAGGCACGCGCTGGAGTGATGCTACAGAAGGTGGGTTTACGGCTGGGGTTGCATGGGAAAACTCAGCTGGTAGCATCGGTGCGCGTCCGGGGGAAACCGTAGTGGCCACGGAAATGGGCAGTTCAGCACTCAAGGGCTATTTTGGTATTAATGCGTTGCTTTCGGCACGTATACAAGCGTTGAGCGAGGTGGGCGCCGCAACCATCTTGGCACAGCCACAATTATTGGCTCGTAGTGGTAGCACGGCTGAGTTCTTGGCGGGTGGCGAAGTACCTTATACCGTGACCGACAGTAATGGTAATAACTCCACGCAGTTCAAACCCTATGGGGTTTCACTGCGGATCACACCCTTGATTCAGGCCTCTGGAGCGGTACGTTCACGTATTGAGGTAGAGGTGAGCTCTATAGATCCAAGTTTGTCAGTGCCCAGTGGCCCCTCTCTGAAAACGAGGCGAACAGCTACGGAGTTTAATGTGCAAACGGGCCAAACCTTAATTCTTGCGGGGTTTATTTCCAGAGAGGTTTCTCGCAATCAAGATAGGGTTCCGGGATTGGGAACATTGCCGGTTTTGGGGGCGGCGTTTAGTTCTGAGCGTTTTCAGCGTCAGGAAACAGAATTGGCTATTTTCGTGACGCCGCATATTGTGGAGGCCAATCATCCTGTTATGCAGCAACGCATACATAGAGCGCAAGCAATGGTAGCCCAACAGTTCCCGGATGCTCCCAGAGTGAATACAGCCATGGCGGTAGAGGAAGGCCAAGACTTGTTGTCGCGGCCTGATTGGGCACTGCCAGTGGAGCCATTGAGTGTGCTGCTTCAAGGTGGCCATCATGAGTGATCTGGCTTTTAAGCTTTGCGGTGAATACCAAAATGGAGAGCGTTTTGAGTTTCCAATGGCAGAGCAGTGTGTGATTGGTAAAGAGGCCACCGCACAGTTGGTGTTAAAGGGGTGGCGTATTGCCAAGCAGCATGCACGCATCACTAGGCATGCTCAACAATACTTTTTAGAAGACTGTGGGAGTTTGGCTGGTACGTATGTGAATGGCCAACGCGTAACTCAATACGGACCATTGCAAGACGGTGATTGCGTAGTGATAGGGCCGTGTCAGTTAGTGGTGAAGCGTGTTGTAGAGGAAGAGCAGGAAGTCGGGCGGCTACAGGTTAATAATGAAACGGTAGAGGCTAAGAAACAGAGTGCTTCTGTCGCCGCACAACGAGAGCAAGCCTTGTTGTTGGCGGAGCATGTAGCTGCCTTGCATACGCGTTTGGTGGATGCGCTAGAGTTGCGCCGTAAGCAGTACAGCGACATGAATGAAGCAGTATTACGTTTGGAAGCGCAGCAATGTGTAGAAGCGCTGATTGCTAAAAGCAGTGATTTCCCACCTTCATTATGTAAGCAGCAATTGGTTCAAGCCGTGTTGGATGAGGCATTAGGTTTAGGGCCGTTAGAGGCTCTATTACGCGACCCTAATATCAGTGAAATCATGGTGAACTCACCGTCACAGATTTTTGTGGAAATGCAGGGGCAATGCCATGAAAGCGCTGCTGTGTTTAGTAGTGAGACGGCATTGGTCGCCATTATGGAGCGCATCGTGGCCCCCTTGGGTAGGCGCTTGGACGATGCTTCTCCTATGGTAGATGCACGGTTACGAGATGGCTCTAGGGTGAATGCAGTGTTACCGCCTATTGCTCTTAAAGGCCCTACCTTAACCATACGCAAATTCCCCGCCAAGCGTTTGGTGATGGACGACTTATTAGCGTTTGGTGCGCTCAGTCCAACGATGGCTGAGTTTTTGCGTTGCTGTGTACAGGCCAGAAAAAATGTGGTGGTGGCAGGGGGAACGGGCTCAGGGAAAACGACGCTGTTAAACGTGCTTACGAACTACATTGCTCCTCAAGAGCGGGTAGTCACCATTGAAGACGCTGCAGAGTTGCAGTTGAACATGGCAAATTTGGTTTCTTTAGAGGCGCGGCCTGCCAACGTAGAAGGTGAAGGATTGGTAAGTATTCGCGATTTGGTACGCAATGCATTACGTATGCGGCCCGATCGTATAGTGGTAGGGGAATGCCGTGGAGGTGAGGCCTTTGATATGTTAGCGGCGATGAATACAGGTCATGAAGGCTCCTTGACGACAGTGCATGCTAATACCCCTAGAGAGGCGCTTAACCGTTTGGAAACGCTGGTGCTATTAGCAGGTATGGATTTGCCTGTAACCGTGGCACGTGAGCATATAGCCAGCAGCCTAGAGGTGTTGGTATTGCAAAAACGTTTAGCTGATGGGCGCCGCATCATTCATTCCATTACTGAGGTGTGCGGTTTGGAGGCGGGCCGTATACAGCTACAAGAGCTGTTTGCTGCAGAGGTATCCAGTTCTGGTGGCGTGGTGTTCAAAGGGCAGGGGCTAATACCGCAGATTTTTAGTGAGCAAATGGAGTGGTTGGATCAACGCTGGTTTAGCGATGTGGCCTAAAAAAGGAGGCTGGCATGTGGTGGATAGGTGCGTTGTTGGGAGTCATGGTAGCTGTTGCGGCATTCACGATGATGGCTGCGCCTAAGGTTTGGGGGGTATTCGAGCAGAAAAAGAAACAAGTAGATGCTCAGTCACAGGCGGTGTTAGAAGCGGCGTATTGGTTTGTGGATGCTCGTGTGCTGGCGCTATTTTTCAGCTTGATATTGTTGTTCAGCGTGTTCCTCTGGTGGTGGCTCACGGGTAATGTTTGGCTGGCTTGGATCGCTCCGATCGTGGTTCTGGTTGTGGTGCCTAGAACAATGCGAGGTTTGCAGAAAAAGCGCCATTTGCGGGTCTGCACTCAATTGCCAGATTTTATTCAATCGTTAGCAGCAGCCTCGCGAGCAGGCTTGGGGTTGCAAGTAGCATTTCAGCAGTTGGCGATACAGAGCAAGTCGCCACTACGTGCTGAACTGGAGCTTTGCTTGCGTGAACTACGATTAGGCATAGGGCTGGAACAAGCAGTGATGAATTTATCCAACCGTATCCCACACGAAGGTACACAGTTATTGGCAGCAAGCCTAGAGGTTTCTCAGCGTTGTGGCGGGCGTATCAGTGATGTGTTGGAGCGGTTGGCGCATAGTTTACGTATGCGTTTGTATCTAGAGGAAAAGGTCAAAACGCTGACGGCACAAGCATCGTTGCAAGCGTGGGTGATGGCCGCGATTCCGCTTTTGATTGCGGCGGCATTGAGTTGGATGCAGCCCGAGTTAATGCAGAGTTTTTGGTCTGAGCCCATAGGGTGGGGAGTGGCTGCTTTGATCGTGATACTAGAGAGTATTGGGTTGCATATGATGCGTAAGATTGCTCAGATCAGGGTATAGGTATGCAAGGTCTTTGGGGATATATTAGCTTTGCTGTGGTGGCCATCACGACGATGACTAGTCTACTGGGTATAGGGAGTTGGCTACGTACTAGATGGCGGAAACTACCAGAGCAAGTGCAAGATCGTGAATGGCATCAGTGGTTGGTGTGGTTGCATAGTGCGCTAGGTCGCAGACTGTGGGTGTTATTGCCGTGGCGATGGCGTCACCGATTACCGCTCTGGCTAGGCATTGAGCAGCATGCCGAGGTCTATATGGTGCTGGGGCGATTGTTGTTGCAGGCGTTAGCCGTTGCGTTCATTGTGTTGATACTCAGTGCTGTCTACGGCGAAGAAATGAACCTTAATATGGCGGCAGTAGCTGGGGGAGTCACCTTGCTATTGCCTTGGTGGAAACGCTACCAAGAACGCCAAAGCCGATTGCATGCGCAGCGTTGCCAGTACCCGTTCTTTCTGGACGTATTGGCGTTGTCGGTAGAGTCTGGTGCCGGTGTGATGTTGGCTTTGCAAACTGCTGCTGAAAGTTTGCCATCAGGGGATTTGCAACGGCTACTACAGCAAGCCTTATTTAGAATGCGTTCCGGCATGAGTAGAGAGCAAAGCTTTGAGCGCCTTGTGCTGGATAGCGGTTTAGTTGAGATGTCAGTGCTTTCCGCTAACTTAGACAATGCTGTGAAAATGGGTTTGTCACTAAGCACTGTATTACGTGCGCAAGCGGATCAATATAGGCAAGAACGCTTTTTGCGCGCAGAAAAACAAGCCTTAGAGGCGCCAGTGAAAATGCTCTTCCCTGTAGTAAGTTGTATTTTGCCGTGCACGTTCTTAGTGATTGCCTTTCCGTTGGTGATGCAGATGATGCAAAGCTTGTTTTAGGGTAGCACCGTATGTCTACATCACCAGCACTACAGAGTGTGCGCCATGTTTGGTACATGCAAAGTTTTCAGGCAAGGCTCTTTGGTATGCATCGTATAGCGATGTCGGAAAGGGCTCATACCGTCTTATGTTTTAAGCGTTGCCGATTCGTGCATACCCTGAGACTGTACAGCGCACATGCAGTGCTTTTCTTGGGAAGTAAAGGTGAAATACTCAAGGGACCGTTGCTGATGCAGCCGAACCGTATATACGGTTGTAGGCAGGCGGTAGAGGTGCTCGAGGTGCCTGTGTGGGTGCTGCAACTACGCCAATCAGTCTTGGAGCAAGAGCTAGGGAGTTGGCGTAGGTGTGCGCAGAGGCGTTAACAGCCAGCGTGATGCTTGGCTGTTATGGGTTTACAGATCAGGGTCTTGGTGCGAGGCTGCATTTAATGCCATTGCACTAGGGCCAAATACTGTCAGGTAAATAGGGTAGAAGCTACCATACAGTATCGCCAAAATAACTAAGCTAAGCGGTGTCAGAATCAGTTGTTGCAGGCTAGGGGCTAGACCAGAAGATAACAAGATTAAATCCAGTTGCTGCATCAAGAAGTACAGCGCTAACCAACACAAGCCGTACAAAATGAATGGAAACTTGTTACGCCAGCAAGCAACCATGGAATAGAACAGTGCTTGTTTGATGGCAATGTTGTGCCAACCGATGAGGGCGGGGGCATGCCAGAACAGAGCGGATACCAGTACGTAGATAGCCATTAGGGCAAACATGGGCGCACGTAAGGCACGCATGAGTGCAGCTTCATCTACAGGAGTGCCTGGTGCAGGCATCACGCTCATGATGCTGTCTACGAATGGAATGGTTGCTAGTAACCCTGCAGCTAAACAGGCCAGCATGTAGAGTGCGCCCAGCTTGATTAATGGGTTGCGCACGTTAGCAGGGCGTAGTGGTGCCGTCCACATGCCTAGCTGCATTTGCTGGCCTTTAGCAATGTTGTGGCTGGCGTTTAGTACGATGAAGGTCAGTGCAGGGGAGGCTACCAGCAAAGCTATCTGGCCTAATAACGGCAGCAAATAGCTTAGATGGATTAGCAAGTTGGTGACCAAGCTCCAGAACAGCATGGCCATAGGTTGACGCATGAAAAGGCGGTAACCTTCTCTAACCCAAAGCCAACCATAGAGAAAGGGCAGGGAAACAGCTTGCATACA
>SRSN01000135.1 GCA_004791645.1 Alcaligenaceae bacterium 429
AGATAGAGGCGGCGGTTTTCTCCGCTGGGTTTAGCACAATTGGACAACCTGCTGCCAACGCTGGAGCCAGTTTCCATGCTGCCATCAGTAGTGGGAAGTTCCACGGAATAATTTGCCCCACCACACCAACTGGTTCGTGGAAATGGTACGCCACCGTGGTGCTGTCTATATCGGAAATAGCGCCTTCCTGAGCGCGAATGCAGCCCGCAAAGTAGCGGAAATGGTCTACGGCTAGTGGCAAGTCAGCAGCGCGTGTTTCACGTACAGGTTTGCCGTTATCGATGGACTCTGCCACCGCCAGTTTTTCTAGGTTTTGCTCTATCCTATCAGCAATGCGCAACAAGACATTGGAGCGTTCAGCTACAGAGGTTTTACCCCACGCCTCACGCGCCGCGTGCGCTGCATCTAAGGCCAAATTAATATCATCTGCATCTGATCGTGCGACTTCGCAGAATACTTGCCCCGTAATGGGCGAGATGTTCTCGAAATAATTCCCCGCTACAGGAGGTACCCAACGCCCCCCAATGTAGTTGTCGTATCGTTTTTTATAGGGGAATTCCAGATCGATGCCAAACTGTTTTAAATCCGAAAAACTCATTTCAACCTCCTCGGTCACGCATGAATTGCTCGAATACTGCAGAGCGGAATGTACAGCGGAAACAGCGCCGTGTGATTACTACTATACTGTGATTTCTATCATATCTTTATCCTACTTTGTGATATGGACAAGACCCGTTTAGACAAATGGTTATGGGCAGCACGGTTTTACAAGACGCGCAGCCTAGCCGTAGATGAAATCAATAAAGGACGCGTGCTGGTGAATGGCCAAACATCAAAGCCTGCACGCGATATTCAGGTGGGTGATGAAATTTCCATCACCAAGCAGCCTCCGGCTACGGTGGTGATCGTGCAAGCCATTAGTGCTGTGCGCGGTCCTGCTACCGTTGCCCGTACGCTGTATAACGAAACACCTGAAAGCATTCATGCTCGCGAAAGTGCTGCTGAACAGCGCCGCTTGGCGCCGGAGCCTGCCTTAAGCATTCACGCTGGTCGCCCTACTAAGCGTGATAGACGTAGTATCGATCGCTTAAAACACGACGACTATTAAGCGTTACGCCAACTCACCGCAAAAATCGGTGAGCCAGTAGTCGGGCAATTTTTGCGCGGTGATGCCCGCCCCCAACAAGGCAAATAATTTGGCTAAGGCAGCTTCTCGCGTCATGCTGCCGCTAGGTAACATACCCGCCTGTACTAGCAAACTGCCCGCGGCGTATTGCCCTGGCAGTACGCTACCTACGGGGCATTGACTAATCCCCACCACGGCCACCCCTCGTGCGATGGCACGGTGTAGTACAGCTAAGAGTTCAGCGTCCTCTGTTGGGCCAGTGCCAGTACCATAACACTCCAAAATCAGCCCCTGTACGCCTGTATCCACAATGCTTTGTAAGGCATTAGCCTGAAAGCCCGGGTAAAACGGCACCACGGCTAGAGATACCGGCTGACGCTGCACCTGAAAATTCAGTGCAAGAGGTACATGACCAGTAATAGTCTCAGCACCGTCATGGCGTACTGCCCTGAACGCGTCATCGGCCTCACTATGCCATTTGCTTACCTGTGTGCCGCGTAACAAACGCTGGTGAAAGTACACAAATACACCCGCTGCACAACTAGTGATAGCCGACAACGCACCAAACACATTGGCCCATGCATCGGTATCGGGTTGTACGGCTGGCCTCATTGAGCCCGTTAGCACAACAGGAACCCCTAAACCACCCAGCAAAAAACTTAATGCAGCCGCGCTATAGGCCAACGTGTCGGTCCCATGTAGTACCACCACGCCACTACACCCTTGCTCGGCGGCCTGCACAATCACATCTCGCATGCTTAGCCACAATTGCTGCGTCATGTTGGCGCTATCTATAGGCGGATCTATGGTGGCATAGCGCCACGCTGGCAGTGACTGAGCCTGCGGCCATGTGGTTTGTGCTTGTTGAATACGCTGCTCAAACCCTACAGCAGGTGCCCAACCGTTGGCTCCCAGCTCCATGCCTAGCGTGCCGCCGGTGTACAAAATCAACACAGGCCCTGTGGCCGGTACAACATTCGTCATGCTGCTTTAGCCGCTGCCAATGCTTGGGTTAGATCCGCAATTAAATCTTGCGCATTTTCTAAGCCTGCATGCAAACGTATCAATGGTTTGCTATTGCGATTCCAGTAGGAATGCGGTGTCACCAGTTCTGGCTCTACATACTGTACTAGGCTCTCGAAACCACCCCATGAATAGCCAATACCAAACAGCGTCAATGCATTTACAAAGCGACGCGCTTGTTCAGGTTGCAGGTTCAAACTGAAGGCCAACATGCCGTTAGAGCCAGTGGCATCACGTTTCCATAATGCGTGGCCTGGGTCGCTAGGCAAGGCAGGGTGAAATACACGCTCTACCTCGGGCAGGGTACTCAAGAATTCAGCCAGCTTCAGGCCATTGGAAGCACTTTCACGCATACGTACCGATAGCGTACGTACACCGCGCAACGCGAGCCACACGTCATCAGCACTCACCGAATAACCCAAGGCGTAATTCGTTTTCTTCACGGCAGAAATCAGCGCTGGGTTATCGCCCACCACCACTGCGCCCATCATCAAATCAGAGTGACCCGCCACATATTTGGTCGCAGCAATCACCGATACATCCACACCCAGTTCTAATGGTCTGTAGGCATAGCCAGAACCCCATGTGTTATCGGCAACGGTCACCAGATTATGTTCTTTGGCCACGGCGACTAAGGCGGGCACATCCAGCATTTGCATCAACAGCGAACCGGGAGACTCTAGATACAGCACTTTGGTGTTAGGACGTATAGCCGCGCGTACAGATGCTTCGTCAGGCTTCACATAGGTGATTTCTATGCCTAACCGTTTAGCCAAACCGGAATCATAAAGGCGTACGGGAGCATAAGCAGAGTCAGAGACCAATACATGGTCACCATGCTGCGCCAACGCCGTAAGGCTTAATGCAATGGAAGCCATACCAGAAGGCACAAGCACGCAGTACTGGCCTTGCTCTAACTCACAAAACACCTGTTCTAAAGCAGCGTGTGTATCCAGCCCGCCCCTACCGTAAGCAGGTCTGCGTTGGCCTGCCGCTTGTGCGGCTTGAGCATTATCTAAGTCTTCCAACGAACGGAATCGCACCGTACTGGAACGCACGGAAGGAATAGCCACCGGGGCTGCGCCTGTTTGTGGGTCAAACTCGGCTAACCCTAAATGAGCAAGCAACGTATCCAGATGACGGTAGGAGGACTGACTCATAGTGACTGTACCCTGCAGAAATTAGCTAAAGGTATACGCTAGCATAAAGTCTGCAGAGGCGGTACAGCCACGATGGCATTAGCTACACACGAAATAGTAGATGCCATCTGCGCGTTTTTCGCGGCGCAACTTGCCCTCGTACCACAGCGCATGCAAATGAGCTAAGGCCTCACCCATCGCAAAGGTGAGTTGATGCAGATCCAGCTCGCGCTTAAATAACACCGGCACCAAACCTGCTGCATTCAGGCCAGCACTACCACAGGCCTCTAAAGTATCAACCAAACGGTCTTTATGGTGCTGTTGCAAGTCATCTATGCGGCCATGCAACCCTCTAAATACTTTGCCATGCGACGGCAAAATCAACACGTCTTCGGGTAAGACGCGGTATTCATCCAGAGAGGTCAAAAAGCAAGGCAGTGGATTTGCTTCAGGCTCATGGTCAAACACACTGACGTTGGTAGAAATACGTGGCAGCATCATGTCGCCAGAAATCAGCACATTCAATGCTGGGCTGTATAGCGATACGTGCTCTGGTGCATGACCATAGCCCACAATAATTTCCCACTGATTAGCACCAATCGTAATACTGTGGCCCGCCATCAAACGGTGGAAACTGCTGGGCATATCGGATACCAACCCAGGGTAATAACCAGCGCGTTCTTTGATTTTTTGTTGGGACTCAGGGTCGCTCAAACCGTTACGTCCAAAGTGCGCCGCCGCGTTCTCACCACTTTGCTGAGCCGCTTTGGCATCGTGACGACGCTGCGACCACAAACAGGCAACCGTGTAATCGGTCATGCTCATGTACAACGGCGCTTTCCAGCGCTCACACAACCAACCTGCCAAACCCACGTGATCAGGGTGCATGTGCGTGACTAACACGCGCAATACCGGCAAGCCCTGCAATTGTGTGGCAAACAACTGTTCCCATTGCTCGCGAATCACGTCTTTGTTCACGCCGCAATCCACAATCATCCACCCTTGCTGCCCTTCAAACTCATCACGCAGCAACCACACGTTGATGTGATTTAAGGCAAATGGTAACGGTAATCTCGCCCAAAAAACGCCAGGGGCAACTTCCATGATCTGACTAGGCTCAGGCAGTGTGTCACCAAACGGATAGGTCACTGCTTCTTGGGTATCTTGCATTCTGTCTTCTCCAATCATTACGTTCGTGCTTTGCAACAGGCATAATAGGACAGCCCCTTGCCTCAGCCAATCTTTGTTTGCTGAAGCGCACTTTCTGGAACTTTTCACCTTGGTAACACGCAGCCATGTTTGAGTCAGATAGTCCCAGCATCACCCCAGTTGCACCTAAAGGCCCTTCTCCACTGGATATTGCCCAGACCATTCTGAATGGCTTTAACCGCCACTATGCGCTGTTTCGTTACAGTGCGCAGCGTGCCAAAGTGCTGTTCGAGTCTGCCGCGTGGCATGCCATACAACATCTGTCTCGTGAGCGTATCGAATATTACGATATACGCGTACGCGAATGCGCCACCATCCTTAGCTCAGCGCTCAAAGGAAACCGCACCACACCAGATGAGCATAGCCAACTTACCCACTTGGATGAACCCCAGCACCAATTTTGGCATCAGGTAAAACGGGAGTTTGTAGGGCTGTTACGACGTCACCATCAGCCAGAATGTGCAGAAACGTTCTTTAACTCGGTGTCGTGCCGCGTACTGCATCGCAACTATTTCAACAACGATTTCCTCTTTGTACGCCCCGCCATCGCGACCGAATATCTGGATGGTAGCCGCCCGTCGTACCGTGCGTATTACCCGTTAGAACAAGGGTTAGTCGCTACGCTAAAAACCATGATTCAGGATTTCGGCTTGGCTGCACCCTTCGCGGATTTGCCTGCCGAAGTACGTATTTTGGCGCGCCGCATTGTGCATACGCTACGCCAACGCTTGCCTGATGATCCCGGTCACCGCCTAGGCCCAGACTGCCAATTCCAAGTTCTAAACTCGTTATTCTTCCGTAACAAAGGTGCATATATCGTGGGGCGCTTTATTAACCACGGTAACATTCACCCCTTTGCAATTGCGCTGACGCACACGCCAGCTGGCACCATTTCGTTGGATGCCTTGTTAGACACCAGTGACGACATCAGTACGCTGTTCAGCTTTACTCGTGCCTATTTCTTGGTGGATATGGAAACCCCCTCCGCCTATGTGAATTTCTTGGTGACCTTGCTGCCTCGCAAATCCAAGGCCGAGTTCTACAACGCCATCGGTTTGCAAAAACAAGGGAAAACGCTGTTTTACCGCGATTTTCTCTACCATTTAGCGCATTCTAGAGACCAATTCACCTTATCGCCCGGTATTAAAGGGATGGTGATGTGTGTGTTCACCTTGCCGTCGTACCCGTACGTCTTCAAGCTGATACGCGATCGCATACGCAAAAGTGGCATGGATCACGCCACCGTTAAAGAACGCTATCAACTGGTGAAAAAACACGACCGTGCAGGGCGCATGGCTGATACCTGGGAATACTCCCAAGTCGCCCTACCGTTAGACCGCTTTGACCCTGAGTTACTGGAAGAACTGCGCCGTGAAGTACCGTCACAAATAGAAGAAAGCGACGGCTCACTGGTTTTGCGCCATGTGTACATTGAGCGCCGTATGTTGCCACTGAATTTGTTCTTGGCCCGTGCCAGTGAAAACGCTATTGAAGGTGCAATCAAACAATACGGTGACGCCATACGCGAACTGGCCGCAAACAATATCTTCCCTGGCGATATGCTGTACAAGAACTTTGGCCTTACCCGCTTGGGACGCCTGGTTTTCTATGACTACGATGAAATTCAGCGTATGACCGAGATGCAGTTTCGCACCATTCCAGCCGCGCCCAACGAAGAGGCCGAAATGTCTGGCGAACCGTGGTATCCCATTGGTAAAAACGACGTATTTCCCGAAGAGTTTGAATACTTTTTGCTGGGTGACCCACGTATCAAGGAAGCCTTCAAAAAGTACCATGCAGAATTGCTGGATGCGCAATGGTGGACTCAGTGCCGAGAGCGTGTCGCACAGGGCAGATTAGAGAATATTTATCCCTATCCCCTTACTAAGCGATTAGATAATTGCCGCAGTGCAGCAATTTAATGGATAATGGTGTGACATCAACCTGACTACAACAACCCGAGGAGCTCTTGCCATGTCAGATCCTGTTGTGATTGCTTCGATTGCCCGTACCCCTATGGGTGCCATGATGGGTAGTCTTTCTTCCCTAGCCGCTCACGAACTGGGTGCGGTTGCCATTAAAGCCGCTGTAGAGCGCGCTGGTATTGATTCTGCCCTGATCGACGAAGTGATCATGGGTAACGTACTGCAAGCTGGCCAAGGCCAAGCTCCTGCACGCCAAGCCGCTATTGGTGCTGGTCTGCCGAAAAGCGTAGGTGCGACCACTGTACACAAAGTGTGTGGTTCCGGTATGCGTGCTGCCATGTTTGGCCACGATATGCTGGTAGGTGGCAGTGCTGACGTCGTCGTTGCTGGCGGTCAAGAAAGCATGAGCAATGCTCCTTACCTGTTGCTGCGTGGTCGTCAAGGCTACCGCTACGGTCACTCCACCGTGTATGACCACATGGCATTGGACGGCCTAGAAGACGCGTACCAAAAAGGTACAGCGATGGGTCTTTTTGCGGAAAGCTGCGTAGACAAATACCAGTTCACCCGTGAAGAACAAGATGCGTTCACACTGGAATCTCTGCGTCGTGCCACAGAGGCCAGCAAAGATGGCAGCTTTGCCTTTGAGATCACTCCAGTCACTATAGAAGGCCGCAAAGGCGACACCGTTGTTGATACAGACGAAGCACCTCAACGTGCCATGCCTGAAAAAATCCCAACCCTGCGTCCTGCTTTCAAAAAAGACGGTTCCATCACTGCTGCTACTTCATCCTCCATTTCGGATGGTGCAGCCGCAATGGTGTTGATGCGTTCCTCCACAGCTGGCGAGCTGGGTGTAAAACCTTTGGCAAAAATCGTAGGCCACACACAGTTTGCTCATGAGCCTGAGTGGTTCACTACAGCTCCTGTAGGCGCGATTGAAAAACTGCTGAAGAAAACCGGCTGGAAAGTTGAAGACGTAGACCTGTTCGAAATCAACGAAGCCTTCGCCGTAGTCACCATGGCTGCCATGAAAGAGCTGAACATCCCTCACGACAAAGTGAACGTTCACGGTGGCGCGACTGCATTGGGTCACCCTATTGGTGCATCCGGTGCGCGTTTGATCGCCACACTGGTAGGTGCGTTGAAACACAAAGGCCTGAAACGCGGTATTGCCTCTCTGTGTATTGGTGGCGGTGAAGCCGTCGCTATCGCAGTAGAAATGCTGTAATTCACAGCCATGCTGTGTTACCTACACGCCAGTGTGAAAACGCTGGCGTAGATAGCTGAAAACCTCTGGTGTTTTGCCAGAGGTTTTTTCGTTTTAGCGCTAAAGACCAAAGCAACGCAGGTTATGCGTTAAAATCGTTAGCTTGAAGTGGGAAATCATATTTCCTACGCCCATCCTTATCCTGCTTTCTCTACGAGGAACTCATGCTACTGCGTACCTTGCTGGTGACTCTGGCTACTGCTTTTGCTCTGCAATCACCCATCGCCTCTGCCCAAGTCAAGGTAGGGGTCATTACTTCCTCCACCGGCTCTACTGCCATGGTTGGCATTCCGCAAAACAATACGGTTCCTCTGCTCCCTCAGAAAGCTGGCGATCTGGATATCGAGTACATTGCGTTGGACGATGCTAGCGTCACCAACCAAACGGTGACTGCTTTCCGTAAACTGATCTCTGAGCACCAAATCGATGCGTTGATTGGGCCTACTGGCTCTCCGCATGCGATTAGCTTGATCCCTTTTGCGGCAGAATCCGGTACGCCTATTTTGTCTCCCGTGGGTGCTGCTGCCGTGATCTTGCCCATGACGCCAGAGAAAAAGTGGATTTTCAAAACCACACAGAACGATGACATCATTGGCTCCGCTTTGGTGAAACACATGGTGGACAACGGTGTTAAAACAGCGGGTTTCATTGGCTTTAACGATGCCTACGGCGAAAGCTGGTTGAACGTATTTAACCAACTGGCCGCTGAAAACGGCATTGAGATTGTCGCTACTGAACGCTATGTGCGTTCAGACAACTCGGTGACAGGCCAAGCACTGAAAGTGTTCTCTGCTAAGCCTGATGCAGTGCTGATCGCAGGTACTGGCGCTGCCGCTGTGCTGCCACAAGTAACCTTGGCAAAACTGGGCTACGAAGGCCAGTTCTACCAAACTCACGGTGCGGCACTGCCTGCATTCTTGTCGCTAGGCGGCGCTGAAGTAGAAGGTACTGTACTGGCTGCTAGCTTGATGTTGGTGCTACCTGAAATCGACGACAGCAACCCATCCAAAGCGATCGCTCAAGACTACATTGATCGTTACACCGCCAAATATGGTGAAGCCCCAGCTACGTTTGGCGCGAACGTATTTGATGCTGGTTTGTTGCTAGAAAAAGCGATTCCTGTTGCGGCACAAACAGCACAACCTGGTACGCCGGAGTTCCGCGCTGCGTTGCGTGATGCACTGGAACAAACCACTGAGCTTGTGGCCACACAGGGTGTGTACAACATGACTCCTGAGGATCACAGCGGCTTTGATGAGCGTGGTCGTGAGATGATCATCGTGAAAGATGGTCAATGGCGATTACTGAAATAAACGCCTAATAATTAGCCGGGAAATCCACCAGATTCCCGGCTTTTTTTACGTCCATAATCCGAAGCATTTATTTACGCACCACCGCTTCTGCAAGCATAGGCTCCATGCTATGCTGCCCTTAATAAAATTCTTATCGACATAGATATAAGAAAACCTGAATACAGGTATAACAACGGTGGAGCAACATGGAACAACATAGAGTCATCCTCATTACGGGTGCTGGTTCAGGTATTGGTGCGGCTATCGCACGCACACTCGCCTCTGAACACACCTCCCTTCTCCTGCATTCGCGTGGCGCTGATGACAGCAGCAAGCAAGCCATGCTGCAAGTGCTAGACAGCGTACGCGCCTTGGGCGCTAAAGCGGAATGCTACTTCGCTGACCTAAACGAACCCCAACAGGCTAAACGTATAGTAGAAGCCTGTGTACAAACCTTCGGCACCGTAGATCAAGTGGTCAGTAACGCGGGGCATGCCAGCAAGAAAAACCTGCAAGAAGCGTCGTCTTTAGACTTAGCTGAGGCCGTACAAAGCATGGCCGGTGCATTTCTTGAACTGGTACAAACTGCTAGACCCTATTTAGAAAAATCCTCCTGTGGCAGCATCGTACTCACTAGTTCCTTTGTGGCGCACCGCTTCAAACCTGGCGAACTCTACCCCCTCACCGCTGCCGCCAAAGCCACTGCTGAAGCCTTGGCCATGAGCCTTGCCGCAGAGCTGGCCGCCACGGGCGTGACCGTCAACTGTGTATTACCTGGCTATACCCTCAAAGAC
>SRSN01000136.1 GCA_004791645.1 Alcaligenaceae bacterium 429
GCTCTAGCGAAGTAGGGGCAGCAGCAGTTTGCTCCGCTAATGCGGAAGCCCAATCGTCATTCAGATTTTCCAGACCGGCCGCTTGGGTAGATGAGGATTTATCGTCATTCTGACCAGCCAGTTGTTCAGCCATGGCAGCATCCCAGTCTAGCTCGGTGTTGTCGTCAGAAGAAACAGGCTGTGTGGGGTTGTTATTCTGAGGTTCTGTCATGTAAGTTCACTTTTCGGAAATCAGGTTCTGTATAGGTCAGAACTTTTTGTACGCGCAGTGCCATATGCCCATTGGAGGTGCCATATTGGCATTCCATGATGGGTACGCCATCAACGTGTGCAAAGATGCGTTCGGGAATATCAATAGGGAGTACATCGCCCACTTGCAGCTGCATCAACGAGGAAATAGAAGTGTGGATTTTCTGGAAATCCGCGACCAGTTCCACATCGGCGCTACGTACTTGACGAGTCAGTTGTTGAGTCCAACGCTGGTCAATCGCGCTGCTGCTGGTGTCTTGCAGAGGGCGTGTCAATAAATCACGTACCGGTTCAATCATGGAGTAGGGCAGGCAAATATTCAGATTGCCACCTTGTGCACCAAACTCTATGTTGAATGACGTTACGACCACCAAGTCGTTGCCTGAGCTAATGCTGGCGAACTTGGTGTGCATTTCTGAACGCACATATTCGTACTCAAGCTTGTAGACGTTTTCCCAAGCTTCGCAATAGTTTTCCAGTGTGTGCGTGAGCAAACGCTGAATAATGCGTTGCTCGGTAATGGTGAAGTCTCTACCTTCTACGCGAGTGCTGTAACGACCGTGACCGCCAAATAAGCTGTCAATGATCAGGAACACCAAGCTGGGGTCAAAGGTGAATAGCGAAATACCACGCAACGGCTTCAGGTTCACCATGTTCAGGTTACTGGGCACCGGCAAGTTACGCTCAAAGTCACTGTATTTTTGTACTTTGATGGTGCCAACAGTAATGTCCGCATTGCGGCGCATAAAGCTGAGCATAGTGCTGCGCAAACGGCGTGCAAAACGTTCGTTAATCAGCTCAAGCGTTTGCATGCGATGTCGGATGACTCGCTCGGGTGACGCTAAGTCATAAGGCCTTACACCGCTGGATGGCAGTTCTTTGCTGGTGTTCTCGGCACCTTCACCGGTGACACCCGCCAGCAGGGCATCGACTTCGTCTTGTGATAAAAAGCTTTGGTACGACATTTACTGGACCACAAAAGCGGTGAATAAAACGTTGGCGATGCGCGGTTTTACAGAGCTAGGCTCGTAAGGTGCATTCAAAACCATCGTGAGTGCATTCACCAGCTCTTCTCTACCTTGCGGTGTTTGCACATGGAAAGGGTTCTGAGCTGACAGGGTTTTGAGTACGCGATCGCGAACCACTGGCATAAATTCACCTAACAACAAACGGGTCTCTTCGTCTTCTACACGCAGCGTCAAGGCGGTGTAAAGAATACGCGAGCGCTGACCGTCATTTAGCGTGACAGTGAAAGGCTCAAGCGAGGTGAAAATTGGTTTGGGCGCGACAGCAGGAGCTGCTGGTTTGGTTGCTGGCTTTTCTTCGTCTTCTGTTGCTTGCTCGGTAGCGTTGGCGTTAGGTGCGGCAAAGAAAGTAATGCCACCTTGTTGCCACGAGTAGTACAACGTTGCCCCTACGCTGGCTGCAATAATCAGCAAGACGATAAGCAAATTCTTTAGAAAGCGAGAAAACCCAGAACGCGCTGGGCGACGACGTGGTCGCTCAACGGGAGTGGTCGCAGATGAGGATGCGTTTTTGGAGCGAACTGTAGTAGAAGTAGCCATAGTAACAATGTCGCGCGAAATTCTGTGTCGCAGCAAAAAAAGCCCTAGGACATTGTGCCCCAGGCGGTCAATTCAAATGCAGTGGAATAAGGCAGGTATTGCCGTCTTAATCCACTCTTTATGGTGTGCTAAATAAAGACGTTGAATCAGGGATGCCTTACGCAAAAGTGTCAATCAAGGCGTCCGGTATGGCTCGTCTAACAGGTGGAGCAATGGTCTCGGTATTGGCAGAGGATCGTCCGTGTAAGAGATCATCAAAGCTACTGGACGGTGCAGCGTTGGAGTCTGAGCCGTCACCTTGTTGTTGAGAGAAAAACGCTTGATCAGAGGGTTGGTCACTGACATCCGCCTGACCCAGAGACAATCCGTTTTGTGCCAAGGCTTGTTGCAACTGAGGCAGGGCTTGTTCAACTGCCTGACGTACATTGGCATGTGCTGACACAATGTAGGCATGGGCAACGTTGTCGCTGAGTTTTAAGCTAATACGCAGTGGGCCAAGCTCAGGCGGGTCCAGTCGCAATTCGGCGTGTTGTACTCCTTGTCTAGAGAAGCTCAGCATGGTTTTGCTGAATTCTTGCCCCCAGGTGGTGGAGTCTAACGGTTGATTCAAACTGGCTTGCAATACAGGTGATGTGCTAGGTGCCGCAGCGGTGGTAATAGACGATGCTGCACTGGTGATGGCTGTGGTGACCGCAGGAATATCTGCTGTTTGAGCTGCAGTGTCAACATGCGCAACAGGCTGTGTAGTTGCAGCAGCTGGCACGGTGGTTAACACAGCCTTGATGTTGTCAATATTGCTTGGATTCTTGTTGTTAGTTTGTGCAGTACTGAGCAATGTCGCGGTAGTGTCTGTTTTGCTTGTGGCAGGTTTGACCACTTCAGTCATGGTTGCAGCATCAGTTTCAGTCGATGTATCAGCACTGCGAGCAGCGGGTAGCGTAGCTGCAATGGCTGTTGCCTGTTGAGGGATACGTATATCAGCAACCCGTTTTTCTGTTGCTTGAGCCGTTGTTTGTAGACGTGCTTCCGTACCTTGTAGCAGTTTTTCTGTAAGCAGATTGCGAGGCTCAGATGTGTTGTGCTCTGCGCCTTCAGTGGCTACAGGTTGCTGACGTAAGCCTTGTTGTATGCTGGCAGACTCTGCTGCAATGAATAGCGTAGTAGCAATTAGATTTAAGGCGGAGTCAGTGTCGTCATCGGACTGTGATGATGGCTCAGACGATGAGTCATTTTTTTGTTTGTTAGAAGGTAGCTGACCGGGTGTGGCTAGTACGGAATCCGTTGCCACTTCGCTGCCGTCAGCCACGTCGCTCTGCGAGGCCAATACCGAAGCAAAACTCTCTGTTTCGGTGCTGGATTGTGCAGCGGAAGTGGAGGGCGCACTGGCTGGAACGGAGGTAACCAGAGTAAGAGCCTGTGTAGTCATAACTGCCTCGGACTAATTGGTAGGGTGTAAACGCTGGAATAAAGCTGCTGAAAACTCATCGTTTAGGCGTTGTTCTTGGCGCGCTTGTGTGCGCTGCCATTCGGCCTGACGACGGGCATGCAAAGTTTCATAAGCATGTAGGCGTTTCTTTTCTTCTAGCCACAGTGCTTGCTCTTTGCTGATTTTTTCTGACAACTGACCCAATATAGTATTTTGCTGCTGAATGGCTTCATCCAAAGTGCCGATGAAGCGCTGAAAATTCATGTAGTTCGACATGGCAACGCCATTTTGGCCTGCCTCTAGCAAACGCTGGGCATAGTCTTGTCGGTACTCATGTAGCATAGTGAGCTGCTGTTGCGCGGCATTATGGCTTTGATTCAGGGCTGCCAAGCGTTGAGCGACTTCGTCACGACGATGTTCGCCAAGCTCAATCAACATCGCTAGAGAGTGCTGCGGTTTCATAGGCTATTGCTCCCAGAGTTCAGGACAGTACGTAGCAGCGCAACGGAGTCGTTGTAATCCACTTGCTCATTGACGTCCTGTTTAAGAAAACTCTCCAACCAAGGGAAGCGATCTATGGCTTCATCAATGGCTGGGTCATTACCTTTGGTGTAAGCACCTACTGCAATCAGGTCATGATTGCGTTGATAGCGAGAAATCAGCCCTTTGAAACGGTGCACGCACTGTATTTGTTCAGGAGGCACCACGGCCGACATTACGCGTGAAATGGAGGCTTCAATATCTATAGCAGGATAGTGGCCGGTTTCGGCTAGGCTTCTGGACAGCACAATGTGGCCGTCTAAAATGGCACGAGCTGAGTCGGCAATAGGGTCTTGTTGGTCATCGCCTTCAGTCAGAACGGTGTAGAAGGCAGTGATAGAGCCAGCTTTACCTTGTTGGTTTACCGCACCATTACCGGCGCGTTCTACCAGTGCGGGTAGCTTGGCGAAAACGGATGGTGGATAGCCTTTGGTGGCCGGTGGCTCGCCGACGGCCAAGGCAATTTCCCGCTGTGCCATGGCGTAACGGGTCAGGGAATCCATGATCAGCAAAACGTGTTTACCTTGATCACGGAAGTGCTCTGCAATACGTGTGGCGTACACCGCACCCTGTAAACGCAACAAGGGGGAAACATCTGCTGGTGCAGCCACGACTACGGCACGCTTCAGGCCTTCAGGCCCTAAGTTGTGCTCGATAAACTCTTTAACTTCTCTACCACGCTCACCAATCAAACCCACCACAATAATATCGGCTTGGGTATAGCGGGCCATCATGCCTAACAGCACACTTTTACCTACCCCTGAGCCAGCAAAAAGCCCCATGCGTTGGCCTCTGCCTACGGTCAGTAAGGCGTTGATGGCTTTGAGGCCCACGTCTAGCACCGTATCAATGGGGGCTCTCGCTAAGGGGTTAATGAGCTCGCTGTGCAGGCTTGCAGTTTTAGCGGTAGACGGTTCTGAGAAACCATCTAATGCTCTACCGGACGCGTCCAGCACGCGCCCTAATAAATGATCGCCCACCGGTAGATGGTGGGTGATGGCGGGTGGTGGTGGAGGCGTGGCTTGCCCATCTTTGGGTAGGGAAATGGGAGCATCATAGCTAGCCTCTAAAGGCAGCACGCGGGCACCGGGTGTTAGCCCGGCGGTATCGCCTTGAGGCATCAAAAACAGTTTGCCGTTTTCAAACCCAACTACTTCAGCATCGGCCCATAATCCTTGGGCTGAAGACAGCTCAATACGACATGCCGATCCTACAGGTAAGCGCAGCCCCGTTGCTTCAATAACCAATCCGGTCGCGCGTACCACACGGCCGCTATACAACAGTGGATCGGTAGACTCTACGCGCAAGACTGCATTTTGCAGTTGTGCTTGCCAGCGAGAAGGAAGGGGGGCTGGCAGCGTGCTCATGATAGTTCCAGTGCGCTCGCTTCAGGTGCTGCAAGATTGAGAGTGTGTATTGCCCTGTGCCAGCGCGTTTCTAATGTGGCATCTATATCGCCTAGCGCTGTGCGTACACGGCAACCGCCAGCGCTGATGCTGTCATCTTCCACTACGCGCCAGGAAGGCAAGTGCTCTTGTCGTTGCAGGTAATCGTGTACCAAGGTGTGATCACTTGGGCTCACATAGAGTGTGATGCCGCTTTGGTCATCCATGTTGGACTCTAACAGCGTACGTATAAGGTGCAGGAGCTGTTCTGGTTGTGATGCCAGTGTTTGTTGAACCACGTGGCTGGCAATGCGCACAGCAGTATTAAGTAGCGCTTCGCCCATTTCACCATACAGGTTTTCTAGATGGTTTTGGGTGCCACTTAAAAGTGTGCTTAATTGTTCAGCTTGTTGCTGTGCCAGATGTTGGCCTTCAGCAAAGCCCTGCTCTTTACCTTGGACTAGGCCTTCTTCGTGACCTTTGCGTTTGCCCTCTACTAACCCCTCAGCAACCCCTTGTTCGTGGCCTTTTGCATAACCTTCTTGGTAGCCTTCGGCATGGCCGCGTTGAACAGCAGCTTGGCGCAACTGTTCAATTTCGGCCATGAGCTGTGCCACATCCGGCATGGCAGGTTTGGTTGTGTCATCACGCTTACGCTGTTTGCCTGCCACTTCTGGCAGTTCAAACGCCTGCATTTCCCAGCGTTGCCAATGACCGTAAGGGGAGGAGGGAGCGTGATCAGACATACTCGTCGCTTCCTAAGCCGCCCAAGGTGATTTGACCGCTCTCGGCCAAGCGACGGGCCACTTCCACAATGGCTTTTTGCTCTTGCTCCACCTTGGACATACGTACAGGGCCCTGCGCATCCAGATCTTCGCGCAGCATATCGGCGGCACGGTTGGACATGTTCTTGAAGAATTTGTCGCGCAGTTCGTCCGTTGCGCCTTTTAGCGCAATGGTCAGGGATGCAGTTTCTGTTTCTTTGAGGATGAGCTGGATGGCCGTATCTTCAATGTCTGCCAAGTTATCGAAGACAAACATTTCTTCCACGATACGGTCGGTCAGGTCATTATCAATACCACGCAAACTCTTGATCACAGACTCTTCGTCGCTGGCGCTCAAGTAGTTCAGAATCTCTGCTGCAGTACGAGTACCACCCATTTTGCTGCGTTTGGCGCCTTGACCAGACAGCATGCCGTTTAGCACTTCGGTTAACTCGTGCAAGGCATTAGGCTGTACACCACCAAAGGTAGCGACACGTAGAATGACGTCATCACGCAAACGCTCAGGCAGTTCTGTCAGAATGTCGGCGGCGCGATCACGCTCCAAGTGCACCAAAATAGTGGCAATGATCTGGGGGTGTTCGTCGCTAATTAGTTCGGCAACACTGTGTGCATCTAGCCAGTTCAGTGCATCTATCCCGCTACTAACGCCGTCACCAGCTTCCAGAATATCTTCGATCAAGCCTGCGGCTCTATCTGTACCTAACGCTTTATTGAGTACCGAACGAATGTACTCGTTGGAGTCCAGTGTGACGGCCATGAACTGATCGGCTTCCTGTCTGAACTCTTCCAAAATAGCGTCCATGTCGGCACGAGTCAGTTGTTTCAGGCTAGCCATGGCTGAACCCAGCTCTTGAACCTCTTTGGGGTTCAGGAACTTGAACACTTCTGCGGCGGCATCTTCGCCTATGGCCATCATGAGGATGGCACTTTCTCTCAGTTTATTATCCGCGCTTTTCATCTTTATTTTCTTTGCTCATCCAACTGCGCAATACCATGGCTACGGCTCGTGGGTCTTGCTCAGCCATAGAACGTGCGGTGCTCAGGTTGTCTTCATAACGATTGATCTCAGTAGCTCGGTCTTGGGCTAATTGCTGGCGCTCCAAGTCTTGCTCTTGTTCAGCACGACGGGCATCTGCTTGCGCAGAGGCTTGGATAAACCCTTGGATGATTGGGTTGACCACAATGCGCCAAAACACGAAGAACAGTACCGCTAACAACAGATATTTAATGAGGGACATGCCTAGCTCTAGATAGTCGTTGTTTTTCCAGAAAGGAACGGAGGTATCGGGTACATCACTGAAACGGCTGTTTACTACGCTGATGCTGTCGCCTCGGTCTACGGAAAAGCCCACCGCTTGCTTAACGAGCTCACGAATGTTTTCCAATTCGTTTTCGTCCAAAGCGACTAATTCGCCTTGGTCTAAGCGGTAGTTCACCACTACAGCCACGGACAAACGTTTCAACTGGCCATTAGGACCTTTGATGTGGCTGATCGTGCGGTCTACTTCGTAGTTGGTAGTGACATCACGACGGGCATTACCAGTAGCGGAGACTTCTCTGGCTTGCTCGTTCAGGTTACGCAAGCTGTTTTGTTGAGGGTCTTGCTGAGTAGCGGTGGCCGTTGTATTGGCATCGGCTGGGGCTTCAGGCGTAATAATCGGGGCGACAGGATCAACTGGGGGTTGATTGCTGAGTGCGCCCGGTACACCTTCGGCAGGCAGGCTATTGTTGTTGATGGATGTGCTGCTTTGCTCACTGCGTACAGCGGCTTCACCAGGGCGTTGGTTGGGTCGGTAAATTTCCGATGTTTCTTCACGCTTGGCAAAATCCATGTCGGCACTGACTTGGGCGCGTACATTGCCCGGACCAAGAATGGGATTTAACAGCGTCAAAATACGTTGTACAGAACGGTGCTCAATATCGTTAACCAGATTCTGCTGTTGGCTATTCATGCCGCCTTCGCCGGCAGGCATGGTCAGCAATCTACCGTTTTGGTCTACCACGGACACGTTCTGAGCGTTTAGGTTTGGTACGCTAGACGATACCAACCACGTAATAGCAGATACTTGATCTTCGCCCAAACTACGGCCGGGGTACAGGCTTAACAGTACCGAGGCAGTGGGCTCTTGGCGATCACGCACAAACAGCGTTTCACGAGGAATTGCCAAATGCACACGCGCTTCCTGTACAGCGTGCAGTGCTTGAATGGAGTTAGCGAGTTCGCCCTCAAGTGCGCGTTGGTACGTCACTTGCTCGGTAAATTGACTGGCACCAAAACGAGATTGATCCAGCAATTCAAAACCAACGTTTCCTGCTTTGGGTAAACCTTGGCTTGCCAGTTGCATGCGGGCTTCAGGCACTTGCGCCTGAGGCACCAGAATGGCTGTGCCATTATCCGAGAACTGGTAAGGGATATTGAGTTGCGTCAGTGCGTTCACAATGGCACCGCCATCGCGATCATCTAAGTTGGAAAACAACACACTGTAGTCGGGTTTGCGGGCCCACATGGCTGCGACAGCAACCAGAGCAATCACGGCAGCAGCAATACCCAACTGCAGAGGTCGGGGAAGGGCCATGATTTTAGAAAAACCGGGAACGCGCGAAAAAATCTGCACTGCCTGATTCACGACAGATTACCTCATCTTAATGCATCGCGATGTCGCGACAGGACTGTGCGGGAGTAGTGGATACGGCCATGTAAAAACATGAAAACGAGAGTGACTTTAATAAATGCAAAGCTAAAAGCCTGGGCTTATACCGGCATGCTGGCGATCTCTTGGTAAGCCGCTACTAAGCGGTTACGCACTTGAACAGTAGTTTGGAAAGCAACGCTAGCGGTTTGCATATCAATCATTACGTCGTTTAGAGCAATGCCTGGTACACCGGCCTCAAACGCTTTGGCTTGATCTTGAGCTTGAGTTTGCATGGCTGACAGGCGTTGCAGAGAACGTGACAGTTCGGCTGCAAAACCGGATTCGGTAGAGCTGGCCTGACGGGCGCTGGCAGGGCGATTGCCTGCAACGTCGCTAAGGGCCTGCATTTTTGCCAAGACAGACTCTAGGCTGGAAAGCATGGAGGTAGACATTTAAAACTCGTCCAAAGTGGTGCACGGAACCCATTGTCATAATGAGTCGATTACACAGCCTACTGTACCTGTGTACGCACTAAGGCAAGCGGTGTATCTACCGCCAAAAAAGTGGGCTTTTCAAGCCTTATGGTTTTTTTCAGATGAGGTGAGGGGCTGAGTATCTAGATTTTCAATGCTGTATACCCATGCCAGTAGTTCAGCCACAACTTGATAAAGCTGGGGAGGAATATGGGCATCCAGATCAACTTGCATCAGCAAACTCACCAGTTCACGCGACTCATGTATATGTAGTCCGTTGGCTTCAGCTGTTTGGATAATAGTTTCAGCAATGTTGCCGTAGCCCTTTGCAACAACCTTGGGGGCGGGGTCGTGTGCATCGTAGCGCAATGCGACAGCGCTAGGGCGTAACGGTGGCGAGAAAATTTTATCCGTCATGATGCGTCAGAGTCTGGTGGCGATAAGGGGGTATCTTGCAGGCTTAGTGTGTGCAAATTGAAGCCTAATGCAGAAAGCCTATCTTGTAGGGCAGGTAAATGCGCATTCAAGGAGTCATGGCCATCAGGAGCGGTGATGCGTAGGGATAGCTGTTTATCTACTAAGGTCAGCGCCACTTCTACAGTGCCTAGTAAGGGGAGCTGCATGCGTAAATGGCTATCCCATTGTTGGCTACTGACGGTACGTTTGTGATTGGCGGAGCCTTCGTGCTGTTGCTTGCGTTGAATGAGCC
>SRSN01000137.1 GCA_004791645.1 Alcaligenaceae bacterium 429
ACTGGTGGTAATCCAGCACCATCTGTTTCAGGCTTTCTGGTGGCGCATTCCAAATACCGTTCTCATGGCCATTGTGATAGCCCGGCCACAACATACGGGCAGAGAACCCCTGTATAGATCCATCCGTCATGATTTTGACTAAGCCAAAATGCAGCTTGTCATTATTGTCACGTTGGCACGCTTGCACTCTGGCAATGCCCTCTTGGTTTTCCCATTCAAGCGCTGCCATTGCTGGCACTAAACGTACCGCGTAATCAGCTTGCGCCGAGGCATCCCGCAGCACCTGCACCCCTGCATCGCTTAATGGGTTGTACAAATCGGTGATGGTAGTAATACCCGTACGTTGTGCTGCACGCGCATAGCGCTCTAAGGTTTGCGGGCTATCTACCTCTGAAAACAAACTGCTGCCCAGTGCTTCGAACACGGCAAACATGGCCGCCATTTCGCGCAACTCGCCATTAGGCTTGCCCTCTTTATCGAGCATCACCCCTTCAATCGTCGTGTTTTGCTCAAGTGTAGTTTGGCCCAGCATGGCACTGTTCACGGTCATCAAATGCAGGTTGGCATGCATGATGACTACAGGCCTGTCACTGATTACCGCATCAATCACCTGCCTATCTAACCTGTCACCCTCAAAATAAACCGGGTCAAAGCCCCATGCCACCAACGGCTCACCCGCAGGTAATTGCTTGGCATACTCTGCTAGGGTCTGCTGTATTTGCGTCAAACTTTGGCACCCTGGCCAACGCTTGCCTTCAGGGTCGTGGCGTGGAAAATACCCCAAATACAGGTATTTCCACATCGCCCCTTCTAGTGCATGACTATGGCCTTCTACAAAACCGGGGTATATGTACTGATTCGCGAACCGCGTATCTACTGTTGCCTCACCCAGATCTTTCAATTCTTCTAACGGCCCTACACCTAGTACTTTGCCGTCTTTCACCGCTATATGTGTAGCCGTGGGTAAAGAAGGATCCATCGTGATAATACGTTTTGCGGCAAAAATAGTTAGCATGGTTTTCTTACTCTCCTACAACAACATTGGATTTAGCAAAGCCTACTGAAGACGATTTCTTTTTCAGCATCAATAAGGGCATTAACGCCAGTGGGATAAACGTAGTCGCTGCAAACACCAACAAATACGTGTTTGGGCTCAAACTTGGTGCAATAGGCGTCACGATATACAGCACGGGCAAATTGATAAGTACGATGGCCAAGTTGAAAAAAGCCAGCTCTTTACCTACCGACGTGCTGAAATCGGCATCGACTAAGCGTAGTAGTAATAGCCCTGTTCCCGTAGAACCAGTGCAGCAACCAAATGAGGTAATTGCGCGCTCTGGCCCCAGCTTGCCGCTGAGTTTGCCGCAGTACCAGCACAAAATAAATGTAGCGATAGTCACTGCTGCTGACACCAATAGAATCGGTACTAACAGGGAATACAGCACGGCAAACGCAATACTCATGATGGTGCCTACCACCATGAAATCCACCGAAGCCCCAGTAATACGCTTCATGGTTTCATCGTCTACAAAGTGTGCCCAGCCCATTTTGTCTATCACCATGCGCATCAAGACGCACACGATCATGCCATGCACAAAAAACATGTTGTGACTGAACAGAACCTCTAGACTCAAACCCCATGGTGCTTTACCTGCCACAACACCTTGCATGAAATTCAGCCATACATAGGTAATGCCATAGGCCACACCCAATAACCCCAAGTGCCAACCAAAGCTATCCATATTGGCGCTATGGCTCACTTCGCGCGTCGTGGTATGTCCGGTTTCTTTCTGATAGAAACCCTGCAGAAATGTCTGGTCTATAGACGACTTTTTGTTCAGATTCATGCCTTTACGAATGATGCGCTGTGCAGCCGGCACACCCACCACAAACGCCGCCAAGAATCCCAAAGACGCATAAATCAACCCTACCTGTGCTGCATTGGTAATGCCGTACTCTTGCTCCCAGATTGTTCCGTATGTCAGCGCTTGGCCTGGACCTTGTGTAAAGCCATGGGTAATCAACGCCCCCAACATAGGCCCTACTTGGCTACCAGTGACCTGGTCATACAGCACAATCATGCCGTAGCCAATTAAGACCTGTAAGCCTAGGCTAGAGGTCCAAATCAGGCTCAACCACATTCCGCCCTTAGCAATACTGCCGCCAGACAGCGATTTATCTTTGCTGCTCCCGGTTAAGCATAAAGACATAAAACTAAGCGTGAAAAAATGAAAGGTAAGGCTATTAAAGTCTGATGGTGTATACCCCGGAATCCAGCCTAGACTCAGCAACACAAAGCCTATCAAACCTCCCAGAATACTGGCTGGAATCAATGTCTTTTGCAGTATGGGAATATGTCGGCGCAATATCCCCCCTAAGGCCAGCATTCCCGCTAAGAGCGCAAATGCAATAATGCCGTGAAATGAGTTTCCCATACTGCCTCCTTATTATTTATCGAGATATTTTGTTTTGTTATTTTGTTTTCGACACCATTATGAGTACTAAACTCCCTGACTTACACACGTAATAACCCCAACATTTCTCACTTAGCAGAACAATCAGTCTCTATATATAAGAATTGATAATAAAAAGCCAAGGCTTATAGACAGCAATAACTCTGCATCTATCTGAAACCATGGTTATTTTTCAAATAGCCCATCGCCATAGCGTAAATTCACTGCGTACAAGATCAGCCCACATCTATTTTGTATCTAAATATGTATTCCACTATCCCTAGATAACAATCCGCTATTGTCATAGGGCAAGCAAGTCTGCCGTACTGAGGTTTCAGCTCGTTTTACACCTCAATCAGCACCTGCCACACATTCTTTTTGTGTATCACTTCTGCTCTTAAAGGTTTATGTTATGCGTGCGCACGATTACCCCACTCCTACCATTGAAGAATGCACAGTCGTTGATCACTACTTTGCCAACCGACTTGCACCCACTGACAGTGTTTTAGAACGTGTGTTAGCAGCCAATCAAGCGGCAGGTATGCCTCCCCACGATGTAGCCCCTGTACAAGGAAAATTCTTAGCTGTCATGGTGCAAATCACTCAAGCTAAGCGAGTACTAGAAATTGGCACTTTAGGGGGCTATAGCACCATTTGTATGGCACGAGCCCTATCTGAAGGCGGCCACATTACTACCATTGATAACAATGCTGATTTTGCTCTGGTAGCTGCTCAAAACTTTGAGCTTGCAGGCGTTACTGAACGCATAGAGCAACGGGTAGGTACCGCGCTAGAAGTACTCGCTACCTTGCAAGGCCCCTTTGATTTGATTTTTATTGATGCAGACAAACCCAACAACCCTGCTTATTTAGATGCGGTACTCAAACTGAGTCGAGTGGGTACTACGATTATTGGTGACAACGTAGTGCGTGGCGGTGCTGTATCCAACCCCAACAGCGCCGACCCTAATGTATTAGGTGTGCAGCGTTTTCTACAAAAACTTGCCACTAACCCCAACCTGAATAGCACGGCTCTGCAAACCGTAGGAGAAAAAGGCTGGGATGGTTTTTCGCTCACTGTTGTCAATGCATTGCCATAACACTGTGCCGCACTACCTGATTTAAGCATCGCGGCGGCGCATGATGAAATACGTCAGCCCGCCGCCCACCATGCCCCAAAAGGCAGAGCTAATTCCCCATAAACTTAGTCCTGAGGCTGTAATCAAAAAGGTCATGGCTGCTGCATCGCGGCGCTCTTCATCTTTCATCGCCAACGTCACACTGCTGGTGAATGTGCCTAACAGCGCTAAACCTGCAATGCTTTTAATAAAGGCTTCGGGCAGGTTGCTAAATAGCACGCCAATAGACGCACCAAATATCCCAGCCAATAAGTAGAAAATACCTGCACATGCCGCCGCCATATAACGACGCGATTGATCTGCATGCGCTTCAGGGCCTAAACAAAATGCCGCAGAAATAGCCGCGATACACACACTAAATCCCCCCAACGGCGACAATACTAATGACAGCAATGCCGTAATAGAAATTAAGGGCGAAATACGTGGTGTATAGCCAAAGGCCTGCAACGTTGCTATGCCAGGTGCATTTTGTGATCCCATGCTCACAATAAAAAAGGGAATACCCACACCGACTAGCGATGCCCACTCAAATTTAGGTGTGACCCAGCTAGGCCAGCTCACCAGCTCTTGATGGCTGAAATCCATGCCCTGCATTTTCCCAGCGGCCAACACTATCCCCACCAACAGCGTCAATACAATGGCGTATCGCGGTGCATAGCGTCTGGACACCAAAAACACCAAACACATCAGGCCACTCATCAGCAAATCCAGCTCGAATGCCAAGAAGGCTTCCAAACAAAAACGCAGCAAAATCCCCGCTAACATGGCGGCAGCTAGCGATTGTGGAATACGCTGCATGATGCGCGCAAAAATACCCGTAACGCCACACAGCAACATCAAACCCGCTGCAAAAATGAAGATACCTACGACTTCGTTTAGCGGCACCCCTACGGCACTGGTTGCTAACACCGCCATACCAGGAGTAGACCATGCCGTAAGGATAGGAATACGGTAATACAGTGATAAGCCTAAAGAGCTGATCCCCATCGCCAGCCCTAGCATGGTCAACCACCCACCTATTTCTGATGCCGGAACGCTAGAGGCATTCAACGCCTGCACCACAATAGCAATAGAGCCGGTGTAGCCCACTAAAACGGATACAAAGCCTGCCACGACGGCAGAAAACGACAAATGGCGCAAAGAAAGATGTGGTTGCATGGGTAGCCTTGATTGGACGTTATAACGCACGAACAAAGTATATAACACTGTGCGTTATAACGTACAATGCTTTTTATTTCCCACCAAACAAGGAGCTTAAGTCATGCAAAACATGGCGCTTTATCTAGCTCAAACCCTAAAAGACCTGCGACAAGAAAAGCAGTGGAGCCTTAGCCAAGCCGCCGAACACACGGGTGTTAGTAAGGCCATGTTGGGGCAAATAGAGCGTGGCGAATCCAGCCCTACAGTAGCTACACTTTGGAAAATCGCCACCGGTTTTAATGTACCTTTTTCTACTTTTTTGGAAGAAGAACAGTCCAAATCGCCTTTGCTACTGCATAGACAAGGCGCATTACCTGTGTACGATCAAGCGAATCACTACATGCGCGTCACGCCGCTGTTTCCTTTTGATCCGCAGTTAGGCTTTGATATTTTCCGAATCGAACTGGCCGCTGGTGCCTACAGTGAATCCACCGCACATGAAGCGGGTGTGATTGAACACGTTATCGTGTTGGAGGGAGAGTTGGAGTTGCTTGCTGAAGGCGTATGGCACAACCTCAAAACCGGTGAGGCGGTACGCTTTCAAGCCGATCAACCTCATGCCTATCGCAATAGCAGCGCACAAACAGTGGTGCTGCATGACCTGATTCACTATCCGTCGCGCAGCACCACGCTATAAGCTATTACGCCAGTTTCTGTGAGCAGGTTGCCATAAAAGTAGGCAAGAAGTGATCCACTACAAAGCGTGGATTAGGTTGCTTGTCTTCATAAAAGCCAGTAAGCACCAAGCCGGCTTGCAACTGACCACCAATTTGATCAGTCAAACTATGACCAAACACCAGAGCCTGCCCTTGATCCATTTTCTGCTGCAAGCTAGCCGCATCTAAATCTTTGACGTCAGCATACGGCACACTATAACGAGGACGAATTAAGCCTTCTTCCATCAGTTTGGGGTCTCGGTCGCCGATAAATACAACCGGGTTATAAAAACTGGACAACAACTTACCACCAGTTTTTAGCACGCGATAGCACTCTTTCCATACAGGCAACACGCTAGGCACATACAAATTGGAAATGGGGTGCACAATTAGGTCAAAACTGTTGTCGGCAAAAGCAGATAAATCCGCCATATCACTACGCACCAACTCTAGCGTTAAACCGTCACGCTCGGCCACCATACGATCTTGATCTAGCTGGCCTTCAGAAATATCGACAACCGTCACGTCGGCCCCAGCAGCGGCCAGCACAGGAGCCTGTTGCCCGCCCCCTGATGCCAAGCACAGAATTTTGAGCCCAGCTACAGAAGTTGGTAACCAGCCCTCAGGCATAGGCTGAGGAGTGATGTATACCGTCCACTGCCCTTTCTTGGCCTGTTCAATCACCTCTGACGATACGGGTTGCGACCAGGGGCACTGTTGCTGTACCAGCTTGTTCCATGCTCCACGATTATGTTGCCCCAACTCGTGTTGATCCATGGATGTGTTAGCTTCTGTCATATTTTTTGGTTCCTACTTAATAAGTGGTTACGGATCTACGCCGTGCAGTTTGTGCTGCGCAGAGCAAGCACGACTGTGATTTTTCCGTTGACCATCATACGCTTGTCAGCGCGTCGCATGAAAACCACCTTAAGCACAGTATGGGTTTAATCACGGTCGGTAGCCTTATCACCGACCAACACAACCATCAACGACCACACCTTTACTGCTGCCCTAGAACGATTGCTGGCCACTACGCCCACTGCGACATAGCAAGAAACAGAGTGTAGACCTTCACCTCTATGCACTATAAGCTCTTGATACACTACTGCACTGATGATGTTTTTACCCCTGCACAGCTATGTCTATTTCGAATCTGGATCTCTTCGATACCCCTTTGCAGCACACTAACTTACTGCCCTATGACGGTGAGGTGTATTACTACGGAGTTGTGATAGATGCCCTACGTGCTCAAGGGTATTTCCAGACATTGCTAGACACCTTGGAATGGAAACAGGACGAAGCCCTGATCATGGGGGAAACGGTATTTACCAAACGCAAAGTGGCTTGGTATGCTGATCATCCGTTTCAGTACACCTACTCCAAAAAAACCAAAACGGCGTTGCCATGGCTGCCCGTTCTAGAAGAGCTTAAAGCGCTGGTGGAAACACAGAGTGGCGAGTGCTACAACGCCTGCTTAGCCAACCTGTACCACTCAGGCGAAGAAGGTATGGCGTGGCACAGTGATGCCGAACGTGATCTAAAGAAAAACGGCGCTATTGCTTCGCTCAGTTTAGGCGCACAGCGTAAGTTCAGCTTCAAGCACAAAGTCACGGGGCAAACACAGTCAGTTGTGTTGGAACACGGTAGCTTATTGATCATGACGGGTACCACGCAAACGCATTGGCTGCACCGCCTTCCACCTACACGCACAGTGCATCAGCCACGCGTCAATCTCACCTTTAGAACCATAGAAGCTGCTTCGCAACCACGCTAGAAGGCCTGCTAGGCTAACGCACGCCTAAATGCGAACTGCCCTACCAAACTAGAAATCAACAAGGTCAGCGCAGCCAACAGCGCATGGTTTGCACCTAAACCCGTCACCACAGTACAGATGGCCCCTATCATCATTTGACCAAAACCATATAAGCCTGAGGCGGCTCCCGATAACTCTGGCTGCACACTAATCACTTGCGTCGCGGCAGCGGGACTGGTCAACCCAGCAGCAATAGAAAATACGATAGCAGGCCCAATAAATAGCCCTACATTTAACTCTACACTCACGCACACTACGAACAGAAATACAGCACTCACAATGCTCAGCGCATTCGCTCCCAGTAACACCTGACGCAAGGGTAAACGGCGCAATAAAAACCGGGCCAACAAATTACCCAAGGCCATCGCTCCAATCACCAGCGACAAATAGCCACCTACCTCAGAGGCCGGCCTATGCAATTGCTCCATAAACACAAACGGAGCAGCTGCCACTACCGCATAAATAGAGGTGGTCGCCAAACCGCCCCCTACGGCATAGCCTAAGAATACAGGCGAGCGCAGCAAACTCCCATATTCACGCGCCACAGAACGTTTGCGTACAGAGGGCTGACGTGTTTCAGGCAACAGAAAAATGGTGTAGGCCATATTGGCAATGCCTAGCAAACACAAAAACACGAATACAGAACGCCAACCCAAATGGTGTACCAGCACCCCACCCAATAACGGTGCTAAACCTGGGCCTATCACCACCATCACATTCATCAGCGCCAACCGGCTGGCTACATCTTGGGCTACACGTGTGGTATCGCGCACAATGACACGCCCTAGCACCATCCCCGCACAACCACCCAGGGCAGCTAATAAACGCAACGCAATCAGGCTGTTTACACCATCTACAAACAGCGCAGAAAAACTCGCCAAAATATACAGCGCCAACCCTACCAATAACGGTTTGCGTCTACCGTATCGGTCGGAAAGAGGACCATATATCAGTTGCCCTACCGCCAAACCTACGATGTAAAAACTGATGGTCATTTGCATTTGTGCTGGTGTAGCCGCTAGGCTTGCACCAGCATCGGGCAACGCCGGCACAAAGATATGCATGGCCAAGGTACCGCTGAACGTCAGCATAGCCAGCCCCCACAGGGGTGGCATGTGCGCATCTGGGATGAACCACTGTTTCAGTGAGCGCATAGCGAGTCTCCGCAGGCTTAACGAGGTTGGCTAAGTAGCTTCAAAATCTGCTGTAACCCCGACTGCGTGCTCGAGAGCAGATCATCCGGAATCGCATCAAATACTTGCTGTAACACCTGCTGCGATGCCTTTTTAACTTGCAATGCCACATCAGTACCTGCTTGCGTCAAATGCAAACGCTTAATACGCCGGTCTTGAGTGTCTTCCTGCCGTGTGACATACCCCGCGCGCTGTAATACATCTAGCAATCGCACAACGGATGACCTGTCTAAGCCCATGAGTTCGGCCAAGTCATTTTGCGATAACGGCTCAGCGGCTCTAAACAGATAAATCAGTGGGCGCCACGTACCTTCCGTCAAACCGAACTCAGCCAAGCTTTCATTCATGGCTTTACGCCATACTCGAGTCACCTGCCCTAGCAACGAACCGAAAGCCTCGTATTCCTGGATCATACTCATGATGCATACCAATAGTTGTTATACAAACAGTTTACATTACAACAAATAGAAAAATGGAATGCAACACGCACGGCACTCGTGATTGCGCTGCTACTACACAGTACGAAAAACACACTACGTACTGCGGTAGACACAAAAAAAGCGGGCTTTATCGCCCGCTCATCACCTCAGGAATTAGGTTATGGCGTAAACCGCTGCACCACCATAACACCTGCAAAAATCATCACCACACCTATCACACGGCCTAGGTTCACTTCTTTAATAGGCAAGCCCATCAATCCAAAGTGATCAATCAACATCGCAATTAATATCTGCCCCGCAATGGCACTGATCATAAAACCGGTTGCCCCTAGCCTAGGTGTAATCAATAGCGCTGCCGTAATAAATATCACCCCAGATAACCCGCCCGTCCATACCCAAAATGGCGCTTGCAATGCCTGCTCTATTTTTGGAAACGGCGCGCGGAACAACAACAGCAACGGTATCACTGCCAGCAAGCTCACGCACAAAGACGTCACCGTCGCCCACAGCGGATGCCCTAGCATGCGCCCTAGCAATGCATTACTTCCCGACTGAAATGGCACTACTGCGCCTGCAATTAACGCAGCACCTAACAACAACGCATGATAGAGAGAAGCATTCATTTTGCTCTAAACCCTTACAGAATGTTCATATGTTGAATACAGTCTAAGATATATAT
>SRSN01000138.1 GCA_004791645.1 Alcaligenaceae bacterium 429
GTCTATAACCATATAAACCTACTGCCCCTCCAGTGTGAATAAAAACGATGTTTTCTCCTTTTTTAAAATGTTTTTTCCTAATTAAATCTATAAGTCCGGCCATCCCCTTTGCTGAATAAACAGGATCAAGCAATATAGCGTCAAGCTGTGCGCACAGCTTGATGGCCTCTAGCATAGAGTCTGTGGGTAAGCCGTACCCATCACCTACATAGTCAGTGTTTGCTACTACAGAGGACCTGTCTATGCTGGATGCTGGGAGACTCAGGTAATCCATCGTGCGCTGTACAAGTTTCCACACGTTTTCTTCTTGCTGCATGCGCGGTGCTCGTACTCCAATGCCATAAACAGGAATATGGCTGTGTGTGCCTGCAAAACCAGTGACTAACCCTGCCTGTGTACCAGCACTGCCTGTGGCATGCACGATGTGGTCTATTTTGAGACCTTGATTAAACGATTGCTCAAGAATTTCCTGAGCGCAAGCGACGTAGCCTAATGCACCGATTTCATTGGATCCCCCACCGGGAATCACATACGGACGTCGTCCCTGAGCCCTTAGTTCTTGTGCTAATACATCCATTTCGTGCGCCATATTAGTGCCCGCAGGGTAGCGCTGCACAATCTCACCACCTAGCAGCTTATCCAGCATGACGTTGCCCGATTCTTCGTATTCTTCGCTCGCATTTTGCACCCTCTCTTCAAGCAGGATTTTGCATTCCATTCCTAGCATGGCAGCGGCAGCGGCAGTTTGCCTAGCGTGATTTGATTGCACGGCTCCTTGCGTGATCAGCACATCAGCTTTTTGTGCGATAGCATCGGCAACTAGAAATTCTAGTTTGCGAGTTTTATTTCCACCCGTAGCAAGGCCAGAGCAATCATCTCGCTTGATATACAGATTGGGACCGCCCAGTAATTTAGTGAGATTGGGGAGCGGTTCCAATGGAGTTGGAAAGTGTCCTAAACGGACTCGCGGGAAACGAGCTAAATGCATAGTGGTCACTCCAAAGAAAATAGAGATTTCATGATAGGAAGCATTTTTTAGATTGACCAATGCTATATTTTGCTAGCAGTTATGCCTTTTTTGTATAGGGGTGGGGACGCATGAAACAGGAGTGGATAGAGGATTTCTTAGCACTAATAGAGTTTGGAACCTTCTCTCGTGCGGCGATTGAGCGCAATGTGACTCAGCCTGCTTTTTCACGACGGGTGAGGCTGTTGGAGGAGTGGCTAGGCGTAACGTTAATAGATAGGAGTGTCCAACCTGTACAGTTCACGCCTGTAGCACAGCGGTATGTACCGGAGTTTAGGGCTTTGTTGCACGACTTAACGCAGTTGCGTATGCGAATGCGGGAAGAAGGTAATGGTTCTGTACGTTTAGTAGTGACCACTCAGCATTCACTAACGATTACGCATTTACCCGCCTTATTGAAATTAGTCAGCACCGAGCTGGAGGACAAGGTGGAATTTACCGTGCGCTCAGAGAACCGTGATGAGTGTGTGGCACAGTTTATGCGGGGGCAAGCAGACTTACTGCTGTGTTTGGAAGAGGGGCATGATCCATTACTGACTTTAATGCCCAAAGCGCAGCGTTTTCAACTAGGCATAGAAAAAATTATCCCAGTGAGTGCGCCGGATACCTTGATTCTGTCTACGGTTCGGGGTGAGCACCAGCAGCAAGAACGTCTGCGGGTACTCTCATTTCCTTTATCCAGTTATATGGGGCGCATCATGAGCCCATTGATGACACAGGTGATGCGTACTTATAGTGTGGAAATTGTGCATGAGTCTGTGTTTTTAGCTGGTGTGAAAGAAATGGTGAAAGCCGGATTAGGCATGGCATGGCTACCCTCTAGTTTGGTATCCATGGATTTACGCTCTGGTGAGCTTATTGATTTGTCTGCTCAATTTCCTGTATTAGATATGTGCTTTAGTCTGTATGCACATTCGCAAGGGGCACAAGCGACTGTGATTCAAGAGGTCTATGATCTGTTACAGGAAGCGTGGCGCAGTACGTAGGTATTTACAGCTCACAGTAATAAAAAAATGTTCATATGAACATTTTTTACCGTCATAAAAGGTTCATATGGTAGTAATCCGAGCGTAATTTTCGCTTTTTACACTGCTGAGTATTCAAATGAAAGGCAATGCAGTGTTATGAATCTTTCGGTTCGACAAGGTGGGATTGTTGAGTTGTTGCGCGTGCAGGGGGCAGTGTCCGTAGAAGGGCTTGCTACGCACTTTAGCGTGACGCCGCAAACCATCCGACGGGATCTGAACGCACTTTATGAAGCCAACTTGGTGCGTCGCCGTCATGGCGGTGCCGAGCTAGCCGGTCATGAGCGTAATGTGTCTTTCCAGACGCGACGCATCACCCATTTTCAAGCCAAAGTACAAATAGGCCGTGCGGTGGCCGCGTTGATTCCGGACGGTGCTAGTGTGCTGCTGGGGTTTGGAACGACGCCCGAACAAGTGGCTTTGGCCTTGGTAGAGCATCAAGAACTTACCGTAGTCACTAATAATCTGAGTGCAGCGATGCCGCTCAGCCAGAACACCAGCAATAGAGTGGTAATTGCTGGCGGTGTATTGCGTCAGCCTAATCCAGAAATTCTGGGGCCAGAGGCGGAGCGCTTATTCAATAGTTTCAAGGCAGATTTTGGGGTATCAGGCGTAGGCGGTTTTGACCTAGAAGGGGCGCTGCTGGACTTTGATATGGCCGAGTCTGATTGCCATAAAGCCCTACGCGGTAACTGTCGCACCCGTATCTTGGTGTTGGATCACTCCAAGTTTGGACGGTTGGCGGCAGTACGTAGTGGGTCCATAGACGATATAGATGTGCTGGTGACTGATTTGCCTTTGCCTGCGGGCTACAGGCAGCGTATTCCAGCACACGTACACGTAGTAATAGCTAGTGAGGGTGCAGCATGAGTCAAGCCGCCATTCAATTGCAAGGTATAGGCAAATCATGGGGGGATCATGCGGTACTTAAGCATATAGATCTTTCTATTCCAGAAGGGCAGTTCACCGCATTATTGGGGCCATCTGGCTGCGGAAAATCTACATTGCTGCGCATTATTGCCGGATTAGAACAGCCCACTACAGGCAGGTTACTGATTGACGGGCAAGATGCGACGTATCAAGAGCCAGCCCAGCGTGGGCTGACCATGGTGTTTCAGTCGTATGCGCTGTTTCCGCATTTAAGTGTGGCGCACAACATTCTGTTTGGGTTGCAGGTGCGACGCGTGAGCAAAGCTGATCAACACAAACGCCTGCAAGAAGCGCTGGCACTGACGAATTTGGAAGGGTTAGAGCACCGTCGACCCGCACAGTTATCGGGCGGACAGCGCCAACGTGTGGCCTTGGCTCGCAGCATTGTGTCGGGACATCGCATTTGTTTGATGGATGAGCCGCTGTCTAACTTGGATGCCAAATTGCGCCACAGCGTGCGCCATGAAATTCGCGCATTGCAGCAGCGTTTGGGCTTAACCGTGGTGTATGTCACGCACGATCAAACCGAAGCCATGGGTATGGCGGATCAGGTGGTATTGCTGAATGCGGGCAGCATTGCCCAGCAAGGTTCTGCGCAAGAACTCTATCAAGAACCTAACAGTATGTTCACGGCAGGTTTTATAGGTAGCCCACCCATGATGCTGATCCATAGCGACTTTGTGCCACTGTCTTTGTGGCCTACACGTTATGGCTTTGACTTGCCGCATCGGGTGTCTATTGGGGTACGCCCCGAACAATTGCAGTTGCACGAACCTACCCCGGAGAGTGTAGGGGTTACGGTTGTGCACCACGAGTTTCAAGGTGCTGATGCCTATGTGTATGTACGTCTTAAAGATGGCAACACCTTGATTGTGCGCGCGCCGCACAGCCGACGCTTTATGGCAGGAGAGCGTTGTGGATTGAGTTGGAATCCTGCGCATGCTTTTTACTTCAGTCAGGACACCGGGGCGCGTTTGCAGCTGGCCTCGCCCGTGCTGGCCGATTAACGTTTAAGAGAGATAGCTATGTTGAAAAAATTTGTGATGACTACCTCTAGTGCATTGTTGATGGGTCTAAGCGCCCAAGCGCTGAGTGCGGTAGAGCTGACCATGTACTACCCCATTTCGGTAGGTGGTCCGTTGACCGAAGTGGTGGATGGCATGATTAACGATTTCCAAGCCGAAAACCCAGACATCAAAGTGAAAGCGGTGTATTCCGGTAACTACGATGAAACTCGTGTGCGTGCGTTGTCAGCATTGCGTGCGGGCGAGCCTGTGCAATTGTCGGTGTTGGGGGCGTTGGATACGCATGACTTGGTTGACCAAGGTTTGGTAGAGGCTTTTAGCGATGTAGCGCAAGGCGACCAAAACAAAGCATGGTTGAGCAGTTTTTACCCTGCATTGATGGCAAACGGTACCTTGGATGGCAAGGTATGGGGCATTCCGTTCCAGCGTTCTACCATCGTGATGTTCTACAACAAAGACATGTTCCGCGAAGCAGGTCTGGATCCAGAGCAGCCACCAAAAACACGTGCTGAAATGGTGGAAGCTGCTCAAAAACTGACTACCGACAAACGTTACGGCTTAATGATTCCGTCCACAGGTTATCCCTACTGGATGTTCCAAGCGCTGGCATTGCAAAACGGCCACCAACTGATGAATGAAGACGGCACGCAAGTCTACTTCAATGACCCTAAAGCGGTAGAAGCTCTACAGTTTTTCCAAGACTTGGCACAGAAGCATAAAGTCAGCCCAGCAGGCACCATTGAGTGGGGCACGTTACGCCAAGCTTTTGTGCAAGGCCAAACAGCCATGATGTGGCACACCACAGGCAACCTGACTGCGGTTAAAAATGAAGCACCGTTTGAGTTTGGTGTTGCCATGTTGCCCTCTAACGAGACAGCGGGTTCACCTACAGGCGGCGGTAACTTCTACCTGTTTAAAGGTGCAAGTGACGAGCAAAAAGAAGCCGCGGTAGAGTTCGTGCGTTGGATGACAGCGCCTGAGCGTGCAGCAAAATGGTCGATGGCTACAGGGTATGTGGGTGTGAGCCCAGCGGCGTATGAAACACAGGCGTTGCAAGACTACGCGAAGACCTTCCCACAAGCGACCGTGGCACGTGACCAGTTAGCCGTGGCTTCCCCTGAGTTTGCTACCTACGAAACAGCCCGTGTGCGTGAGTTGTTGTCCAACGCTGTGCAGGCGGCTTTAACACAGAGCAAAACACCGCAAGCTGCTTTGGATGAAGCGCAAACAGCGGCGGATCGTTTGCTGCGCTCTTTTAACTAAGCTGGAACACAGATGAAACCCGTGCGTGTGTTGCAAAAGGAATCGGTGTTTGCGTATTTGCTGCTCACACCCTTGTTGGTACTGTTAAGTGTGTTTGCCTTTATTCCTGCGCTGCACACGTTATGGGCAAGTCTGCAAAGTAAGGGGTCGGCCCGCCGCCCCTCACAGTTTGTGGGCATGGACAACTATGACGCCATGCTGGCAGACCCCACGTTTTGGTTAGTGTTGAAAAATAACCTGTGGTATGCGGCTGTCACCATCCCTGTCTCTATTGCTTTGGCGTTATTGATGGCGTTGTGGGCGAACCGTGCCATGAGCATGCGGGCGTGGGTGCGTTGTGCGTACTTCACGCCCACCATGCTGCCCATGATTGCAGCCGCCAATTTGTGGTTGTTCTTCTATACACCTGATCTGGGCTTGTTAGATCAGATCATGAAATGGTTTGGTGGTGGTTCTACCAACTGGTTGGGTCAACCACAGACCGCACTAGGCGCAGTGATGGTAGTGACCATCTGGAAAGAAGCCGGTTTTTTCATGATTTTTTACTTGGCGGCGCTGCAAACTGTACCGCCGGAGCTGCGCGATGCCGCGCGTTTGGAAGGTGCGAGCCGCTGGCAATATGGTAGACGTGTGTTGTTGCCGTTGTTAGCGCCCACCACGTTGTTCATTTTGATTAATGCGCTGATCAACTCGGTGAAGCTGGTGGATCACCTGTTCATTTTGACCAAAGGCGGCCCAAATAACGCGTCCAAATTACTGTTGTATTGGATATGGGAAACCGCATTTGCCTACATGGATACGCCTAGTGCGGCGGTGCTGACCGTGATTCTGTTAGGTGGTTTAGGGCTGATCGCCATTCTTCAATTCCGTTACGCTGAAAAGCGTGTGCATTACCAGTAACTATGATGACTACTGTGTATTCTGTTTCTCGTACCCCTACCTGGCGTCGTGCTATCACCGCTTTTCCTTTGGAAAACGTGGGGGCGTATTTACTGGCAGTGTTGTGGATATCTCCCCTGTTGTACGCTTGCTGGGCAGCGTTTAGAGACCCTTCCGCGGCCTTGTCGTTAGACCTGATGAAGGGCTGGACCTTAGAGAATTTCAGTGCAGCCTGGGCGCGTGCGCCGTGGCTACGTTATGTGTTCAATACCACCCTGTTGGTGCTGACTATTTTGGTCGGGCAACTGGTGATTTGTACCCTAGCTGCCTACGCCTTTGCGCGATTCAAGTTTTTTGGTAGCCAGTTTCTGTTCATGCTGTTGCTGTTGCAGCTATTTATCTTGCCCGAAGTACTGATTGTGGAGAACTTCCGCATGGTGTCTTTATTGGGCTGGACCGATACCGTGTGGGGCATGGGTGTGCCGTATATGGCCAGTGCGTTTGGGGTGTTCTTGTTGCGTCAGGCGTTTAAGCAAGTACCACGCGAACTAGAAGACGCTGCCCGCTTAGAAGGGTGCTCTAGATTGGGCGTGCTGTGGCGCGTGTATGTGCCGTTGGTCAAACCGGTGTACTTGGCCTATGCCTTGGTGTCGGTGTCGTCGCACTGGAATAACTTTTTGTGGCCGCTGGTGGTAAGCAGCTCAGAGCACACGCGCCCGTTAACCGTAGGGTTGTCGCTGTTCGGTGCGCCAGAAAGCGGGGTCAGTATTTCACTGATTAGTGCCGCAACCCTGATGACCATTTTTCCGCTGTTGGTAGGCTTTTTACTGTTCCAAAAGCAATTTATGCAGGCGTTTCTGCGTGCTGGCATACGTTAAGGACGTGTTATGAAAATCATCCATCTTTCTGATCTGCACATTACGCCCGCAGGAAAAAGCTTGTTTGGCGAAGATCCTACTGAACATCTTTCGCAGTGCATAGAGCATATCAATAGACATCACGCCGATGCGCAGTACTGTGTGCTGACAGGGGATCTTACTCATGCAGGCCACCCTATGGCGTATCAGCGGTTAGCCGAGTGCCTGAAAGCCTTAGCGATGCCCGTGCGCTTTTTGATGGGCAATCATGATGATCGCGCTGCCTTTGGGCAGGTGTTTACCCAGCAGCCTTCAGAAGTGGCTGGTTTTGTGCAGCATGCTGAAGTCTTAGGTGACTATGAAGCTCTGTATTTGGATACGCTACAAGACGGTTATACCGATGGGTATTTGTGTGAGCAGCGTTTGATGTGGTTAGAGCAGAAGTTAGCTACGGCTACACGGCCTATTTTGCTGTTTTCGCACCATCCTATGCCTATGCTGCAGTACCCATCCATGGATTGGCTGCGTTTAAGCAATGCCGAACAAGTCTTGCCGCTGTTAAAGCGTTGTACACAGCCGGTGCATTTGTTCTCTGGGCATGTACATCGTTGTTCGGCTGGAGTGTGGAACGGTATACCGTTTTTCACCGTAAACGGTACCAATCACCAGCACGAATTGGACTTAACGACTCCAGGGGCAGCGACCTCTACCTTTGAGCCGGCAAGTTACGCCGTGATCTTGCCACACGCAGAAGGAGTCACCGTGCATTTCCAGCCCTTTGGCTACGATGACTCCGTACGTTTTCCGTATACCGGCAGTTTAGATGCCTTGAAGTGCAGACACGCTTAAGCTTGTGAGGCGGCCTCGCTAGCCTGCATGTCTTGGTAAGCCTGTGCCGCGTTGTGTACGTGTTGCGATGCTAAGAGGTCAGCAAGGTCGCTGTTGCCGTTGATCACCGCATTTAAAATTTGCGCGTGGTCTTCCCAGTTCTGACGTATACGTTGCAGGTTGCTAGGTGCAAAAAGCAGGGCAGTGCGGTCACGTAAGGAGCGCATCAGCTCGGTCAGCACAATGTTGCCAGATAACCCAGCCAAAGTTTCGTGAAATTCGCGGTTCAACGATTGCAGCAAATCTAAGTCTTCACGCTCAACAGCGGCTTTGCCTTGGTCCAGAATCTGTTGCAGTTGTTCTATGCCTTTTTGGTTACGACGTTGTGCTGCCAACTTGGCGTTTAAGCCTTCTAGTGCAGCACGTACTTCCGCCATGTTGTAGGCAATATCTGGGGATAACACAGACACCGATGCTCCACGGCGCGGCTCGATGGTGACCAAGCCTTCAGAGGCTAACTCACGCAAGGCTTCGCGCACAGGGATGCGCGATACGCCCATTTCGGTAGCAAGTTTGCCTTCTACCAATCTATCGCCAGGATGAAACTCACCACTGAGAATACGGTCGCGCAGCTGATCGCGGATGACTGCGAATAGCGAAGCGTGGTTGTCGCCAATGCGACGATTATCGGTATTTTGGGTAGTGCTTAAACTGGTTATGCTCATGGTATGACCTTGCGAATCCAACAGGGACCAAGATTGAATTATACGGTCACCGGACGATTTAACGAATATGGTATACACATGTGGCCTTAGGCCACATGTAGGGTACGTACGATAAGTACTACAGCACTAAAGGTGCACACACTGAGCAATAGCCTACGTATAACAGGCAGGCTCACTTTGTGACGCATTTTCCCGGATAGCGCGAAACCCAGCAGCATAAAGGGATACAGCACCACACTGAGTAGCGCTTGCTGCGTGGTGAATAGCCCTGCTGCTATCAACAAGATCAGGGACAAACTAGCTCCCAAGAACAGAATTAATCCTAAAGAGGCGCGTAGTTGAGCAGCAACCAGATTTTGCATGGCAATGGCCAACGCCGGAGCACCTACCGAGGTAAGGGTTCCCATAATGCCCGAGGCTATGCCCGCTAAACCCATGTTGCGCGACGAGGGCAGAATGCGTAGCCCTTTGGCGCTGAGGGTGACGGCCACCAAAATCATCAGTGCAAAGCTCAGGTTAATAACGGTCATAGGTAGCTGGGTCATGGCTACTACGGCAATGAGTGAACCTATGGCGCGGCCCGCTACAGCATAGCCCACAACAGGGAACACAATATGCTGCCGTTCGCGCAGCGCTGCGAGCAAAGAAACGCTGCCACCTAATGCCAATAATGGTCCTGGGACTAGCTCTGGAAAGGTAAGCGCAGCTATGGGTGCCACCAACATGGCAAAGCCCACACCGCCTACGCCTTGCAAGAAAGCAGCCAGCACCACCAAGGCCGCCATTAACAGCCAAGACAGAGGGTCAACCAAACTCAGCAATGACATGAACACGTTTGTTTTTCAACACTAACCAAAACGTGGGGTCTGCCAGCATGGCGTCATAGTTGTCCATGCCCACAAACTGTGAGGGGCGGCGGGCCGACCCCTTACTTTGCAGA
>SRSN01000139.1 GCA_004791645.1 Alcaligenaceae bacterium 429
CGGAGTCTGGTTGCCAATTGGTATCACTGCCTGAGTACTTCTGCTTTATGGGGCATAAGGACCGTGACAAACTTGCGCTGAAAGAGTCGGATGGCAATGGGAAAATTCAGAATTTTCTACATCAAATATCCAAAAAATATGCTATTTGGATAATCGCCGGAACATTACCTATAGAAACGGATGATCCAAATCGTATTTACAATTCATTATTGGTTTATGGCCCGGATGGTCAACGAATTACGCGCTACGACAAAATACACTTATTTAGTTTCAGCAAAGGCGCTGAATCCTATAACGAAGCGATTTCTATTCAGCCTGGAAAACCGGAGCCCCATGTGTTTGAGGCACCGTTTGGTCGAGTGGGGGTAGCGGTGTGTTATGACCTGCGTTTTCCTGAGCTGTTCAGGGCGATGGGCGACATACAATTATTAGTGATACCCTCTGCTTTTACCTATACTACTGGGCAGGCGCATTGGGAGATTTTGCTGCGTGCGCGTGCTATAGAAAATCAATGTTATGTATTGGCACCAGCTCAGGGCGGAAAACATGAAAATGGCCGTCGTACATGGGGGCATTCCATGTTGATTACTCCGTGGGGTGAGGTGCAAAATGTATTGGGTGAGGGGCCGGGATGTGTTTCTGGCGTACTTGACCTGGATTATTTACGACAAATACGGGAAAACCTGCCAGCGTTGGCACACCGTGTTATGTAATCAAGTTGTTTAAAGGATGTGCAGCATATATGAAACCGAGTAATCCGACCACTGAAGCGTTAGGAATTGCCCGATCTGTTTTGTTGGAGCCCTGGGGGTTAAACGAAGCAACTCTGGATCAAGCGTTGTCCGAAATCTTTGAGCATAAAGTGGACTATGCCGATTTGTATTTTCAATATACGCGCAGCGAAGGTTGGAGTCTGGAAGAAGGCATTGTTAAAGCAGGTAGCTTCTCTATTGAGCAGGGCGTCGGTGTTCGTGCGTTGTCTGGAGAAAAAACTGCGTTTGCGTATTCTGACACCTTGAGTCCAGATGCGTTGCTGTCTTCTGCTCGTGTTGTGCGTAGCATTGGCCGTCAAGGTCAAAACAAACGTGTAAAAGGATATGTGGCGCCAGCGCAGGCGCAAGCTTTGTTGTATCCTGCGCAAGATCCTCTGCTTACCATGAGTGCTGCTGAAAAAGTGGCTTTATTAGAGCGCGTAGAAAAGCGTGCTCGTGCAGCAGATTCCGCTGTGATTCAAGTGATGGCCAGTTTGGGTGCTGAATACGATGTCGTGCTAATTGCAGGCAGTGATGGTCGCTTGGTGGCTGATGTTCGTCCTTTGGTGCGTTTATCGCTGAACGTAGTAGTGGAGCGAGACGGTAGACGCGAAATGGGCTCATCCGGTGGCGGTGGTCGTTTTGGTCTGGCGTATTTCTCTGATGAGATTATTGATCAATACGTAGAGCAAGCTGTGGGTTCCGCCATGCGCTCGTTAGAGGCTGTGGCTGCACCAGCAGGGCAGATGACGGTAGTGTTGGGCTCGGGCTGGCCCGGAATCTTGCTGCATGAAGCAGTAGGCCACGGTCTAGAGGGTGACTTCAACCACAAAGGCTCCAGCATGTTCTCGGGTCGTATCGGTGAAAAAGTCGCTGCCTCTGGTGTAACGGTCATTGATGACGGTACTTTGGCTGATAGACGTGGTTCCTTGAATGTGGATGACGAAGGTAATCCCACCCAACGAACCGTATTGATTGAAGATGGTATTTTGAAAGGCTACATGCAAGACAGCCGCAATGCGCGCTTCATGAATGCCCCGTTAACCGGCAATGGCAGACGCGAGTCTTACGCCCATGTACCTATGCCGCGTATGACCAATACCTACATGCTCAGTGGTCAGCATGAGCACGATGAAATTATTGCATCGGTGAAAAACGGTATTTATGCCTCTAACTTTGGTGGCGGCCAAGTAGATATCACCAGCGGCCGATTTGTATTCTCTACTTCAGAAGCGTGGCTCATTGAAAACGGTAAGTTGGTGTGCCCAGTTAAAGGTGCAACGCTGATTGGTAACGGTTTTGATGCCATGAATAAAGTCAGCATGATTGGTAATAACATGGCGCTGGATTCAGGCGTGGGTACATGCGGTAAAGAAGGACAAAGCGTGCCAGTGGGGGTGGGGATGCCAACACTGCGTATTGACGGTCTGACCGTTGGCGGTACCGGCGGCTAACACTAGCGCTTGGTCTGTGCAGTACAGAATGCCGAGCATCTATATGTTCGGCATTTTTTTGAACCGTTTAGGCGGTAACATTTGACTAAAATTATTAGAAGTCATATTATTTCAGTTCAAACTATTTTTTTGTTTTGGGTTATGTGTTGTCAATGAAGACTGAAGATGGATACGATTTGCGCATTCTACGTGCACTGCGCATGATTACTCGTTCTATTGCACTGCACTCACGTCAATTGTCGGCGTACAACAAAATCACTGCTCCGCAGTTGATCTGTTTACGTGCGGTTATTGATAAGGCGCCACTGACGGCAACGGCTATTAGCCGTGAAATGCATGTCAGCCCTAGTACGGTTGTTGGCATTCTGGATAGATTGGAAGACAAAAATCTAATCCGTCGTGAACGCGGTAAAGAAGACCGTCGTATCGTGTATGTCACCCCTACTGAAGAAGGTATTCAGTTAGCGAAAGACACACCCTCCCCATTGCAGAAGAAATTAGCGGATGCGCTCAATGATTTGCCTGAGCAAGAAAGGGCGACTATTACCTTGTCATTAGAGCGCATTGTTCACTTAATTGATTCGGATCCTGAAGTGGCCTCTGAGCCGTTGGATTCCATCACACCAATTCTGGAGGTCCCGGTCGGGGGTGTTCCTCCCGAATCCGGGTTGGTCGTGTGAGTGATACCACTACTACATTCGTAACATCAGCCAAGTCGGCGTCGCCGGCTAAATCGGCGGAGACAGACGCAGATTTTGTTCTGCGTGCCCCGTCAGAGAAAGACGGGGCACGCATTCATCAACTCATCAAGGCGTGTCCACCTTTGGACGTAAATTCACTGTACGCCTATCTTCTTCTCACCACGCATTTTTCGCAAACCAGTCTAGTAGCAGAGCAGCAGGGCCGCATCGTCGGATTTGTGTCTGCCTACATTCCTCCCTCTAAATCTGATGTGCTGTTTGTATGGCAAGTTGCTGTGCATGAGCAGTGTCGCGGTCACGCGTTGGGTATACGTATGCTCAAACGATTGCTGCGGCGGGCTGCACTTGCGCGCATTCAGTACGTGGAAACGACGGTTAGTCCTGATAATCCCGCTTCTCGTGCCATGTTCGCACGGGTAGCAGAGCATTACTCCACCGCCATCAATGAAGAGGCTTGGTTTGGTACAGAGCATTTTGGACCACAGCAACATGCAGAAGAACCGCTGCTGCGCATTGGCCCCTTGCCAACGCGTACAGCAATCTAAGGCACCCCGTTAGAGGGTGACATTTATCACGGTGTGTGTAAGACCTACCTGGCTATCAGGTGGGAGGGAAACATGCACCCTAAAAAAGGAGAACGAACTTGTGACCGATCTTAAAATTTTTGAAACGATGGAGTCCGAGGTACGTGGTTATGTACGGTCTTTTCCCGTGGTATTTAGCAAAGCAAAAGGTTCCATACTCTTTGATGAGCAAGGCAAACAGTATGTGGACTTTTTTAGCGGTGCTGGCACGCTGAATTACGGCCATAACAACCCTTTTCTGAAACAGAAAATTATCGACTACATTGCCGCTGATGGTGTATTGCACGGTTTGGATATGGCAACTAGTGCTAAACGTGCGTTCATGCAGGCGGTAGAGCGCCATTTGTTGCAGCCACGTGGATGGGACTATGTACTGCAATTCACTGGACCTACAGGAACCAACGTGGTGGAGGCCGCGTTAAAACTGGCACGACAGGTCAAAGGTAGGAGCAATGTGGTGTCATTCACGCATGGTTTTCATGGGGTGAGCAGTGGTTCGCTGGCAGTGACTGCCAATAGAAAATTCCGTGAGGCTGCTGGTGTGGCGCTGGGTAATGTGACTTTTTTGCCTTATGACGGTTACCTGGGCCCAGATGTCAATACGCTAGCCTACTTCGAGCGCATGCTCACCGATCCTAGCAGTGGTTTAGATAAGCCTGCTGCGGTGATTGTGGAAACCGTGCAAGGTGAAGGCGGTGTCAATGTGGCGACTAAAGCGTGGCTGCAAGAACTGGCAGGTTTATGCAAGCAGCACGATATGTTGTTGATCATTGATGACATACAAGTAGGCTGCGGTCGTACCGGTAACTTCTTTAGTTTCGATGGTATGGGCATAGAGCCTGACATGATCACGCTATCCAAATCGCTATCGGGTTTTGGTTTGCCTATGTCGCTGCTACTTTTAAAGCCTGAACTGGATGTGTGGAAACCGGGTGCGCACAGTGGCACCTTTAGAGGGAATAACTTAGCGTTTGTAGGGGCGACCCATGCATTAGAACACTACTGGTCTGATGGGCAGTTTGTGCAACAAACACAGCAAAAGGCCGATCGCGTAGCGGATTTCTTGGAAAACATTGTGCAGAGTCACCCCGAAGCGGGGCTGAGTGTACGTGGGCGTGGACTGATACAGGGCTTGGTGTGTACGCCAAATGGCTTGGCTGAACGTATTACGCAAGGATGTTTTGAGCGAGGTTTGGTGATTGAAACCGCCGGTGCGCAAGACGAAGTGGTGAAGGTGTTGCCTGCGCTCACCATTGAGGATGAGGTATTGCAACAAGGCCTGGCCATTCTTGAAAACAGCGTGACCGCTGCGCTGTCTTAACCCACTAACCTAAGGAGAAAGAACATGATTGTGAGAAATGTAGAGGATGTAAAAGGCACTGCTGATGAGGTACGTACCGACAATTGGGTAAGCCGACGCGTCTTGCTCAGCAAAGATGGTATGGGATTCTCGTTTCATGAAACGGTGATTTTTCCAGGTACCGAAACACACATTCATTATCAGAATCACTTGGAAGCAGTGTGGTGCATAGAAGGTGATGGGGAAATAGAAACCATCAAAGATGGCAAGAAGTACGCGCTGCACGATGGCGTGGTGTATGCCTTGAATGAGCACGACGAGCATTGGCTGCGTGGTGGTGAAAAACCGCTGCGGGTAATTTGTGTATTTAACCCGCCCCTAACAGGCCAAGAGGTACACGATGAGAAGGGGGTATACCCCTTGCAGTCTTCCTAAGTAGCCAGTGGAGGTGATGTGATGAATGTGTTGGTAGCAGATCCTTATGTGTCACGAACGGACCGCGGTGGTGCGCTGATTGTGCGTCAGGAACCGGTGGTGTACGAGCAAGGCGAGTATGCTCAAGGGCTGACAGCGCAACAATTACAGCGCTACGAAGAGCAGGGGTTTCTGGTTCTGGATGGGGTGTTTGATGCTGACGAAGTTCAGCAACTCTGGCAAACCTTGCAGCAGCTAGAGAGCGATCCTCAACTACGCAAACGCCCTGAATGCGTGCGAGAGCCGAATAGCCAAATACTACGATCCGTATTTGGTGTGCATTATTTGGCCGAAGCTGTAGCACAGATGGTCCGGGATCCTAGGGTACTGGATGTGGCTAAGCAGATTTTGGGGTCGGAAGTGTATGTGCATCAGTCACGCATTAATTTGAAGCCGGCGCTAAATGGCAAAGAGTTCTACTGGCATTCTGATTTTGAAACATGGCACGTAGAAGACGGTATGCCAGCTATGCGGGCAGTGAGTTGCTCGGTACTGCTGACGGATAATACGGCGTGTAATGGACCTTTGATGTTGATTCCGCAATCTCATAGACAGTTTGTGAGTTGCCAAGGGGAGACACCAGAGGAAAACTACAAAACCTCTTTGCGCCAGCAAGAGGTAGGCGTTCCGGACGAGCTGAGTCTGCGCTTGCTTACGGATCAAGGCGGACTGCAGGCGGTAGAAGCTAAAGCAGGCTCAGTGGTGTTCTTTGATTGCAATACGCTGCATGCCTCAGCGGGGAATTTATCGCCATGGCCGCGAGCCAATGTATTCGTGGTGTATAACAGCGTAGAAAATCAGCTACGCCAGCCTAAGTATGGTTTGGCACCACGTCCTGAATACGTGGCTGCTAGAAAGCATGTGCAGCCATTGATGTAGCAGTTAGTACGATGCTGAAAAAAGAACAGGCCCGACAATCGGGCCTGTTCTTTTTGTGGGTAATGGTAAGAGATTACGCGTGTTGCAAAAAACTGCTTAAAAACTCTTGTGTACGGGCTTGCTGTGGCGCGCCAAAGATTTGCTCTGGCGGGCCTTCTTCTACCATTTTCCCTTGATCAAAAAAGCACACACGATCTGATACCTCTTTGGCAAACTGCATTTCGTGCGTGACCAATAAAATGGTCAGATCATGCTTAGTACTCAGGCGTTGAATCACGTTCAGTACTTCACCTACTAACTCAGGGTCTAGCGCAGACGTGGGCTCATCAAATAGCATGATGTTTGGGCGCATGGCTAAGGCTCTGGCGATGGCTACCCGTTGTTGCTGTCCACCTGATAGTTGGCAGGGAAATTTATGGGCATGGTCAGATAATCCCACCAACTCTAAATACTCTTCTGCTCGTTTGTCCGCTTTCTCTTTGCTAAGACCCAATACGTGCCTTGGTGCTTCAGTGATATTGCGTTTCACAGTCATGTGGGGGAAGAGGTTGAACTGCTGGAACACCATCCCCATTTCTTTACGCATCTCTCGTAGGTGAGGGGCACCGGCTGGTTGCAGCTGATCATTGTGTAGTTGGTGCCATAAAGGTTTTCCAGCTACCCAGATTACGCCATCTTGTATGTTTTCTAGCGTCATTAGTATGCGTAAGACGGTGGATTTCCCTGAACCAGAGGGACCAATGATGGTGACCTTCTCGCCGCGCTTGACCGTAAAGTCTAATTGGTCCAATACGGTGTGGTCGCCAAAGCGTTTGCTGACACCTTCAAATCGTATGATGTCGTCGGGGGCGGGGATAGAGATAGTCATTTCAGTGGAATTCCTTCTTTTGGTAAACGTTGATCCAGTAGCCGTATCAACCATGAGGCTACCAACGTCATCAACAGGTATAGGCCTCCCACCATAGAGAGGGGGATCAGATAGTTAAACGTGCGGTCACCTATGATTTTGGCGACGTTCAACATTTCTAATACCGATACTACCGATAGCACCGGCACGTCTTTCATAATCGAAACTAAATAGTTACCTAAGGCTGGAATGACCCGAGGGATCGCTTGGGGTAGCACCACAATGACAAAGGTGCGCAGTGGTGCAATATCCAGTGCGCGAGCCGCTTCTAGTTGTCCTTTAGCCAGCGATTGAATGCCTGCTCTATAGACTTCGGCGGTATAGGCGCTGTACTGCAAGCCCAACGCTAAGGCACCTGTTAGAAAAGCAGGTAGCACTAGGCCGTAGTCAGGTAGCACGTAATACAGAAAGAATAGTTGCACCAATAAAGGGGTGTCACGTATGAATTCCGTCAGAAAGGTGGCGGGCCATGATATCCATTTGAAGGGAGCGCTTTTCAGGCCAGCGAGTACCAACCCTAACAGTGCCGCGACAACAAAGCCTAAGAGTGTGGCTTGTAATGTGACCACCATCCCTTGCAATAGAATGGGCAGAATAGATTCGGCAAAAGCCCAGTTGGAGCTGGTGTCCCAGGTATAACCAAATAACATTAGAGTTCCCCCTGACGCCAACGCGAAACGTAGCGTTCTACCAGCTTGATGCCTGCCGTTAAGACCAAGGCCATTCCAAAATACATCAATAGCAGTAGGCTGTAGATGGTGGTGCTGTCTTGAGTGAAATTGCGTATTTGTTCGGCTCTGAACACGAGATCGCCCAAACTAATGAGTGATACCAATGCTGTGTCTTTAAGGTTTTGAACCGCTAAGTTGCCAAAACTGGGCATCATTTCAGGGATGGCTTGGGGTACGCTAATGCGCCATAGGGTTTGGCGTGGTGTGAAGTCTAAGGCGAGGGCGGCTTCCAATTGAGTAGGGGGTACCGCTTGTATAGCGCCACGCACGACTTCAGCACCGTAAGCGCCTATATTCAACGATAGGGCTAAGGTGCCAGCCACCACGGCAGGAAGGCGTAGATCCATGCCTAGATAATCGCCTAGCACGGGTAAAGCGAAATAGAGCCAAAATAATTGCACCAGTAGTGAGGTGCCTCGGAATATTTCTATAAAGGCGATGGAAACGCTTTTCAGTACCCAGTTTGAGGAGAGCTTGCCTAGCCCAAAAGCAAAGGCAAAGATCAGCCCCAATACACTGGAGTACAGCGTTAGCTGTACCGTAACCCAAGCCCCTTCAAGTAACGGGGGCAAATAACTAAGCCAATCCATGTCAGCCAGCGCACAACTGTTCAGTAGTGCGCTCGTTAGATTGACTCATGTCGGTATCGCTGAACCCGTAGCGCGAGAGTATGTCTTGCCATTCTGGTGTGTTTTTAAATGAACGCAGTTCGTCATTCACCGCATCACGTAGGCTTTCGGAATCTTGGGCAAAAGCAAAGCCCCCCCAGCTACGCACTGGTTCGCCATCAACAATGGGATCTTTAAATTCGGCCGCTGGTTCGACTTTATCGCTTTTGGAGGCAAGTTCACTGACGGTTAAGCTGGTGGCGGCATAGGCATCAGCGCGCCCAGTGGAAACGGCAGAAATAGCATCAGCATTATTAGCCAGTGTCACCAAACGGCTTTCATCTACCCCTAAAGCTTGCATCATTTCTAATTGGTCAGCGCCGGCCATGATGGCAATAGTGTGATCACCGTTTGCGAATTCCTCGTAGGTATGCACGTCTTTCGGGTTGCCTTTAGCAACCAGTAAGCCTTCGCCATACGAGCTGTTGGGGTTGGAGTACAGCACTTGTTTGCAGCGCTCAGGCAAGATGGCCATTTCGGCTGCCACCATATCGAAACGGTTTGCTTGCAGGCCTGGGATAAGCGAGCCGAAGTTGGTGGTAACCCATTCAATGCGTTCTACACCCAAGTTTTTCATGATGGCGGCGGCAACTTCCGGGCCAGGGCCTTTGGCTTCACCGTTCATGTCCATATAGCCGTACGGGATTTCGTTGGCGACGGCAATACGCACAGTGCCGCGTTTTTGTAGGTCTTCCACGCTGACAGCGTGAGCAGGAAGTAGGGCGGCACTACCCAAAGCAAGTGATAGGGCCAAAGCTGAGCGAAAGAGAGGACGTTTCATTGCAAACTCCTTGTAAGTATTCATGCAGATCAAGCAAGATATGCAAATGGTTTCCACTGCAATCGTACAGTAAAAAATGATTTCAGTTCAAATTGTATGTATAGAT
>SRSN01000013.1 GCA_004791645.1 Alcaligenaceae bacterium 429
CTAGGAGTGTCTATAGCCATCTCTGGGTCTAGGGTGAGGGCGTCATGAATCAGGCTGATACTGCTGCTTTTTGCTACTTGCTCAGCCCCTCCTAGTTTTTTAACGCGATCAGCAAGCGCAAACCTTTCTTCTTGGTGCATAACTTTATATGCAGCGATCATTTGCGCTAGCTCCTGCTTAACAAGATCAAATGGCGCAAGCTCCATCCCCTTTTGTAGTAAAGCCACTATCTCCCCATTCATGCTCCTATTGTTTTTTTCAGCAGTTTTGGTTAGCGCTTCGTGCAAATCAGAGGGAAGTCTAAGGGTAATGCGTACTGTTTGGTCTATGTCGGACATAAAAGCACCTTGACACCATAATGGTGTCGTGATTAAATTAAATCAATGACACTACTCTGGTGTCTTTTTTGGAGCCGCTATGGAAGAAACGGTTGGGCTGACATTAAGAATGCCAGTTGCTCTGCGGGATTGGCTTAAGCAGTTAGCGCTTAAGAATAGCAGATCAATGAACAATCAGATTGTGAGCATTTTACGGGAGCTTGAAGAAAGCGCAAAGAAAAACGCCCCAGAAGGTCGAAGTTCTGAGGCGCTTAAATCAGAAGACCAATTAGCAAAGGAAAACTGACATGTCAAGTTTACAGCATGCAGCATCAAGCAAGCAAGTTATGCCGCCACCAATGATCGACGGCGTACCTGTTGAGGCCATAGATGCGGCAGTTAAGTCACACGTTCGCAAGAAAGCATCTACAGCTACTAGCTTCCAGTCTGTCTCAGCAACCTCTCGGAAAATGCTTGAAGCGAGAGTGACCGGCATTGTGTCGGAGATGCAGAGCATCCAAGACGAAGGTGAGTGGTTTGGTCATGTTTTGATGGCGGGCTTTGCCTTGCAGCGCCAAGTGCATAAGCTCTCAACGACACACTATGCTTGCCGCAATGATATGGCTGAGGACTTGTTTGAAGCTCAAGGCGTAGCGTTTTGCATCATGAGCGTAGATAAGGTCACTGGATATTTGCGAGATCAACTTGAGCGGTTTGTCCAAAAGGTCGACTTGGTTGGCGAACTTCTGGAATATGCGGAGGACGAGGCATGAGCAATATCAAAACATTGATCCCTGTTAGCGCTGGTGATATCGGCGGCGAGGCAGTCAAGACCGTTAACGCTCGTGACCTTCATGCTTACCTAGAGGTTCGATCTGAGTTTCGAAATTGGATTAAAAACCGTATTGATGATTTTGAATTCGTTGAAAATCAGGACTTTACAACGGTCGGTAGAAAATTACCGAGCGGTGGAAGACAAAATGATTACTTCGTTACTCTAGATATGGCGAAAGAGTTATCAATGGTAGAGCGCAACCATAAGGGAAAAGAGGCGCGGCAATACTTTATCGAGTGCGAACGTCAGGCCAAAGCAGTAGTTTCTATTCCTCAGTCGTTACCAGAAGCGCTACGTCTAGCAGCAGAGGCGATTGAAGAGCGTGATCGCTTAGTGTTAGAAAATCAAGCCAAGGCAGAGGTATTGGCGATTACGGAACCAAAGGCACTGGCGTTTGATCGTATTGCGGCGGCGGAAGACACCCTAACGATTACTCAGGCATCAAAAGTGCTTGGTGTGAAGCGAACCTATCTAACAGCGTGGCTGGTAGCAAATGGGTGGGTGTATCGGCAAAACGGAAGCCTAGTAGGGTATGACCGACATGAGCGAAGTGGTTATTTATCCTATAAAGAGGCGCGATATACAGACGAGAATATAGGGCAGGAGATACGGAAACCTTACTGCCATATAACGCCGAAGGGCTTAACAGTTATTGCTAAGCGGTTAAACATTGAGCTGCGAGATGTGAGTATGGGTGCGCATTTACCGCAGCAACTGGAAATGAAGAGCGCTTATGCAGGGCGGTGATAATGAACTTCGGTTGCGCGCTCAAATCATCAGAGACGCGGTTGTATCTACGCTTGATGGAGTAATGCCGCTTGTATGCAAATTACGCAGCGATGGTGGGTCTGATCTGGAGGATATGTTGATCGTTCAGCTAAGAGACACCGATAGAGGTGAAGCTGCCGCCATTCTCGTCGATCTGGTGTTTGCGGTATCCACCATGCCAGATAGCATAGATGAAGCAATACTAGACACTCTTGCAGAAAAAGCAGCCGTACCTGTCACGAGTGTAATGCTCCACTAATTTTCCTAAGTTGCCACAACCTACAGTAGCCACCCTTCGCGGTGGCTATTTGTGCTGCTATCATCCCTGTATCTTTTTGAGAGGGGATGGGGATGAAAAAGGCGGCATTGGGAATGCTGTGTGTTGTGGCATTGGCTGGGTGTGGCTCAAAAGAAAATGATATGGAGGTTGCATGCAAGGATCTGCTGGAAATATCGTCAGTCAATCCTAGAAAAGTGCAGATAAATACAATATCAATGCTTCACGCGGAGCTTAAGAAAGAAGAGGCAATCAAAGAGCTTGAGTTTTACTATAAGGAACCACTAGGCTCTACTCAATTAACCTATATTAATCTTCTGTATGGCGACCTCGACAAACCCCCGAAGCAGTATTTCATCTCAATAGACTATACAGATGAAGGTGAGTTATTGCCCAAAAGAGGCAAGGCTGTTTGTAGGTATTACGTGGACTCAGAACCAATGCTTATAGGCGCAAGCTTGAATCGAGGGGTGCATATCTCTAGTAGGTCGGCGATTATGGATTTCTTAATTTTAGAAGGTCGCCCAAAAAATATGGACACCACAGGCAAGATCGAAAAATAACGTAACGTTTATCAATAAATCAACAAGGCTCACTTCGGTGGGCTTTTTTTATGGGTGAAAGAAATGACACAAGAAAGCCGTTTATCGCTGGTAGTTGATAGTCGCCAAGCAAAACCGAACGTTGAGGAACTAGCGAAGGTCATGCGCTTGCTTGAGGATGCCGGCATACGTGCAACCAAATCGAACGCAGAGGTTGAGCGATCAATGAATCGGATGGCATCACAAGCCGATGCTGCGGCATCCACCATAAAGCGAGGCCTTATCGCGGCATTTGGTGGTGTATCAACGATGGCTATCATTGATGTGGCTGATGAGTGGGGGCAGTATGCCAGTCGTATCAAGATGGCAACCAGCAGCACAGAAGAATATGAGCATGTGCAAAAGCGTATGGCACAGTCTGCTCAAACAACCTTCCGCGCTATTAATGAAACCCGCGAAAGTTTCATCCAGATGTCCCCAGTCTTGCGAGATATGGGGCTATCGCTAGATCAGAGCATTGATGCTGTTGATACATTTTCTGGCTTGCTTGTGGTGAATGGGGCAAACGCACAGCGCGGTGCAGCGGCTATGGAGGCATTAGCAAAATCTCTGCAACGCGGTAGGGTGGATGCTCAGGCGTGGATGACTATCTACAGCACAACAGATACGGTCGTTGATCTGCTCGCCAAAAGCATGGGTAAAAGTGCGGATGAGGTTCGACGACTGGGCATCGAAGGCAAGTTATCAGCCAAAGATATGGCAAAGGCATTGGTAGAAGGTAATCGTGAGATTACGGCAGCGGTTGAAGGGATGCCAACTACCGTCAGAGATGCCATGCAAAACCTCAAAACGGTGTTTACTGAATACATCGGCTGGAAAAATGAAGCTAGTGGCGCGACGGCTGCCTTCGCTGCTAGTCTGGGACTCTTAGGCGATAATCTCGATGGGGTTTTAAATGTTGGGCTGGTGGCAGGGGGGAGTTTCCTTGCCGCATATTCAGCTAAGACGACACTAGCTCTGATTGAAACGGGGAAACTAACTGCAGCCAAGATTGCAGAAGCGGCAGCAACAAAAAGAGCTGCGATAGCGTCAGAAATCTTTGCAAAGGCAAGGCTTGCCGAAGCGCAGTCGGCTGTAGCATCGGCCACTGGAATGCAGCGCCTAACTTTGGTTCAGACTCAGCTTATTCCTGCTCAGAAGCAGCTTGCGGTGGCTACTAACTCATTGACCGTAGCAAACAGGGGATTGGGAGCCTCTATGCTTGGTTTAGCTGGTGGCCCAATTGGAGCTATAACTCTTGCGACGGGGCTTGCAGCATCTGCATTTTTTTATTTCCAAGGAAGCTCCGAGGGAGCAACAAAGGCTTTAGAGGAAATGACGCAGCCGCTGGATGATGTTGTGGGGAAATTCAAAGAGCTTGGCAGAACCCAGATGGCGGGAAAGCTGGTTGAATACGCAGAAATAGTAGAGGAATCGGCAGAGAAAGCGGAGGGGGCTTTCATAAGACTTTTAAGAGATATTGAAACCTCTGATTTGCCACAATTCCGTACCGCCAAAGACGGGCTGTTTGAGATGATTGAGGCGCTGAATCAAGCGGAGAAAAAAGGGGAAGAGCTTGATGCGGTGATCAATGGAATGGGGAGTAAGCTAGACATTCCCCAGAGCGTGTTAAATAAGTGGCTAGTGGCGGCCGCGAATTTTGCAGAAGCTCAGAAGAAAGCCAACGATGAGTCCGAAAAGCTTTCTGCCGTGAAGAAACTATATGAGGAATTAGGGGCCGCAGCGCAGGGGAGTGTGAGTGATCTAACCAACCTCAATGCAGCAATTGGCATCGAAAAGTGGGACGAATACCTCAAGAAGCTAACAGGTGTTCGTGACGTTATTGGACTGAACGCCAGGCAGTTGGCAGAGTTCCAGGCAGCGCAAGCTGGTGCCAATACAGTACAGAAGGCAATGGCGGGGATTGTCGGTGCGCAGGCCGATGAGTATAAAAAGCTTCAGTCTGCCATTGAGGAAAAAGACAAGAAAGCTATTGAGGCCGCGCAGAACAATATCAGAGCGTTAGACATTGAGCGCCAAAAGGTTGAGTTGCTGGCCATCAAGACCAGTGCACTTATTGCTGCTACTAATGCGTTTGCTACCGGTGAGGTGTCTGGCGATGTTGCTAGCGGAATTCTCCAGAGCATTCTAGGAGGCTTTGATCAGGCCGAGGCGGCCATAGCAGTCAGTAAAGAGGCTGAGGCGCAGATTAAAAATATCTTCGCTAATACCACTAGCAGCACAAAAGGTGGAGCGAAGGCTGTCAATGACTACGCGGCGGCCATGAAGTCTTTGCTAGATACTCATCTACCTGAAAACAAAGCTCTAGAGGATCTGAAGAAAAACCTTAGCTTGCTGAGTGACGCAAGAAAAGCTGGCAAGGTTTCTGTCGAAGATTACGACAAGGCGCTTAAAAGCATTAACGAGACCTACGCCAACTCGCTGGAAAGCACCAAGAAGCAGACAGAGATGGAGCGCATTCTTGGTGACCTGCGTGAGCAGCGATCCGTTAGCCAAATCCAGTTCATGCGAGAGCTTGAGTCTTTTGGTCAAGGCGACAGAATACGAGAGCTTAATGCTGATCTTGCGAAGGTTGAGGATCGTTATCGCAGTTTGATCGAGGCACGTAGGAACTCTGCTCAGGGGCTTTCTGATTCAGATCTGGCGGCCATTAAAGCGTCGCAGGAAAAAGAACTGCAAATGGTGCGTGAGTTTCACGACAAGAAACTAGCAATTCAGGGCGACTGGAAGCTGGGGGCGCTAGACACATTACGAAACTATGCGGATGAAGCAGCGAATGTCTATGACTCCATAGGCAATGCTATGGGCAATGTCTTTACAGGCATGGAAGATGCTCTGACGCAGTTTGTCACCAAGGGCAAGATGGACTTTAAGAGCCTAGCCGATAGCATCATCCAAGACATGGTGCGTATCGTGATTCAGCAGTCGATCACCGGTCCACTAGCAGGGATGGTGGGAGGCTGGTTTGGTGGTGGCTCTGCTGTAGTAGGCAAGGGTTTATCGGGGCTGACTAAGCTTTGGTCTTCTGGTGGCTATACGGGTGATGGCGGTAAGTACGAGCCGGCGGGTATCGTTCATAAAGGGGAGGGTGTTTTAAGTGCTGATGAGATTCGCGCTATAGGTGGTGAAACTGGGTTTAATGCGCTACGTCGAAGCATCCTAGAAAAAGGTCATTTTTCTGGTGGTATGGCTGGTAATCCTAGGTTGGCGACAGCCCCTAGTCAGCAAGGAGTTGTAATGCCGAAGATTGTTATTCATAACAACGGGACACCACAAGAGTACAGCCTTCAGTCGGTTACTCGCGATGAGATAGTGTTAATCGCTGAGGATGCAGTAACAAGAAAAGCACCGGAGGTAGTGGCAAGGGATTTGGCAGGAAACAACTCACGAGTTGGTGGCGGTATCGCTAAAAAATTCAATGTCACTCCAAATAGGAGGTAAGTGTGGATTGTTTACCTAAGTTTCCTTTTTGTCCTCAGCAGTCTGGTTATGCTGCGGACTTTGCGGATGGGATTGTTTCTACTGGCGTTTCTGGTGGGCCGAGTTACAGCAGGCTAGACACTACAGGAAACCCATCCATAGTTACAGCAAGCTGGGTGCTTAGGGGGCGTAATTACGATCTCTTTATGGGGCATATTCGTAATTGGGTTCGTTCAGGTGGAGATCCGTTTAGTATCGAGTTGGCATTGGAGACAACAGATCCAGCCGAGTACAGAGCGACGTTCATTCCAGGCTCCATTCAGCTTACTGAAAAGGATGGCTTGAAATTTGTTGTCTCAGCGCAGCTCGAAGTCCTACCTAACTTCGTATCACCCTGCAGCGACGAGTGGGCATCACGCGCTGCAATGGACGCTTTTTATGGTGATGATGCGTGCTTGGTGATGGATACGCTAAGCAAGGTTGTGAATGAGGATTTGGTTTATGTCCGAAGCTGAGTATTTCTTTAGCGCACCACGTTCTGTATCACGCATAGAGGGGTTGGTAATTAGCCACCCCTCTTTTTCTCGCACGTACTATCTGGTTCGTAACCCTAACCCTTGGATGCAGCGACAGGCGTTGGGGCATGGCGACGGTACGGTGCAGGAGTACGAGTACCTACCCCTTCGATTTAAACCAAAAGACTCACGCGGCGATCTAGATTTTGGCATGCGTATTGATTTGGGCGATCTAGGCGAGATTATTCCTGATGAGCTGCAGAGGGTAGTGGATGCAGGCACAAGTCACATCAGACCAACGGTGATTTACCGTGCGTGGCGCTCAGACAAACTGAATGCGCCGATGATTGGGCCAATCGTGATGCAGGCAGATGAAATCACCCGTACCCGAGATGGCGCATCGTTTGACGCCATTGCGCCGTATTTAAACTTAACGCGCACTGGCGAGGCGTACACGCTAGAACGGTTCCCAATGCTGAGAGGGTTCTTGTGATTGATGCTTTGCTTCATGAAGTCTACGACCGTAAGCAGAATAACTGCCTGCATTTTGCAGCCAAGGCGTGGGAGTTGCTGACGGGTGATGCGAGGCTTGGCAGCGTTAAGGAGCCTGATGTGCTGGGCGCTCGCACGATTATTCGAGGGTTTAAGCGTGTAGAAGGGCCAACACGAGAGCCATCTATTGTGCTTATGGATACGGGCAGCGGTGAGGTGCACATAGGCGTGTGTAAAGATCGCAAGCTTTTACACCTATGTGAGCGCGGCGCAGAGTTCTTGCCCTTTGATTGCTATACCGCTGTTTACTTTGATATGAGGTTCTATCAATGATCGTCGTTAACATCATCCGTAACGTGCTGGAACCTACGCAGATAGCACGCCATGAAACCGATGATCTGATTGGATTGTTGCGTAGTGAGTTTGGGAGCAGGGCACCAGTGGGTGCTAGGCTTTATAACCAATACATCTCGGATTACACAGACGTAACGCCTACTAGTAAAGAGGCAGAAGAGGCGCTGGCCAGCCTTGATGGCCCGTTTTGGCTAGTGATTGAGCCGCAAGGGCCAGAGGTTTGGATACCGCTAGCAATCTCGGCGGTGCTGTCTGTAGCCAGCATGATGCTGTTCCAGACAAAAATTCCGAACGTAGCCCAGCGCAACGTGAATGCGGAGTCGCCTAACAACGGTCTATCTGCAAGAGCGAATCGTGAGCGCGTAAATGGGCGGATACCTGATATTTTCGGGACGGTTCGCAGTACGCCTGACCTGCTTTCTGTGCCGTATCTTATTTTCGATAACCATGTTGAAAAAGAGGTGGCCTACATGTGTGTCGGCCGTGGCTCGTTTGAAGTGCATGATGTGCGTGAAGATGAAACGCCAGTTGCACAGATCGCAGGTATGTCTGTGGAAGTGTACGGGCCTAATACATCGCCTAATAGCGGTGCACCACAGCTTCGTATTGGTAATGCCATCAATACGCCGGTGCTGTCAGTAAAACGTACATCTAGTGTGAATGGGCAAACGCTACTTGCTCCAAACTGGGCACGGCTAGTACATTCGCCAATGGTGTTTGAATACCCAAACATCATTCGTAGCGATGACCCGAGCACAGACTTCAGCGAACTGTTTGTATCGGGTGATGTGATTGCAGTGTCTGGTGCTTCGGTGTCGCAAGGCCTGTTTACCTACAGCCACCCTATAGACGTGAGCGCAGACAAAGCAGGCCCGAGGTCTGGCCCTGGCACGCTGAGATTTCCAGAGGTGGATTTATCAGATAGGTTTGAGGCTGGCCAAGTGGTCGAGATAACGAATGGCTATTTTGTGTGGTCATACGTGAGCGGGGCAGGCGACACCGACGGTACGGTTACAAGATCAACCATTATCAATGGCATCTACTCTGTGATCGGTGTATCGGTAAGCTGGAATCAAGGCGTGCCAACTAGCACCATCAGTTTTGATATTGTTGGTAATGAGAACCTATGGCCGTACCCACACGAAGGCTTAAACCCCTCCATCGCAACAGGCAACCCGATTCTAAGCAGGCCATCTGGCGAGGTGCTTTACGATTTATCGGGCAGTTACTCGATCGATACGATAACAGCGAATGAAATCAGACTGTCTAATCCTGAGGCTGTGAATCCGGATTGGCTCGTGCTACGTGATGAGCATGGCGGTATTACGCCAAGCATTCGCGCTACAGTCCAAGCGCAGGCAGAGCGGTGGATTGGCTGGATGCTAGTTGAGTCGCTGGATGCGCCGGATCAGCTGATTGCTAACTTCTTGGCTTTGAATGGCTTGTACCTAGATAATGGCCGGCAGCAGTATCGAACTGATGTAGGGATAGAGTTGCAGGCACAAGCGGTGGATGAGCAGGGCAATCCTTTTGGTGCACTGCATAGCCTGTCTACTACGGTGATCGGGTCAGCAACGTCACGCAGCACGAGAGCGTTAACAGGCAGGCTAAACCTAACTGAAACATCTCGTCGCTGGCGTATTCGTGCACGCCGCACATCCGATTCCAACACATCGTTTGAAGGCTCTGTTGTAGACGAGATTAAGTGGCGTGATCTGTATGTTGCTAAGCAGGTAACAGAGCCCCACTTTGGCGATGTAACGACTGTGCAGTCTGTCACGATGGCAACTGAAGGGGCGTTGGCAGCGAAGGAAAGGAAGTTAAATCTACTCGTTACGCGCCTCATACCAAGACGTGAGAGTGGTGGTTTTAGCGCCAGCCTTCATTCCTCTAACAGCGCTGCAGACATTCTGTGTGCTGTGGCGCTTGACCCAAGGATTGGTAATAGAGAGGTCGGTGAGCTGGATATAGATGGTATTTATGCGACACATGAGGATATCGTGGACTACTTTGGCTTTTCTGAGGCAGGCGATTTCTCGTACACGTTCGACAAAGCCGAGATGTCATTTGAAGAAACTTTCCAAGCCATAGCCAGCGCTGTGTTTTGTCAGGCGTACAGGCGGGGAAGTAGGCTTCGGCTCTTTTTTGAGCGGGAGACAGACGAAAGCGTCCTGCTATTCAACCATCGCAACACATTACCAGGCTCTGAATCCAGAGCCTTTTCTTTTGGCCCCAAGGAAGGCTACGACGGGGTGCAGTATGAGTATGTGTCGCCAGACGATGATGCAGTGCTAACCATCTACCTGCCTAACATGGGTGCGATTAATCCGCAGAAGGTTGAGTCGGTTGGTGTGCGTAGCCATAGGCAGGCAATGGTTCACGCATGGCGGGCTTGGAACAAGATACAGCACAAGCACACGACGATGGAGCGAGACTGTTTGGGAGAGGCTGATCTATTAGTACTCGGGCAGCGCATCAGGTGCTCAGATACGACGCGGGCAGGCGAGCAGGGCGGCTACATCATGGCAGTCGAAGGTTTGGTGGTGCGCTTATCGCAGCCGATGGATTGGAGCCAAACAGGTCCGCACATGATGTTTGTTCAAAACTCAGACGGACAAACAGAAGGCATACCGGTTGTGTCGGGTGGCAATGAGTTTACGGCTGTGCTGTCACGAGCACCGCGAGTACCGATCGTTACTGCCAGCGCTCAACCTACAGGCTACATCATTGGTAGCGGCGAAGAGCAGCGTCAGGCGCAGCCTTTCATCTTGACATCTAAAGAGCAGATCGATGGTCACAATGTGCGTATCAGCGCGATTAACTATGCCAGTGAGTACTACAGCAAAGATGGTATGTACCGGCAGTAAAACAAAACAACTTTCAGACACCCGCTTCGGCGGGTTTTTTTATGGGTGGAAATAATGGCAGAGAAATGCTTACCGACTACGCAAAGAATGCAGGGGTTTAGTGGCGACGGTGATGTGTTTAAGCGCTTTATCAATGATGGCATTGATGGCGGCCCTAACCCGAACCGCGAAGGCGTAGATGTCGAAAATCTTTTGAAGTGGCGCGAGCGTGTGATGGAGTTGGCGCGGCTGGCGGCTGATATGCAGTCGTATCTTACTCGCGCAGACATGAGTGCTGCCGGTCCGCAGCCGAAGGGGGTAGTTGCCCAGGTAACAAATGATCCTGAGGCTAGCAACAATGGATACTGGGTTTCGGACGGCTCACAGTGGGTTTGGTCTGAGGTTCAACCGGTAACCGTAGGAGAGTTGGATAGCCTATCGCAAGCAGTAGACCAGAAATTCAACAAGCAGGAGAGCATGGAAGCTGCAGAGGTGCTGTTTGTCGTTACAGACAATGAGGGGCGTGCGACGTGGATCGGTGCGAACTCAAAAGATGGCGGTCCAACAGAGGTAGCGATGAGGCACATCAATAAGGCAGTAGGAAGGCTGGACGTTGACTACTCCGGGGTGTTTTTCTCAATAGTTGATGACCAAGGGAGAATGACAGACCTCACTGTCGATGACAGCACTGGTCAGCTTTCCCAGTTTGTTGTTGAAAGATTAGCGAAAAGAATAAAGGCAATAGATACACAGGTCAGTGCGGGTCATGAAATCTTTCCCACCGCGCTAGGCGGAGCCAAGGATATGCATTACAGGGCAGGGGAGTTTTTGCCGATGAATGCAGATCTATCAAGGTGGGCGCTCTGGGGGTCGTCAACAGCACAGGGCTTTCACGCTTCTGTTGCCGCGTTGGCCGCAACATACGGAGCCACGCTATACGAAGGAGGGAAAGCCGCTGAGAGACTAGACGAGACATGTGCTCGAATTGGCAGTAGGAAAGCAGTTCTAGGGTTTCCAGGTAATGTCATTCCAGCAGACACCGAGAGCGTTGCCGTTTCAATAAATTTTCGGGATAGGTCACAACTGGGCTTGAAGGCTTTTGTTGGTTATGTGGCTGGAGTGCGCGGGATGTTGACGCTGGATTCAGATAGAAGGACTGTTCGTTTTACTAGGGAGGCCGAAGGGGAGCCGATAATCCTCAATGGGCCCGCCCCGATGACGCCCATCGACGGAACATCAGAGCGAGCATCAGTTTGCTTGCTAAATATAGGGAAAAACACACTAACAAGCGCATCAGGCCTAGACGCAGCGCAATGGGTAATTGAGGAAAATGCACGAGCAATCGAGTATTTAAGCCCCACAGCGAAGAGAGTGCTGGTGATCGGGCACTTCCAGAACACGCAGACCCCCTTGGGGGGGACTGCTTACCAATGCGTAGATATTGTGAATAAGGGGCTTAAGGAGAAGTACGGCTCTTACTTTATTGATGTGAGTGAATACCTTTGTTCTGAGCGGGTGTGGGTTGATACAGGAATCACACCCACGCAAGAAGATTTAGATAAGCAGTCACAAGGATTAAAGCCGCCATCCCTTTCTCAGGACTCGGCGCACATGAACGCTGCTGCATACGACGCAGTGACAAATTTTCTAATTAAGCCTTTTTTTGAATCTATGGGTTGGTACTAATATGGCTACATTCCTAAAGGCATCGGGTGTGCTTACAAACCCGCTTCCAGACACTCCAATTTTTGTCGACTTCGATAGCCTGCTACTACTTGATTTTGATGCTCGGTCTTTTTCATTACAAGAAGGAGCTGAAATAGAGGCTTGGGTTGCGAAGTTTTCACACTTTAAAGCCAGGGGCCACAGCTCACTCAATCAAGCCTCCTCCGGTTTGGTAAAACCAAGATTTACCAACCAAAATCAGAACCCAGGGGTACTGTTTAGTGGTGGGGACATGATTAGGAACTTGACCACCATCCCGAGGTTTTTAACGCCAAACGGTTATACGATTGCGACAGTATGCTCTGAGGTTTCGACGCCGAGCACATACAGCGGCGACAGTGGGGCTCGATTGCTTGGTTCGTCGGCATCGAACCCGGTGGCAACGGGAGGGGTGAGGGCGCAAAATAATAATTTTTACTCTATGCCCACGCCAAGCGTAAATATTGGAGCGATCCCATCGGGTGATTTTGTATTATGTGCTTCATACAACGGCGAAAACTCACGTATCGCACATAGTGGCGGCGTTTCGGAGAAAGTGAATTTATCCGAAGGAGAATCATACAGTGGTATTTCTCTCGCCTATCGTCATGGCACGTTTATTGCAGGCGATCAGGGGATTAAAGGCGTAATCAGACGAGTGTTGGTGTATGACTCAGCATTGTCAGATGTGACGCTTGAGGCGCTGATTAGCAAGCTCAAAAGCGAGTATGCAATAGCTTAATCACACCGCCATGCGGTTTTATGCCCATCACTTTTGTGGTGGGCTTTTTTATTGGAGGCCACTATGCAGCCCCAAAGGACAAGAACGATGCACAACGATGCGATGCATCTGCCGATCACTACGGGGTCGGCTTTTTTAATTTATGGATGGACGTTGCAAGAGTTGGTGCTGATCTTGTGGGCGTTGTATGTGGTCATTTTGATTGTGACGAAGTTGCCAGAGTTGCATAGGGCAGTAAGTCGCATCTATGTTTGTGTGCAAGGGCGGTGGCTAAGAATAAAGGAGTGGTGGCGTGGATCTAAGAACTAAAGCAATGACTGCTGCTGTAGCGATCGCAGCTGGATCGCTGACTCTTTATAGTGACGACCTAAACAACATGCTTAGCCGCTGGGAAGGGGAGGGCCAGAACATTGTGTACCCAGACAAACTAGCTGGCAACCTGCCTACAGTGTGCCGAGGGCTAACCAAACACACAGTAAACGAGCCTATCGTTATTGGGGATTATTGGTCGCCAGAAAAGTGCGAAGAAGTGGAGCGTATCGTTACAGAGAAGGGGCAAATTTCTCTGGCTGAATGCTTACCTGTAGATATCAAGCAAGGGGCGTTTGATGCAGCTAGCGATATGGGTCATCACTATGGAAATCCACGGACGTGCGCAAGCAGGGCTGTTGGCTTGATGTGGGAGGGGAGATGGGAGGAAGCATGCGATGCCTTTGCCCATGCTCCAAGCGGTCGGCCTGTTTGGTCTTACGTTGGCCAACAGTTCTACCGTGGGCTTTATAACCGCGCCCTAGACAGGAAGAAGCTATGCCTATCAAGTCTGGATTAACCGGGGCCGCTATTGCAGCGGCTATTTTTTTGTCTGGGTGGTGGGTGCAGGGCTGGCGGTATGAGGCGCGGCTTTCCGATTTAAAGGCACAGCACTCACTAGAGCTAGCCGCACGCATGACGGATGTGGCTCACGCAGAAGCATTGGCCCGTCAGATTGAGCATGAACTAACCGAAGCAATGGAGATTAGAGATCGTGAGACACAAGAGCAGCTTGAGCAAATTGCTATTACTGAGCGTAGTACTGCTGATCAGCGCGTGCGGGACGCCGCAAAAGAATACGCTGCCCGCTACAGGCGAGACGTTGCGCTTGCCACCGCTGCCGCAGAGCGCGAGGCAGCAGACACCGCCATCCGAATGTTTACCGAGTTGCTTGGAGAGCTTGATGGGCTGGCGGAAATCTACGCAGCAGAAGCTGACAGGCGGCGAGTGGCAGGGTTAGCGTGTGAGGCGTCGTATGATGGTTCACGTCGAGTGAGGTGAGTATGCGCAGGCCGACTATTTTATTCCATGGCCCGTCATGGTTCTATGGGTGCATCACTGTAGCAGTCCACGCAGACAAATTAGATCCATCATGGCTTCTTTTCATACCTGCCCATATTGCTCTAACTTTGCTATTGGATTTACGCAGAAAGATTCGGCAAGAGCATTAACTTGGTTAGATGTCTGCGGTTTGATGATGTCACTTTTCTGAGTTGACCGCATCAATTCACACCGATTTCACACCGAAGGGGCAAGGCGGCAAAAAGCATCAATGTAAGCCGTTGAAGTTCCTGCACTATCTTGAGTGGCTAAATGCGCTGGACGCGGGTTCAATTCCCGCCGGCTCCACCAGTAAACAGAAGGGCACACTGAAAAGTGTGCCCTTTTTGTTTGTAGAAAAGATGTTAGGCTAACCACTCATCCCCTAAGGTTTCTGCCTGCATAAGTATGAACTCAACAGCGGTATCGTGGGCTATATGGGGACCGCTACGAAGGGTGTAGTGCACATCGGCCAGCCAGCCTAGGTTTCCTGTTCCAGCTGGTCTTCCGTCATGGCAAGGCTTTCCCCACCAGTTCTTGGGCTTCAGGCAAGCGTAGTTGGTTGGGGATGAGGTGGGGGAGTAGGGTGTCCTGGACTCTGCTAAGAGGGGAGTGCAGCTTCGGGGTGGACACTAGATAGCTGTAACCGACCTGACAATTGATGTAAACCGCTGGCTTAGCTCGGTAGGCGGAATTGCCATTCGAATTGATCGTAGATAACTGACAAGTCGAGCTACGTAAGGTTAACGAGTGGTGGAAACTGTGCATCGCACCAAGAGGGACGGCTCTCATGTCTCCCTGTATGCCATTGAAACAGGCCACGCCGAGCGCAATCTTGTTGAGATCATGGGGCGCAGAACGTTGGTTCGATGCTGCGACCGCAGTGTTGCGCGAGGTATGTGTGTGCCTCAGAAATGAATTCAATTCCCTGTTCAATGGTATCGAGTGATTTCCGTTGCATACGTCACCATTCAAGCAGCTATCTAACTCTTGCCACCGCACAGCGGTTAGTCAGCCTGTTTACTGACGCCAGCTCTTTCGTACGCGTACAATAATGAATACTAGCTAGCGATAATGGCGTTTTTCACCAGTTGAAACTTAACCAAAGCGACTCACCCGAAACGAGTTGCAACTTTTGCACACTTCGGCATCACGAGCAAGTGTTACAGGGGACCGGTGAGTGTCGCTATAATTCACAGAACAAGGTAATTGGATACCAATCTGACTATGAAAGCTCTTTCCCCGTATTTGGATGATGTCGAAATCGACGAGCTGGTTGATTACTATTCAAAATTTCGTAATTTTTTCGACCCGGAAATCTTCAAGACAATTACCCAGTGGAACGGGATGGACTTTTACGATCATATCTCCTCCTGCTTCGAAAAGGTAATTTCCTATGTGGAGAGCCGGAGAATTGGGTCTGACAGCATATCGGCAGCTGTAATACCCAGTGTTGTGGAGTTTTACAGGGAGTTTCCAAAATTATTTGAACTCGCCCTCAGCGGCAAGCGATCACGAGCGTACGAGTCCCTGGAGGAGCGGATCATTCCTCGGCTGGGAATGGCATTTTCAACTTTCAAGTCACTTACCCACCATTACCTCAGCCCCACTGAGACAGGAATTGTATATCGAATGCGGATTGGCTCGGATGTATATAACGCGCCACTTTCGGAAAAAGAAATGTTCCACATTCCGTTTGAAAAAAGGCATCTCATTGGTAACAACAGATTCAGCTTGACTGGTTTTCCATGCCTATATTTCGGGAATAGCGTGTATGGGTGCTGGGAGGAGATGGGGCGACCGAATATTGAATCCTGTTTCGTCGCGAAGTTTGATCTTAGCGGACATCATTTCATTGACTTAAGCAGAACGCCGCAAGAGATAAATACGGCACTTGATCATTGGTCAGGCAAGACTTTTCTTATGCGAACCAAGCTTACCGAAGAAGTGTCGAAGAGTTTTGAGTATTTGATGACGGACTACCTGTTACTTTGGCCACTTATTTTCTGCTGCTCTATTAAGGTTTTTCACCAAGATAGCGTATTTAAGCCGGAATACATATTCCCGCAACTACTGCTGGAGTGGATTATTTCCGGGAGATTGTCGCAGTACGATGGCATTAAGTTCAACTCTACAAAATCGCCTATGCTGGCAGGAGTGATAGAGGGGGATTTAGCCCCACTTCTCTGTAACTATGTGCTCCCTGCAAGGGTCCTCAGCAAAACAGGGCTATGTAGTGAGAACACAGAGAAGATTAAAGTTTCCAAACCTGTTAGTTATGGGGTTTTGAAACTCATAAGATCACATACCAATTTATCCTCAAAAAATATGCAGGGCGCACTCACTGGATACGAGGAGACAGTTTTTGGACTGTTAGAGAAAGAGTTGAATGATGTACCTCTTGATTATATAGCCTCGTGAATTTGGGTTGGTCTAGCGGTACACAAACCGGCAATGAATAAGTCGCCCAATTGGTCGCGTTGGTCCTGTAACAGGGGACGTATTCACCATCAATAACATCACTATTAAGATAGGTGATGCCATTCGGGTGCCCTAGCAAGGGTTCAATTGTCAACTCATTGCGTGCTCTAGCAACCGAGCTGGGTTGCTTCTTGATTGGGTGGGACTGCAAACCGGTCTCGTCCTGTCTGCGCACTGCGTGGAATACCTCGCCTGAGGTAATTCCTGCCAATTCTAGTCACTCCTGCAGCGCCTTTACCGGACAGCGTGTGGAAGCCTCAAAATTCGCCAAACTTGACGAAAAGTGATTCTATCTTGAGGAACTCAAGGAACTGAAACGCAGCCAATTCAGAAACAACCTTGTATTATCCGAGGAAATCTGCAGTCGGTTGAGTATGCTGCCCGCGAAGCAGGGGCTGACGCTTGTGGCTGTGGTTGAGTGCCTTATTTAACATACGAATCGACATTGCATGCTAAAGGAACCTCCCGATACCGAACCAGCAGGCCTAGGTTCCCGGTTATAGTCGTTGTACTAGAAGTTCGCGTACCGCGTGTGTAAGTTGGGCTTTGTTTACGGTGCTATCCGGTCTTATACCTTTGGCAGTTATGTCGCACGTACCCGTGGTGGGAGCCGTCATTGTGCTCAGCACTGAGCTTGACTCTTGCGCCTTGCCTATAAAATTCGTTGCAACGTCCACGACTGTTCACTTGCATCCCCCCAAGCAGCGTTGATGGGGAGGAACTTAGGGGTATGAAGATTGCTACACAAAGCTGAAACACTTTACTTTAACGGCTTTCCAACAATAGTCTAATTCCCGCCGGCTCCACCAGTAAACAGAAGGGCACACTGAAAAGTGTGCCCTTTTTGTTTGTGATGAGATCAAAATTTCCAGTTGATCGACAGTTGTCCGTTCACTTCGGCACGGCTGTCGCCTAGTACACGCGTGCCCGCTGAGGCTGTAAAGCTCATGTGCTCAGAAGCATTTAGCGTTACACCAGCCTGCAGAGCCAGAGCATTCCTATCCACACGAGCGTAGCGACCGTCAAAGTTAATCTGCGGTGATGCCTCAAAACTGGCATGCTGCGTTTTGTTGCGGCCTAGTAATTGTTGCTCCCACGTGGCGGCGAACTCTGCTTGTAGGCGACTACCACTATCCAGTTCCCAGCCTTGGCGTACCGCTACCCCTAACGAGGCTTGTAGCGCGTCAGCATGGGTGGAATCTAGGTGTAGATTGCTGCTTGTATTACTTTTTTCGCTGATGCTGGGTCTGCTGTAACGTACGTAATCCACTGCAATGACTGGCCCTATGCTGCCCATTTCGCCCAAGGGCAAGTTGTAGGTGGTTTGAACACCAGCAGCGAGGGTATGGCCGGTCCAGTCTGATGAAGGCTTAGCTTCATACTCAGCAAAAGCGATTTTTCTATGCATTTTGCCTTCTTCTAGGCCGGCACGCAGTTGTGCTACACCACTCCAGCCTTCTCGAGCGTCAGGTCTATATAGTGCGTGTACACCGATGCCCAAACCAGTCAGCGTGCTTTTGCCGCGATAGGGGGCGTCGATATTGACACGTTGCTCGTTGGCGGTTGCATGAACACCAAAATTCCAGTCGCTGCCCGCTGCTCGGTGTTCGGTGTTCGGCACCGAACAGTACGCCATAGGTAGTACTGCGCTGATCTACGTTACTACCGCTAAATTGCCAGTTATACCTACCAGCAAAGGGTTGAATGAAGACCTGCCAGCCGTCCTTATCCACGCCGGGACGTAGACGTAGTTGATCGGATACCAGTTGTTCTCGTCGTAGGCTAGCGGCTAACTGCGCACCGTAGGCGCCGCCACTGAGTTGATCCAGCCCATCAGAGATTTGACTACCATTAGGGTTAGAGAAGTCTAAGGCTTGATAGATATCTGCTAAAGGACGTTGGTTGTTGGCAGATGCCTGTTCTAGGCTACGACCCACTGCGCTCGCGTTGGGGTTAGTGGCGTATTGGGAATAGGCGGCAGTGTTACGCTGGACGGTCCAGAGACCATTGTCTGCCTGCACACTTAAGGTGGGGGACGCTAGCGTGGCGCTGTAGCGGTCAAAGTTGCCTAGCGTCTGTGTGGCTTGGAACACCGTGTCTTTGTTTAAAGACCAGTTGTTCTCGTACCAGTCAGGTTGCAAGTGCAAGCTCAGTTCACCTGCCAGTTCGGCGGTACCGTTTACAACGATCAGGTCATTCTGATGGGTATTGGCTTCGATCAGCATACGGCCCTCTGAGCCTTGCGTGAAATTGCCAGTAATTTCCATCGTGCCAAATGAGTTGCCTGGGCTAAGTGTGCCGTTGTTCAAGAACCCGTTTTCAGGGTTCAGTGTGTAGGTGCTATTGCCTGCTAAGGTCGCACCGGCATCGACACGCATACCATAGAGCTCGTGGTCACCGTTCAGCGAAGTCAGGCCACCAGCGATGACAACGGCCAGATTGTCGATACCTTGAATGTTGCCATCGTGACGTAGTCGGAAGTCAGGATCAGCCTGGGGGGTGGCGCGCCCTTGTGCATCTGCTTTTTGGCCGAAGCTCAGCCGTGTTAATCGCAGCTCACCAGCAGGGTCACGAGAGGAGTAGTCAGACAAAATATCGCCATAAATCCTAGCGCCCTGCATGACGTTGATGTTTTCTACCCATGCATTTTTTGAGATCTTTATCGCTGCTTCCCTGCCCGATAAAAGACCAGATAAATGATAGTCTTTGATCAGAGCCCCCTGCAAAGCCAAGGGTAGCGCAGGATAAGGGACTTGTTGCCCCTCGTAAACTAAGAGCCATGAACCACGATAGTCCCCACCTTCAATACCATCAGAAAAACTACCCATCGCATTATGACCGAAGTCGAAAAGTACTCCGACACCATTTTCACCATCAGCCCGTACTTCACCCTGTTGTACTACGGTATGTTCACGACCATAGCTAAACTGCAGTCCACGCCCATACCAGCCTTGTGCGTAAATACGGGTATTTTCAGGAATAATCAGAGTGTTCTCGCTTCCGTCTACGCGCACACCTATGCCACCTGGGCCTGCAGTAAGTAGATCGGCTGCTTGGGTAATAACATTGCGTTCACCGTAGACGTGCAGCCCCAAGCCTTGAGTGGATGTATTATATTGGCCGGGCAGGTAGGCAGTACCTTCCTCATTACGCGCGAAAAAGCCTTTAGTATTGACCAGTGTGAGATCATCACCATAAACAGAATAGCCAAAGAAATTACGTCTATCTATTTGCAATCCCATGTCTTGCAACGCAGCAATTTCTGCTTCCATCAGGTTGGTATAGTTTCGATATGACTGGTGACTCATCAAGCTGTTGCGTAACTCAGAATGCCCCATGTAATCGGTATCCACCCCCCAGGGTGTCGAACCTACATACCCCAAAATCCGAACAGGAATGCCGGGCATGCCGCCATCCAACACTTCTTGCACATGCTGCCCAGTAAAATAGCCCTGATCCTTGCGCAGATCAAAAGCGTCTGGGTCATAAGAGTTATTACACATGGAACACAGTATTGCCTGGTCTGGTCTAGCCGCATTGCCATTATCGTCACGCAATCCCTGAGCCCAGGTTGTCAGACCATCGCGCATATAAGGCGTGTTTGATCCCCTTCCAAGACGATCCTCTGCAACACCTATCATTCCCAGCGTATGTCCAAACTCATGCAACATCACCGCTGAGTAATCTGCTTGCTCATTTAAGGGGAGCTGACTGGGCCTTACCGGGCCAGTATCAAAGTTGATGGTACCCAGCACTACTTCAGCAAGGGGCTGCTTAACTTGAGCACTGTCTAGCTTATTGAGTAATGCCGCCTGCGGAAGCATGAGGTAAAGCAAACTGGCTGAATCTGGATCAGTGATGACAGTTGTACCAGCTCTTGCATCCATATATCCCACTGTGCCGATATTGATAATTGCTGGCACATACCCTGGCTTCAAAGAGAGCAGCTCAGCCCAACGGCTCAATGCATCTCGCATTTTTAGACGAGCATTTTCATCTAAATCAAAAACAGATCGTACGTCTTTCGTTGGGTTTATTGAGTAAGACTCATCCTGTTTGCCATAAATACGTACATCAAAGACTGCCTCCCCTTTTTTGTTATAGATAATTTCTGTTTCGATGGCTTGGGCATGAGAAGCAGTCAAGGCAATCAAAACAGCGCTAAGTAGCATATTTTTCTTAAAACGCATTCGATGATTCCCTAACTGTAAAAATAGCAATACTGTGAGCCCAGCTTGGTGCAAATAAGCATTGCAGTTATTAGATTTTGAGCCAGTAATAGGCTATCAAAACCGTTATTCCTTGAATATCCCTGAAAATAGGTAGACCACCCCAATCATCTCCTCTGCATAAATAAATGAAGCTATCCTTCACCATTTCGCAGCACCTCTATTAAAGCAATGCACAATAAAAAAGCCCCACACTATGGGGCTTTTTAAGAGAATACGTCTCAACGCAAATACTCTGCCTTCACCTCACACTATAGGGTTCTCCATTACAGGTACGTTGCATTCCCTCAACACTACTGTGTTTCTTCATTCTCATCTTAATAATGCGGTAGGTTCACACTTTTCGCCCACTTCAGAAAGGCAATCAACTTACGTCGCCACACCGCTTTGCTTTGTAGAAATAGTCGCATTCAACACACCACGCTCGTTAGTACTTGGCACTGTTTTCTACTGCCACCAGACCGCTATGCGTCTCTCGTGCAATGACTACGATATAAGCCTATAGATGACTTATGTCACAGCCCGAAAACAAACATTGTTGAATGCATTCTAGGTAGAGACCACCTACAACCAAACCATTTAAAGTTGATGGCTATATAACCGGTTTGAAAATTAGCATATAGCTGAAAATGGCTCTGCACGCTGATTTTTACCGCCCCTAATTAGATGAACGGGCCTAAGCTCCCGTCCTTCTGCACCACCAAGGTATTACTGCTCGTCGCTTGAACCCTTATCATCAGTCTGCTCTGATAGCAGTGCCACCGCTTTCTCTACAAAGGCTTCAGGCACCTGCAAACGCACTCCACCCAACGCATCTGAGTAAAGCCATTGCATGTTAATGGTATGTTCGTCGGCTAAAAAAACCGGAATACCCTCGGACTCTAACAACGCACGTGCCACATGCGCTTCGTAGGGAAAACTGTATCGGCAAATAGTCACTAACATAAAACCTCCTGAGAGTAAGCGCTCCTTAGGCTCTGCACAGTCCAAACCGTGGTTGGTTGCTTTCTTGCTCTTAGCGCAACATCCAGTCAGCTGCATGCACCGCATGTAATTGCGTCGTATCAAACAACGGAATATCTACATGTTGCGGCTCTATCAGCAGCGATATTTCTGTGCATCCAAGAATGACGGCCTCGGCCCCATTTTCAACCAGCCTATTGATAATCTCAATGTAGGTAGCTCGTGAGTCGGCACCAATACGCCCCAAACACAGCTCATCATAGATGATGCGATGCACGGTATCACGGTCTTCTGTGTTCGGCGTCAACACTGTGAGGCCATGCTTATCTTCCAGCCTAGCACGGTAGAAGTCCTGTTCCATCGTAAAACGAGTACCGAGTAAACCAACGGTTGATACACCAGCGCGTTTGATCGCTTCAGCAGTAGGATCAGCAATATGCAGCAACGGAACACGGGTTGCGCTTTCTATGGCCGCAGCCACCTTATGCATCGTGTTCGTACAAAGCACCAAGCCCTCAGCGCCAGCAGTTTCCAGTCGTTGAGCAACATCAGCCAATAATAGCCCAGCTTGTTCCCACTGCCCTGCATGCTGCAAGGCTTCCACTTCCTGAAAATCCACGCTGTAGAGCACGATTTTTGCAGAATGCAGGCCACCCAAGCGCTGCTTAATAGTTTCGTTAATCTGCCTATAGTAAGGAATCGTTGATTCCCAACTCATCCCCCCAATCAACCCTATAGTTTTCATACCTGCTTCCTTAAAGTCTGTGCTTAATTGTCGTGACGTAGAGTTGAAATAGTAGTGTACTTTTTAGCAAGGCTTCACTTTTCTCTGCCGCTTGTTACCATAGCTACTTTCCTAGCCAAACCTCGTTGGTGCTCTGCTTATGTCCTCTACCCCACTAACTATTCTGCATACCTCTGACTGGCACTTGGGGCGGTCACTGTATGGCAAGAAACGCTATCAGGAGTTTGAGGATTTTCTAAACTGGATGTTGACGCAGTTGCATGAACAGCAGGTAGATGTGTTGCTGATTGCTGGCGATGTGTTTGATACCACCACGCCTAGCAATAAGGCTCAAGAACTGTACTACCACTTTCTGCAGCAAGTAGCTCAATCACCTTGCCAGCATGTGGTGATTATTGCCGGCAACCACGACTCACCGTCGTTTTTAGAAGCGCCTAAAACGCTGCTTAAAGCGCTGCAAATACATGTAGTGGGTAGCCCTAGCGCCAATATAGAAGATGATGTATTGGTACTCTACGATGCTCAGCAACAGGCTGAACTGATTGTATGTGCCGTGCCTTATTTGCGCGATAAAGATATACGCACCACACAAGCAGGTGAAAGCCCAGAAGAAAAAAATCAGCACTTACTGCAAAACATTCATGCCCACTATCACGCTATTGCCGAGCGAGCCGAGCAGCTACAAGCCCAACACGCTTCACACCCACCCATCATCGCTACAGGGCACCTATTTGCGACTGGCGGACAAACCATAGATGGCGATGGCGTGCGTGAGTTATACGTAGGCTCCTTAAACCGCGTACCGGCTGCAGCCTTTTCACCGGCATTTTCCTACGTAGCACTGGGACACTTACACGTGCCACAAATGGTGGATCAGAATCCTAACATTCGCTATAGCGGTTCACCTTTACCCATGGGTTTTGGGGAGGCAAGGCAGCAGAAATCTTTATGTATAGTGCAACTGCTAGCTGGCCAAGCAACAGTGTCGCTACTGCCCATTCCCGTCTTTCAAAAACTGGTTTCCATACGTGGCGACTGGCCGCACATACACAATGCACTGCAACAACTTACGCCTTCTGAGCTACCTGTTTGGGTGGAAGTAATCTATGACGGCGACGAGTTGATCAGCAACTTACGGGAACGTATAGATCACGCCATTGAAGGGTCTGCTGTTGACGTACTGCGCGTACAAAATCAACGCGTGATTGAGCGCCTATTGCAACGTACCCATCAAACTGAAACCTTAGAAGAAATGAGCGTGACGGAAGTGTTTGAACGCTGTTTAACGGCACATGAAATCCCTGAAGAACAACGCCCCCTGCTGCGGGAACATTACCAGCATATCGTGCAATCGCTGGAAGAAAACGATAACCACAGTGCGTAAGGGCTAGTCATGCGAATTCTACATATACATTTCCAGAACTTGAACTCACTGGTGGGTGAGTGGCGTATAGACCTTACCGATCCTGCCTATGAAAACAGCGGTATTTTTGCCATTACCGGGCCTACTGGTGCTGGTAAAACCACGTTATTGGATGCCATTTGTTTAGCTTTGTACGGCCAGACGCCTAGACTAGGAAAGCTCAGCAAAAGCAGTAATGAAATACTGTCACGCCAAACAGGTGAATGCTTTGCCGAGGTCACCTTTGAGTGCTCGCAAGGGGTGTTTAGATGCCATTGGAGTCAACACCGATCTCGTCGTAAAGCCGATGGAGAATTACAGACGCCTAAGCATGAGATTGCCAATGCCCAAACAGGTGCTATTTTGGCGTCTAATTTGCGCGGCGTAGCTGAACAAGTAGAAGCGCTGTCTGGTATGGATTTTGAGCGTTTCACACGCTCAATGATGCTGGCTCAAGGCCAATTTGCTGCGTTCTTACAAGCGCCCCCAGATGAGCGCGCCCCTATTCTGGAGCAAATCACCGGTACCGAAATTTACAGTCAAATATCAATTCGTGTGCACGAGGCCCGTGGCCAAGCACAGCGTGAGTTAGAGCAATTACAAAGCAGCGTATCTGGCCTACAAATTTTAAGTGCCGATGAAGAGGCTGAACTTAAGCAAGAACACAAAAACGCTCAGCAACAAGCTGGAATTCTTGAACAACAGTTGCTCCAAACACGGCAGCAGTTGCAATGGCGTGTAGGGCTAGAGACCCTAGAAACCGAACTGACGCAATTGGCTGAGTCAAAACTACAGCTAGAGCAACGCACTACTGCCTTCGCCCCCCAACAGCAAACACTGCAACAAGCGCAACGCGCATTGACACTACACGCTGGCTATACAGCACTGAGCAGCCAACGCGAGCAACAACAGGCTATTGCACAAGAGCTAACGCAACGGCAGCAGCAACTGCCTACCCTGAATACTCAATTAGAACAGGCTACTGCTACGCTAGAGGCTGCTAAAAAACGGTATACGGAAGCCAGTGCAGCACAACATAAGGCCTTGCCTGAATTGCGCCAGGTACGTGAGCTAGATACGCAAATCCGTGAACGCCAGACTACCCTAGCGCGTGAACAAGCAACGCTCATCGAGCAACAGCAGTTGCATAAACACTTGCAGGATAAACAGCAAGCACTTACCAACACACAAGCGCAGCAACGTGAGCAACAGCAAACGCTCGCCACACAACAAGAACAAAGTCAGTGTGATGAAGCATTAATTGGTGAGCTCGCTGGTTTAAAAAGCCGCTTTGATGCGCTGACCACACAGCTACGCTTACAGCAGCAAGCCAAGCAACAGTTGGAGTCCGCACACACCGAAGTACAGCAACATAAAACAACGGTAGCCACACAACACGACGCCTACATTCGCTCTCAAGAGCGTATTGAACACAGCGCTAAGCTACTCGCTGCCCACGAGCAGCAGTGGCAAACCGCTTTGTCTGGTCACACGCTGACTGACTGGCAACAACAATTAGCTGACAGCAAAGCGCATCGACAAAGCTACGTCACTATTTTGCAATGGCTGAACAAACAGAACGACTTAGCGCAACGCCAACACAGCCTGCAAAATGAACACGCTTTGCAGCAACAGGCCTTCAGCCAGTCGCAAGCACACTCGCAACAGCTTGCTCAACAAGTAATAGAGCAGGAAGCGCACCATGCTTTATTGCTCAAACAGCAGCAACTGCAGCAACAGTTGCTTTCTTTAGAGGCGGCACGTACTCAACTACACGATGGTGAACCCTGTCCCTTATGTGGTGCAACCGAACACCCCTATGCCGACCAATCGCCCACCATAAATGACAGCCTAAGCTCGGACATTGCGTCTACCGAGCAGCGCCTACGCGATTTGCGTCAACAGCATACCGATCAACGCATACTCGCCGGCCAGCTACAAGAAAAAACACATCATGCGACCCAATTGCTGGACCAAATTACCGAACAGCAACAGGAAATTGTCGCTGAGGTGACAGAACTAGCACACAGCTTAGCCTTGCAGGAGCTGCCTGAATTCACTGTAGCCGCATTCCAAGCCTTGCAACTGGCTCATACACAAAGCTTGACCGAGCTTTCCCATAAAGTTGTGCATCTGGAGCAGTTGCAGGCCCAGCTTATAGAGCAACAAAAACAACATGAACTGGCCAGTCACGAACGTACCCAACACAGCCACGCCAAAGATCTAGCAGAAAAAGAATATACCTACGCACAAACGCGACTGACTGAAGCTAATACCCATCTAGCGACACTACAGGCAGAGCAACAGCAGATTCAACATAGCTTGCTGACAGAGTTGCAGCCTTATGGCATTCACGAGTTAGATAGCAGCCCAACGGCGTTAGAAAGCCTGTACCTGCAACTGCAACAACGCCGTACACAAAGGATGGAGCGCAATCATGCCGTACAAACACTTGGCCAATCCATTCAAGCAACTGACATACAGTTGCAAGAGCTGTCTGCACAACTAAACACTGTGTGGCGCACGCAAGAGCAACAACAAGCTCATGTCAAAACACTGGCTGCCACCCTACAAACCTTGCACGAGAAACGTCAGGCACTCTTTGGTGCACAGCAGCCTGATCAAGTAGAAGCAGCCCTACAGGCAGCACTAAACAGCGCACAACACGAGCAAGAGGCCCAGCAACAGCATTGGCGTACCGTACAGCACAATCTGCACACACAGCAGCAGCGTATTGAGGAGCTGAGTCAAAAAACGCAACAACTGACCCCTGCCCTTGAACTCGCTACTCAAGAGTTTATAAAACGCTGCCACGCACAAGGCTTTGAGGATGAAGCCAGCTTCTTAGCGGTGCTGTTGCCTGAACACGAACGTCAACGTCTAGAGCAGCAGGCACAAGCCCTGCACGAAGAGACCACAGCTCTACACAGCCTGATACGTAATAAGCAGCAACAACTGGAACGTGAGAAACTTCGTGCTCTTAGTACTGAACCTATACAAACCTTACAAGCCCAAGAACACGATACTCAGTCGCAGTTACAGCAACTGCAACAGCGCTTGGGGGCGCTAAACAATAGATTAGAAAGCCATCAAAAGAATCTACAGCAACAAGCACAGCAACTGGAGCAGATACGTACGCAACAGCAACGTTGTGAACACTGGTCTATGCTGCACGATCTTATAGGTTCTTCAGACGGTAAAAAATACCGTAACTTTGCCCAAGGTTTAACCTTTGAGATTATGGTGGCACACGCCAACGAGCAGTTGCAAAAAATGAGCAGTCGTTATGTGCTAATCCGCGATATGCAGCAGCCCTTGGAATTAAACGTTATCGATAACGATCAAGCTGGCGAAGTGCGGTCTACTAAAAACCTATCCGGCGGCGAAAGCTTTATCGTAAGTTTGGCCTTGGCCCTAGGGCTGTCTAACATGGCCAGCCACCGTATACGTGTGGACTCGCTGTTCTTGGATGAAGGCTTTGGCACCTTAGATGAAGACGCCTTGGATGTGGCCTTAGAAACCCTGTCTGAACTGCAGCAACACGGTAAGCTCATCGGTATTATTTCGCACGTAACAGTGCTTAAAGAACGTATTAGCACACAGATTCAAGTGCTACCCCAATCAGGTGGTCGCAGCCGTTTAGTTGGCCCAGGCTGTCAAGCAATAACACGCTAGTACCTCATAGAGATCGCCATCCTAGTTCTTTATATCTAGTCAGGATGGCGACTTCTTTCTCTAGGGCTTTTTGCCTATACTCAACAGTACTGTCTGAACTGCTTTTACTAGAGGAGCTTCACCATGAATCGCCAAGAGCTAACCCAAGAAATTCTGCTCGCCAAACGTCGTCATAAGCTAAGTTGGCAACAACTGGCTGACATTATTGGCCACAGCAAAGAATGGTCTACAGCCGCGCTACTAGGGCAAATGACGCTCAATGAAAAACAAGCTCAGGCAGTAGTAGCAGCGCTAGAACTGCCCGATGAAGCGGTAGGGTTGCTGCAAGTTGTGCCGTACAAAGGTTCCTTGCCTACCTCTGTCCCTACAGACCCGCTGATTTACCGTTTTTACGAGCTGATCAACGTATACGGCACTACGTTTAAAGAGCTAATCCACGAAGAGTTTGGTGATGGCATCATGAGCGCCATCGACTTCAATATGGATTTGTCACGCCAGCCCGACCCGAATGGCGACCGCGTGAAAATCACCATGAGCGGCAAATTTTTGCCCTATAAAACCTACTAAGATCACCACACTAAGCGCCACACTCGTGGCGCTTTTTCTTTCTGCTTTTAGAGCAGGTAGGGCTCAGACTGCGGCAGACTAAACACTGCTTTGAGATCTTGCTGAAACGCCTGTAACGCTTCGTCATCATGCTCCGTCACCCTATTGACTACCGTGTGTAAGGTCACGTCGTAATGCATTTGTGCCGGATTCAACGCCCGCATTAGTCCCTGCTGCACATACTCCTCTCCCACCTCTTGCGGTAAATAGCCCAAATGCTCGCCTGACATCACCAGAATAGCGACCGCTTCCATATTGTTAGCCGTCGCCCTGATATTTTGTTGTGGCACTTGCAAGTGCGCCTTAGGTGGCGTGTAGCCCCGGCTCACCCATGAGTAGTTAATCGCTTCGTTCACATCCACTTTTCCGGCTTGCTCAAACAACGCATGACCACGACCACAGTAAGCCACCTGCTTTTCGCTTAGCAAAGTGGTGTAACGCAAGTTTTGCGTGCGACGCAGAAAATACCCAATCGCCAAATGCAGTCTGCCATATAGCAGCATTTCTTCTTGTTGATCAGGCGAGTGTATATAGAAGTTCAAACGAACAGCTTCATCGCGCTTTCTAAATCGAGCCACTACTTGGCTTAAACGCCAGCTGTCACTGCGAGACAAGTGACCGATCAACCC
>SRSN01000140.1 GCA_004791645.1 Alcaligenaceae bacterium 429
AAAAATAGTTTAGAACTAAAGGAGTTAGTGATGGGAGCAGAGACAACAGATGCTATTGTGATTGGTGCAGGTCACAACGGCTTAGCTGCAGCGGTAGAGTTGGCCAGCCGAGGGTGGAAGGTACGTGTCATAGAGGCTAAAAATTCAGCAGGAGGTGCGGTAAGTACACAAGAGCTAACATTGCCGGGGTTTAAACACGACGTGTGTGCTATGAACTTATCTTCTTTTGCTGGGTCCGCTTTTTATCAACGGCATAAAGACGCTTTAGAGCGCCACGGTTTGGCGTTTGTGCCAGCGCAGCATTGTTTCGCTAGTGTGTTTAGAGATCACAGCTACCTAGGTGTTAGCAGCGATCTAGAAACGACCTTACAGCGTATACGTGCCGTGTCTGCAAAAGATGCAGCGGCGTGGCAGAGTATGCTGGCAGATTTTCAGCGTAAAGCCCCACATCTGTTTTCGGTGCTGGGTAGCCCTATGCCTTCTACCGCATTGGTGAAAAGTGTGTGGCGTAGTTGGCGTGAGTTGGGCAAAGATGGGGTGGCCGAACTGCTGCAGTTGCTATTAGCAACGCCACGCGATTTTCTCGATAAGCATTTCGAGAATGACTCCCTTAAAGCCATGATGGCAGCGTGGGGGCTGCATGTGGATTTCGCGCCAGATACAGCGGGCGGTGCCTTGTTCCCCTACTTGGAGTCTATGGCTAACCAAGCTTTTGGGATGGTGATAGGAAAGGGTGGAGCAAACACCATTATCAAGGCGATGGAGGGGCTGCTGAAAGAGCTAGGTGGCGACATTCTGTTGAATGCACCTGTACAGCATATTGAGCAGACCAAGGGTAGGGCGACTGGCGTAGTGCTTAGCGATGGTCGTCGATTCAGCGCTACTAAAGCGGTGATTGCGAATTTACACCCGCAGTTAGTATTTGGGCGTTTGGTAGATATACAAACAGTGCCTGCTCCGTATCAGAAAAAAGTGGATGCCTTCCGTCCCGGTCTGGGCACGATGATGATTCACTTAGCATTGGATGGGTTGCCTGATTGGAAAGCTGGGGCAGAGCTACAGCGTTTTTCGTACGTACATATAGCCCCTGATTTAGCCATGATGAGTAAGGTGTATGCCGAGGCGGCAGCCGGTTTATTACCAGCGGAGCCGGTATTAGTAGTGGGGCAGGGAACGGCGTTAGATTCCTCCCGTGCACCGGAAGGCAAGCATACCTTATGGGTACAGGTGCGTGTGTTGCCTGCCGAAATACGCGGTGATAGCTTGGGTGTGATAGCGCCTGCCAAATGGGCGCAGGTGAAGGCCGCCTATGCAGAGCGTGTGTTGGATGTGCTAGAGCAGTATGCTCCCGGGTTACGCAGCAAAATTCTGGCCTCGCACATTCTGTCTCCCAGTGATTTAGAGCAGTTCAATGCCAATTTGATTGGCGGCGATAACCTATCGGGCAGTCATCACCTAGATCAGAACTTCTTTTTGCGTCCAGTGGCGGGGTATTCCAAATACAAAACACCTATCAAAGGCTTGTATTTGTGTGGAGCTTCGACGTGGCCGGGGGCAGGTACAGGAGCGGGCTCTGGCTATATGTTGGCGACTATGTTGGCAGCGTAGTAATTAGCATGAGCGAAAACATCTAGGTAAAAAGTAAGGCGCCGTATAGGCGCCTTACTTTTACTGATTAGTGTGTGTGAAAGGTACTATAGTGCCATCTATGACAGCCCCGCGTTTTACCGCGTCGCCGTAATCATCAAGCTCTTCTACTATCCCATCAAATGCACCGTTCTTCAGTTGAGCACGCATAGAGAGTAGATTACTGTCGCTGTCGTGATACTGTCGAAATGAACCATGCGGAATGCCATTTACCACAGATAGCTCATACTGTAGGTTGCCATTTGGGTAGTAGCCTTTTACTACGCCATTCGCCTTACAGTTAGAGATAGGTATAGAGGTTTTGGGCTTACCATTTTCATAATAAGTGTCTAGCTTCTTATCGAGGCAATCACCACGCACCCACGAGTGCTGTTTGACTTGGCCATTAGGGTAATGCGCTATGAATTCTCCATCTTCTGCATCCTGTAGCTCTTCAAGCTGGAAGTCTGGGAATGGGCCTAAGTCCACCGCCAGTTTAGGCTTTGGGGCAGCGCATCCAACCAGCAGTGATAGTGTCAAAATGGGTAGCGAATAATGAAGTGTCATGGTGTGTACTTAAAAGGGGGAAATTCCGTCTATCTCATCAGCCCACCACAAACCTTGTGTATCCTTGACCAACTCAATGCTACCGCTTTGGTCTAGCCACTGTGTGGCGCTATGACGGCTGGCGTAAGGTAGGTCAATGTCGTAGTAATAGGTGCGCGATGTATCGTCGCTGCTTTTTTTAATATCGGTAATTTTAAGATTCTTATAGCCACCATTGTTTTGAACATATTGGCCGATTTTTTCTATAGAAAGCATAATCAATGAAGACTCTGCATTGCTTTCTAGCTCTGCCAATACACTAGGCTCTAGTATGTGTTTAATGGTGCGGCTGTTACCAGTATAGAACGCTTCTATATAAGTGAGGGCAACAGCATCAGCAGAGCTTTGGTCTACCTTAGGGCCAAGGCCAGGAATAGACACGCAAGCAGATAATAAAAATGCCCAAACAGCCAGTGATACTACGTTGAATAATCTCATGGTTTCCCTTTAGTTATCTACGCTACGCGGTGATAGCATGATTTTTGTTTTGAACGCGTAGCATCTTAGGACGGTGTCTAGTAAACGTATTATTCACGACCTTTGGCCCTATCTTTTCTACGGTACTACGCTGAAACAAGCGTCATTATCGCACTCTCGTTTTGGTGAGGCGGTAACTTTACACCGCGACACAGAAGGCGAAGTTTGTGAGACATTTGTGGCGGGATGTATCGCACCTGGTAAACAAGAGATACGGCCAAAACCCATCATGCGGGCGAGTCAGGGTTCTCTTTGTTTTTAGCTCTGAAATAGGCCGTAATTGTGATGGAGTACCCCAGCATTCTCATCGTATCCTGAAGTTCAAAGATACGTTTAGGGTTCGTAATGTGCTGCTCTCTGCAATACTCCTGAACTTCATTAGCAAGGGTGGTATTGGCAGAAAGGTTGGTAGAGAAAATGGCATTCTCTATATCGTGATTGGCAAAAGAGTCTGGCTTGCGATAGTAGTTTCTATTGATAGACATAAGATTCCCTATTTCTAGTTTCCTGCACAGAATCGAGGCATCACTTTTTGTCTACTAGCGCCTAAAAATCAGCGCTTATATCCACCTTATACAGCGCTTATATGCTCATTGGTAATGACCGTGTGATCATCCGTCATTGCTGTTCTCTCGTAGCGTGCTGCGTGCGTGAGTTGCCATTGAGCACCACCATAATGCATGCTTTTCTAGACTCGGTATCGCATTGTTTGACACGTTTAATAGCGTCATGACGGTCGGAGCTATTGACCTCATAGCGGCGTAAGCATCCATTCTCTAGTCTGAAATACACGTTCATAGTAGGTTTCATAAGGGAGTAAATAACCAAGTATTAGGCAACGCCAATACGCATTGAGCAGCCACACGCCACGACCCAATTCGTACGAGCTAATAAAAATGTTTATATGTTTCAGCCACTGCTGCGTGTAGACCTATCAGCCTTCTTGCTTATTGTTTTTCACGTGTTTTTGTCAGGGCTCAGTGGTAACTACAGCAATGCATATGCAGTATGAACACAGCCTGATGTTGGCTAATACGTATACTGCTTTTTCATTTTCAGAGTAAACGCTTACTACGCCTATATTCTTTGTTTTTAATCAAATGCTGCAAGATTGAAATGTTAGGTATTGATAAGTTGGCTGCGCTTATAAGCTGATGTTATGAATAAGTATTTTTTGATATGGTGCCCGTAATGAGCATGGGTTTTAATGCGTTGGAAGAGAGGGCGCTAGCATCATGCTTGTAGAGGATGATGCAGGGTGCTAGACAGAATAAATAGGTAGAAGCGGTTATTTTGATTGCTGCATTTTTTGATATTCTCGTAGCTCTTCCGCCTCTCGTGCACAGATGCGATCTTGCTCCGCTTTGGGCAGCGAGGCGTAGTGCTGTTTAGCGTCATGATAGATGGCCATGATTTCCTCGGCCTCACCTTTAGTCGCCTCATTAGACTCTAGTTTTTTAACGAAGCTATCTATGGCTGCGTAGTAGTCTTGGCAGATTGGCGTGAGCTCGTTAGAAAAGGCGGCTGATGACATGGATAAGGCTGCAACAGCAAACAGTATTTTTTTCATGTTTTGTATGTCCGTAGAGGTATGTAAGTAATTGGCGAGCATGCTACCACATCGTTAGTAGCGGGTTGTTGAGCGATAACATTATCGCCATATTTCAATAATTTGTTTCCAGTCTGTAGTACATGCGGGGGTCATGTGTTTTTGGCGTGTTTTCCATGGCGCATCCTCCAACCCTAGGCTTCTGGCAGGGATAATCATGCCGCGGCCAAATCGCTGATTAATGTCATCAATCACCTGCATCAGATTAGAACTAGTACTTTGTTCTATGGGGTCGGCAATATCAAAGAGCGACCCTTGTATATTGTGTGTTTGCGCATTTTCAATATCCAAAAGACACACTCCCGCTTTGGTGTATTTGGCTCCCTTTCTATAAATATGGTCTAGCGCTTTCATCGCTGCTGCATTGAGCTCAGTGGTGCTGTTGGTGGCATGCAGTAAAGTAAAAACGGTGCTTGCAGAGTAGTGCGGACTATCGCCAAACGAGCTGGTGCGTATAAAGAGCAGCAAAGATGAGGTTTTGGATTGTTGAGTTCGTAACTTTGCGGCTGCCGCAGTGGCAAACGTCGATACGGCTTGTGCAAGGTCTTCTTTAGCGTAGACCGGGCTGCCAAATGATCGGGAGTACATAATTTGCTGCCGCGCAGCGGGTACTTCATCCCATGCTAAACAGGCCTCGCCACTTAGTTCACGAGCCGTTTTCGCTAGCACAATAGAAAACTTGTCGCGTATGACACGTTTGTCCGCTTGGGCAAGATCGGCCGCGGTGCGAATATTCAGCTCAAGCAGTTTCTTGCTCAGCCGTCGCCCTACGCCCCACACCTTATCAATGGGTACATGGCGAATGGCGCGCATTAATTGTGGGCCATCCAGCATGCTTAAATCACATACACCATCTAAGCGTGGCACATCTTTTGCCAGATGATTAGCGAGTTTGGCTAGAGTTCGGGTTGAGCCTATGCCCACACAAGTGGGGATACCTACCCACTGTTTGACACGTTTTCTAATGGCTTGACCAAGTTCTCGGCCAGACTCTTGAATGCCGCTTAAATCAAGAAATGACTCATCAATAGAGTAGATTTCTTGGCGTGGTGAAAACTGTCCAATCACACTCATCATGCGACGGCTTAGGTCGGCATACAGACGAAAATTGGCAGACAGAGCAATTAAGCCATGCGATTGGGCCAGGTGTTTAATCTGAAACCAAGGGGCTCCCATTTTGATACCTAAGGCCTTAGCCTCTGCGGTACGCGCGATGGCACAGCCATCATTATTGGATAGCACTACCAAAGGTCGGCTCTCATAAGCAGGGTGCATAGCCCGCTCGCATGAGCAGTAAAAACTGTTCCCGTCGATAAGAGCTATGCGTGTACGTGGTTTTTGAGCGTCCATGTAACGACCCCCCAGACAGATAGCTCCTGACCGTCTTTGAACTCAATATCGTGAAAAGCAGGGTTAGCGGCTAAGAGCTTCACGTGCCTCTGTTGTTGGTAGAGCTGCTTGATGGTGAACTCGCCATCCACCACCGCCAAAACAATGTGACCGTGGCGTGGTTCTATAGAGCGATCAATTACCACGTAATCCCCATCATCAATGCCTGCATCGCGCATAGAGGGCCCACGCACACGCATGAAATAGGTGGCATCAGCTTGATGAATCAGTAGATCGGTAATGCTGAGCGTTTTATGGTCATAATCACCCGCAGGGCTAGGAAAACCGCACTGCACGGTGCTGTTCATGATCCGCACGGGAGTAGGTGTGGACGAAAGAGGAGCAGGCGAATCCATGTTTATTTTATTGCTGTATAAATAAACAGTATTCTCGGCGTTTATAGAGGGTTCGTCAATGGTGATAAAGAGGTGGTGCAGAGTAGGGGGATTTTGCTAGAGAGCACAGCAAGGCAGGGTATAAAGCTAATAAATTAGCTGCAAAGCACGGAGCAGATTTGATTCTATTGTTAAAGTATCAGTCGTTTAAGATACGGTATGCATTGCATCCTTCTTGAAGCCCATTCTCGCAGGCACTCCCAAACATCTCTTTCGCAGTAGCAGCATCCTCTTGGACGCCTTGCCCTTTTACGTACATGGATCCTAGATTGAATTGCGCTACAGCAACTCCTTGTGCCGCGGCTTTTTCGTACCACTCACGGGCTCTCGCATAGTCTTGCTGAATGCCTTGCCCGCTGTGGTACATGAGAGCTAGATTAAGTTGAGCTCTAACCTCTCCTAGAATTGCGGCTTTTTCGTACAATTCACGAGCTTTTCCGTAGTCTTGCTGGACGCCTTCGCCGTTGGCATACATGAGAGCTAGGTTGAATAGAGCCTGAGTATGTCCTAAGTCACCTGCTGTTTCGTACCAGGCACGAGACTTTGCATAATCTTGTAGGCCACCTAGTCCTTTTGCGTACATGGATCCTAGATTGAACTGGGCAGTAGCGTCTCCTTGTTCAGCCGCTTTTTCATACCACTCACGAGCTTTCTCGTAGTCTTGCTGGATGCCTTGTCCGTTGTCATACATAAGAGCTAGGTTGAGTTGAGCATAAGGATTTCCCTGTGCAGCTGCTTTTTCATACCACTCCAATGCTTTTATGGGATTTTGCTCTGTTCCTAGACCAAACAAATAAAAACTGCCTAAATGTGTTTGGCTATCTGAGCTTCCTTGTTCTGCACTTGTCTTAAGCTCCATGAATATTTCCTCTTGGCTACGTTCAGGTTCAGCGAAAGAGAGTGAGTGAATACTAAAAGTGAATATGATGGACAGTAAGAGGCTTTTCATTGTGTGTTCTAGGAAGGCTTTTGCTTATCTTAAATGATAAGCACTACTCAGCAAGCCCATTCATCAGGAGACGATAGTTATTACAACCAGTTTTGTCACCGTTATCACAAGCTTGTTTGAAAAGCTCTTTTGCAGTGGCTTTGTTCTGAGCAACTCCCTGACCGATCATGTACATAACCCCTAGACTCAACTGAGCATCAACATCCCCTTGTTGGGCAGCTTTTTCGTACCACTCAAACGCTTTTGCGTCGTTTTGAGGAACTCCCCGACCTTGGTCGTACATAACCCCTAGACTAAACTGAGCTTGGGCAAGCCCTTGTTCAGCGGCTTTCTCGAACCACTCGCGTGCATTTTCGTAGTAGTTCATCCAGTAATAAAGTAGGCCTAGATTGTATTGTGCATTAGGGCTGCTTTGTTCTGCTTCAAGTCGAATGCTTTTAAAAAAATCTTCATCTATAGCTCTAGACTCAGCGATAGAAAAAGAACTGACACCAAGAGAGAGTAGCAACAAGCAAACAAGTGAGAAGTTGCGTCTCTGTTTTTTCATTATTGATTCCAGAAGAACTGAACAGATATTCGACAAAGCCCGATCATAGCAATTTACGTGACGGAGTAAAGTGAGGTTTAGTTTTAGGATGATAGAGTGCTGCTGTGTTCAGATTGGTATGGATCAGTGGGTTACTGGGTGTATCCCATGGTTTAGTGATATTTTGCGGAGCGCAGCCATAAATGCGGAGCAAAAAAATGGCCTGCATTTCTGCAAGCCATTAATTTATTGGAAGTATATGGTGGGCCCAGCTGGACTTGAACCAGCGACCAACGGATTATGAGTCCGCTGCTCTAACCAACTGAGCTATAGGCCCACGACCTTCACAAGAGTGCAATTATGACATAAAGAAGGCCGCTTTGCCTAGTGAGTCCGGCAATGAAAAAAAACGCGGTTTCACCTGTGTCTGCAACTGGTTATCAATGCTATGGTGAAAGGCGTTAAAGGGCAGAGGAAAAGGATCACTATGGAGCCATCGGTCACGCCAGGTAGCACTAAGAATGCGGCGTATTTGTACACGCAGCAAGGCGTGTATAAGCATGAGGATTTGGATGCACTGCGCACGTTGTCACGCGCGGATGGCGATGTGCTATGGGTAATGCTATCAGACCCCGAGCTGGAAGATATTCAGAGGGTATGTGCGGATCTTTCTATCTCTGAGTATGTGCAGCAAAGCATGCAGGAAAAGCACCGCCGCCCCAAACTGATTAGCCTTGAGCAAGAGGGGTTTGTGGCGGTGATTACGTTGGAGCTGAAATCCAAACGTCCCGTGTTTTCTGAGATGCAGTTGGTGATAGGGCGTAACTTGCTCATCACAATATGCAAGGGCCAAAATTTACCACATGAACAACTCCATGAACGGCTGTCGTCACTAACTGGTGCTGCCTTGCGTGGCAGTGATTATCTGGCCTTTGAATGGCTGGACTTGGTGATGGATCACTATGTTCAGGCGTTGGATGTCCTAGAAGTTGCGGTAGAGGCAATGGAGCAGCGGTTGTTATTGCACGGTTTCCAGCGTAGTGATGTGCAAGGTATTTACCGCTTGCGCCGTGACTTATTACGTATAGAGATGGTGATTGCGCCTTTGGCTGAGATTTGCCGACGTATGGCACGTTTGAATTCATCGTTTGTTGAGCCATCTAACCAAGCTTATTTTGCTGAGGTATCAGATAGAGCTTCGCGCGTGACGGAGTTGATTCATGCATTGCGTGATGCGTTGGCGTTTGCCTTTGAGGGCGGGCAAATGCTAGAGCAAATGAAGCAGACCGACACAGGACGCAAATTGGCCGCTTGGGCAGCAATTCTGGCAGTCCCTACAGCCATTGCAGGTATTTATGGGATGAACTTCAAGTTTATGCCAGAGCTGGAGTGGACCTTTGGGTATCCGATGGTATTAACTGGTATGGCGAGCTTGTGCGGGTTTCTGTATTACCGGTTCAAGAAAGCAGGGTGGTTGTAGAAGTGAGTTGTAGCAATTTTTTTTGTGACCACTTCGCAAGCAGGTAATTACTGACCAAAGAACCTCGTCTGTATGATTGATGCGTCTCACGGTAGTTTCTGAATGAGTTGTCCCCAAAGTTATGCACAGATTTTGGGGATATCTTTTGGCTTGACTTTTAACGGTTCTTAAAAATCGTTCAGCGCAATGTGAATACTCAGTCACAAAATACATAATGTTATTTGTATGTTTTTGTTTC
>SRSN01000141.1 GCA_004791645.1 Alcaligenaceae bacterium 429
GCAATTTATTTACGTTTATGTAAATAAAGGATTATCCCTAGATATCGAGGGAAAGACGTAAATTACTCAATAAAAAACAGTGAGGTATAAACGTAGGAACTACCAGTTTTCAGTGATAGCGCAACGACATTTGCTTACGTATCATGTAAATAGGAGTGTCAAAAAACGTTATTTATCGCTATCTGGGAGCACCAATGCGTAACGTATATAAAACCAGAGGCGAGTCTGGGTATGTGTTGTGGCGTGTAGTTAGTGAGTGTTTATATGGGTGGAAACAAACCGTTAGCACAAACCGTGTCACTTTCGTTATTTTGTTATTACTTTTATGGGCAAGTAATAGCCCATGGGGCATTGCATTACAAGCACAATATGCAGATGTGGTCAGTAACGATGAGTGGATGAATCAACAAAACCACGTGAATAATCAGTTGATGACTACACATGGGTTGGGTGGCGTGAGCGATTCCCCGCGTGTAACGCCTGATCTAGAAAATACTGCAACACCATTCAAGATCAATAACACTACAAATATTACCGGCATCCGTGGGTAATTACAGGTAGCGTTTAAGCGTTCGTGACAACATTGCTTGCTGTGATGCTGCACAAGTACACTGCATACGTATAAAAATACGCAAAAGGTCTTCGTGCATATGTCAGATATCAAGCATTGGTCAAAAGTAGAGCTTTTGCACCAAACTCATAGCAATCCCAATATTCATCACACTGGTACGCATAGCTATTACAGCAATGCATGGTCAGAGAGCTTTGAGCACAGTGTGGTGCGGTATCTGTATGGTGATGCCTATAGTTTGCAAGCTTGGCAACCCGCTTGGGAAGTTGACCAACTCTATGTAGGCGACTATGTGTGCATAGGGGCAGAGGCAGTCATTTTAATGGGTGGCAATCATACGCACCGTACAGACTGGTTCTCATTATACCCGTTTATAGAAAACATTGAGCATTCTTACCAAGCTAAGGGCGATACGATCATTGGTGATGGGGCATGGATAGGCATGCGCGCCATGATTATGCCCGGAATTCGTATAGGTGAAGGAGCCATTATTGCGTCAGGTGCTATTGTGACCAAAGACGTAGAACCTTACGCCATTGTTGCAGGCAATCCAGCCAAGGTTGTGAAGAAACGCTTTAGTGACACCACCATTGAGCGCCTACTAGCATTGCGCGTATACGAGCTCTCTGCTGAGCAGTTTGAGCGTATTAAACCTTTGTTATGTGATGCCGATATTGATGCGTTGGAATCAGCGCTAGTGTCCTAAGGTTATGATATGAAGTGTGAGTTTGTTGTGAGGTATTTACGCGTGTGTAGATATGTGTATAGAGTATGTTTAGCGTTGTCATTGCTGTGCTTTGGGCTGAGAGCATGGTTGGGCGATAGCGTGGATGAACAAGGTTTTTTGCACGAACCATTCTTTTTGGTTGTGTTTGGTTACGCCTTTTTGTTTATCGGGCTAGCGGTTGCTATTGTTGCGATGTACTTGCGGTATGGTCGTGCAAAGCGGTAGCTATTAAGTATGTGATAGCGATTCCAAGTTTTATGCTTTTGCTATGGCAGGGAATAGTTTGACCTGAATTAGGAAGGGAAAGGAGGACATATGGTGGGGAGGGTTTTTTTGGATCGTATTCAAAATGCTATACATCATCCGGCCGTAGATCACCCACGTGTTCTGACTGATAGGCTTTGGCCACGCGGTTTACGTAAAGAGGCGTTGGGCGATATACAGTGGTACAAAGAGGCCAGCCCCAGTACCGAACTACGTAAGGTTTTTCACGCTGGAGAGTTGGATGTGCCTGCATTTCAAATAGCGTATACAAAGCAGTTGCTGTCTGAGGCGTCATGTTTGGATCCGTTGCTGACATTACTGAATAATGGTGATATCACACTGCTAACGGCTACCAAAGATGCCAGCACTTCATACTTAAGCGTCTTAAAAGCTGTATTGCTAGATCGCGCTACTCATCGCCATAACGTCAAAGCACCCTAGTGAAAGAGCGTCTTACTATTCGTTGGTGTCTTCGGGTGAAATGCTAAGAATTAACAAATAGTCGCATACTTTTTCCTGTAGCCATAAAGCTTGGGGTACGATTTTACATACCGGGTAGGCCGGTGGAAAACCATAAACTCAGGAGAAACTAATGCGTCAATTCTTAGGGGTAAAACTGCTGGCAGCCGCTGCAGTAGGCGTGGCTCTTTCCGCACCTGTATCAGCAGATATGTTGGGCGGTTTGAAAAGCCAAGCTACAGAAAGCCTTGGTAGTAGCCTAGGCGGTGGAAGTTCTGGTGCTGCCGGTTTAGGAGGCATCGGTGCATCAATGGGCCTACCCAGCATTGGTAGTGGCGCAGCCAGTAACGTGGCGGGTATTTTGGAGTATTGCCTAAAAAACAAATACCTGAACGCGACGAATGCTGACAATATTAAAGGTCAGTTAATGGGCAAGTTGGGTATGGATACCCCTGCTAAACAACAGCAAGATGCTGGCTATCAGCAAGGTCTGACTGGCATGTTGTCGGGTAGCGATGGTTCATCTTTCGACATCAGCAAAGTCAAAGACGATCTTAAAGAAAAAGCTTGCGATTACGTGTTGGATAACGCGTCGTCTTTGCTGTAATTCTTATACAGTTAATAGAAAAGCCGCATACCTACTGGTTGCGGCTTTTTTTATGGAGTTTGCTTATGTAATACAGTGAACGCAGAGTCCATGAGTGTTATTTGGAGTAGCGTTCATGCAGTTTGCAGCCACCATCAAGACCCGCTGTGCAAGCTTTGTTAAACCACTCCAGCGCTGTAGCTTGATCGGCGTCGACACCCAAGCCTTGTAAGTAGATAAAGCCCAATTGCACATGAGCTAAGGCGTAGTCTTGATCCGAGGCCAAGGTTAACCAATAACGTGCTTTTTCATAATCTTGGGGTAGGTCTTTGCCGTCTGAATAAACCATACCTAATGTGGCTTGCGCTACGGCTACACCATCTCTGGCTAACTGTTTCATTTCTTCTAACTGCTCTGGGTTGTAGCGATGCGTTTGCGCATGTGACGTTGAAAGCCCGCCTATACATAGGGTCAGGAGCAGTCCCAACAGAGCTAGTGTTCTACGCATGAATAATTCCCTTTTTAATTCGCCTTAGTCGTGATTATAACTAGCGTAGTGGTTAGCTAGATACGCCTGATCACGCGTGTCTTCTCTATGTTGAAGCAGTCGCTGATCTTTCTACCAGGGGTAGGCAGGGTGATCCCCCAAGTAGATAGGTAGCCAATTTATACTGTCAGTACTATGACGTGCGGGACAGTAGGAGCTACAGCGTGCAAGAAATTGGGATTGTGATGTATCCAGGCTCACAACAGGCAGCTATCTTGGGGCTGACGGACTTGTTTGCAGTAGCAAACAGAGTCGCTGCGGCACACGTTGGAACAGATGTTCCAGCCATTAAAGTCTCGCACTGGCATTACGAGGCAACAGCCGCGGTACCACAGAAAACGTTTGATAGTTATGCTGCCATTGCCTCTGATGCGTTAGCAGCGTTGATCTTGCCGCCTGCCTTAGGAGACCCCTTGTCATCGCAAGACATGCCTGTGTTGCTGTCATGGTTACGTGAACGGCACGCAGAGGGTGTCGTGTTGGCGTCGGTGTGTGCGGGGGCATTTCCTTTAGCCGCGACCGGGTTGATGGCCAATAGGCGCATGACCACACATTGGTCCCATGCGGAATTACTGCGCCAACAATTTGGCAATGTGGTGGTGGATGCAGATCAACTCATCATTGATGATGGTGACATCATCACCGCAGGCGGTTTGATGGCGTGGACGGACCTGGGGCTACGATTAGTCGATAGGCTGCTCGGACCATCTGTGATGATTGCTACTGCTCGTATTTTGCTGGTGGACCCAGCAGGGCGTGAGCAGCGTTTTTATAGTGTGTTTTCGCCTAGGTTGACGCATGGTGACGCTGCCGTGTTAAAGGTGCAGCATTGGCTGCAAGCGACACAAGCGCGTGATACGGCTCTGGCTACGTTAGCGCATGAAGCTGGCTTAGAGGAACGTACCTTTTTACGCCGATTCCAGAAAGCAACGGGGATGACCACCACTGAGTATTGCCAGCGTTTACGGGTGGGCAGGGCACGCGAGTTACTGCAGTTTGGCAATGCATCCATCGATAGAGTTGCGTGGGAAGTAGGGTATAGCGATCCCAGCGCTTTTCGTAAGGTATTTACACGCATTGTGGGCTTAGCGCCTAGCGACTATAGACGCCGTTTTAGCACTACAGCCACATCAGCCTCTGAAGCGTAGTTGTGCGGTGGTTATGATCATGGCGAGTATAGGGTGATGTCGTTATTGACCTTTATATTGTCAGTACCGCCACTTCGCACATTGTGTGTTTTTGACGATCATAGAGCTTCTGAAGTGATTATCTACGGAGCATGAAACCATGACAAAACGCGGCTTAATCGTTGTTGACCTACAAAACGAATATCTACCAACAGGCAAACTCCCTTTATCGGGTATTGAGGCAGCAGTAGCGAATGCTGCACGCGTGATCGCAGATGCGAGGCAAAAAGCGATGCCTGTTTTTCATATACGGCACGAAGCGACTAGTGAAACGGCTCCTATTTTTGTGCCTGGCTCTGACGGTGCTGACATTCAAACGGTTGTAGCGCCCATGACTGGCGAACCGGTGATTGTGAAGCACTACATCAATGCGTTTAGAGAAACCGACCTTAAGCAGCAGTTGGATGCGCAGGGCGTGGACGAGTTGGTTGTAGTGGGGGCGATGAGCCATATGTGTGTGGATGCCGTGGTACGTGCTGCCGTGGATATGGGATATCCTGTCACCGTGTTGCATGATGCGTGCGCTACGCTAGAGCTGCGTTTTGGTGAGGTTACTGTGCCAGCAGAACATGTGCATGCGGCGCTGATGGCAGCATTTGTGTTCGGATACGGTAAGGTGACATCTACACAAGCGTATTTGGCAGCCGCTGAAGGCTAGTTTTCAGATCTATACATAGACATGAAAACAGGTTGGTGGTCTATAGATTGGTATTTGTCGTTCTAAAAATAGGACGATGATGCTCAAAATGAACGACTAGTACAGCAGTGTGGCAGCTTTTACTATGAGTACATGGCACTTTTACTCAAAACCCCGTACATCAACATGAATGTGCAAGACATTGCGTAAAGGTTCTACTTCCCTGTTAATTTGAGGAGTTTCTCATGAGCAAACCTTATGTACGTTTAGATAAAGACAACGCTGCTGTATTGTTGGTAGACCACCAAGCTGGTTTATTGTCCTTGGTACGCGATATAGATCCAGACAAGTTCAAAAACAACGTATTGGCGTTGGGTGATTTGGCGAAGTACTTCAACTTGCCTACCATTTTGACCACCAGTTTTGAACAAGGCCCGAATGGCCCACTGGTGCCAGAACTCAAAGCTCAGTTTCCTGATGCACCATATATTGCTCGTCCTGGTCAAATCAATGCATGGGACAACCAAGAGTTTGTGGATGCAGTAAAAGCCACGGGTAAAAAACAATTGATCATCGCGGGTGTGGTGACTGAAGTGTGCGTGGCTTTCCCAGCCTTGTCTGCACTAGAAGCAGGTTTTGATGTGTTTGTGGTGACCGATGCTTCCGGTACTTTCAACGAGCTAACACGTGATTCCGCCTTGGATCGTATGTCTCAAGCAGGCGCTCAGTTGATGACATGGTTTGGTGTGGCGTGTGAACTGCACCGTGACTGGCGTAATGACGTGGAAGGTTTGGGGCAGTTGTTCTCTAACCATATCCCTGACTACCGCAATCTGATGACTAGCTACAGCACTTTTGCGAAATAATGGTAAAAGCATAGTTACGGAGAATAGGGCGGCCCTGTGTTTTCGGAGCCGCCCTAGATGGCCTAGTAAAGTGGCAGTGGGGAGCGTTTCATATTTACCGTTTTAGCACTGTGCGCCTAATTTCTTAAAACAAATAAAGGTCGGATTCTATGCAAGCGTTAAAAGGAATCATGTGGTTGATGTTGCTGCAACTGGCGGGCGAAGCCTTGGCACATGTGTTGCAGTTGCCATTTCCAGGGCCGGTAGTGGGAATGCTGTTACTGGTATTCGCGCTGTACTTTCAACGTATACGTGAGCCGGTCAAAGTAGCAGCAAGTTTTCTGTTGTCACACCTGTCGCTGTTATTCGTACCAGTGGGGGTAGGGGTCATCACACACTTAGGTTTGATTCGCGATCATGGCATCAAACTAGGCGTCGTAATTCTGGTGTCAACATGGGCAGGTATGATCGTTACCGTACTTTTGGTGCGAGGGCTGATTAAAAACCAGTACGAACCCACTACAGAGGAGATGAATCGTGATGCCTAATTTTGTTGAGCTTTGGGTTTATCTATCATCAGAACCTCTGTTTGGTTTAAGTGCCACGATCACAGTCTATGTGCTGGCTCATAGTGTGTATGTCTATTTAGGTCAGGCTCCCTTAGCAAATCCTGTGCTGTGGTCTGTGATCGTGCTGGGTTCTGGCCTGATGATTACACAAGTGCCATATCCCACCTATTTTGCTGGCGCGCAATTTATACACTTTTTGCTAGGGCCTGCTGTTGTTGCGCTGGGATTTCCTTTATGGGAACGTCGTGAAGAGTTGCGCAGAGGCTGGAGGCGCTATGTCATAGCCGCCTTAGCCGGTGGAGCAACAGCGGCGATAGTCGCCGTAGTATTGGGCTGGGCATTGGGTTTGCCGGATGATGTGTTGCGTTCCTTAGCGCCGAAATCTGTGACGGCACCTGTGGCTATGGGTATTGCTGAAAAAATAGGTGGTGTGCCAGCATTGGCGGCTGTTTTTGCGGTGTTAACAGGCTTGGTGGGCGCATTGTCGGGCAGTTTCCTATTCCGATTTTTGGGCGTGGGTACTAAAGATGCGGACTGGGTGGCGCGTGGTTTTAGTCTAGGGACGGCATCGCACGGTATTGGTGCTGCCCGTGCTTTGCAGGTCAATGCGGATGCTGGAGCGTTTGCGGGGCTGGCATTAAGTCTGCAAGTGCTGCTGGCTGCATTGTTGATGCCATTGATTGCGCAGTGGTTCTAGTAGGGTGTGGGCGTTTATAGAGCTGGATTGGTTTGAGTCTCTACGTTAGCACCCAATAAAGCCTATAAATCCAGCATATTTTATAGAGCAGGGCGGCTACGACAAAAGCTATTTGGTAGGTTCTGTTGTGAACGACTAGGGCGATAAGAGCGAGAGCGATAAAGATGCCTTGCTGTATGGGATACTCTATGCCTAAGTCCTCAAAATGCTGTGCGCCTTTCATAGCCGTATCTATAAGGTCTATGACGGCTAATAGTGCAAACATCGTGTAGAACGTTCTACGCCGTGACTGGAAATAGTCTTTAAACCCGTTGTAATCAGTCATGCTTGATGGAAAAAGCATGGATGAAATAAAAGCGAAAAGACAGGCGTAAGAAATTAAAAATAAATATAAACCAAACGACCAAATTCTAACTTTTACTAGCCCAAATTCGTACCACCAGAAATGAATAATGGCTAAGAAAATAAAGAGTACCCAACCTAGGTGTACGACATAAATTTTCTTACGCTCAGGATGTTGTAGGAACTCAGATACGCCTACGACAAGACGGGCGACACTAATCCCCAAGACCATGCCAATAATGATTCGCACATGAGCAAAGTGTTCTTGATTAACAAGACTGAGTTCAATCATCCCCTCACACCTTTTAGGTCGTTTTTTTGGAAACTATAGCAGACTAGAGTATGGCGCTTATAACTTGTATGAGTTTGTAGCATCTAGGCTTTATGCTTATAGGCTTTTAATGACCTATGCGCTAAGAAGACATGTTTTTAGCAGTATGACTAGATCATCAGGGAGCATAAAAAAAACGCCACCATAATTGTGTATGGTGGCGTTTTTGTAGGTTAGGCATAAATGCCTACGCGTCACAGAACTTATGACAAAGCAGTGTTTGATGGCCATGCCAAAGACTCTGCTGCCAAGATGGTTCTACGCATTTCTTCATGTTGAGTGTGTAGTGAGATATAGCGATCTTGCGCTGCATCATCTCGAGTAACCGTGCCGTTGAATGACTCTTGTACGTAGTTGGCATACCAGACGGACTCACTGACCGTCATGCCTACAAAGATTTCATTGTCGTCCTGATCGGTAGACAGGGCACGGATTTCTGACAGATACGCCCGTTCATTGGGCTCAAATTTCAACATAAGACTCCTTAAATGAACCTACATTGTAGTCGTCTCTGTGAAATAGCCTAGGACTCCTATGTTTTTACTTGCATATTGCGTGGCAATACACGTCAGAAAAATTAGCTATGTCAGGAGTGAGTAGCTAATCAACCTAGGTCTAGACAAGTATGTAATGGGGGCTGTTCGCAGTGGCCAGACTACTCATGTAGGCTGGCTTACTTGTTTGTAGAGCAGTCAAGCAAATCTGCTTTTTAGAGTTCTAGCAAAATTGCGACGTATTTCAGAAAGTCGTCTTTCCTGTGCCTGTTCTTCTTGCTGTTTAGCGGTTTTTTGAGGTTCAAGCAAAGGGGAGACGTGCAGGGGGCTCAGGCCACCCTGATTCAGTTTGTGGTAAATCATTTAAGATCTCCAACGCTTCTTCATATTGATCAGTGAGAGCGGTTGGGAGCAGGTGCTGCCAAAAGCGTAGCGTAGAAAAAAGTGAACGCGTAGTAAAAAGTTATAGGCGAGCGAGGATGCTGGCCGTATTTATGATTGTTGTAGTTGTGTGTTAACGCACTTATTTACTATGGGGCTTTAAGACATCAAAGTACACCTATACTTTGTAACAGCGATTTTGAGAGTAGCTATGCAAACTATGACAACGTATTTGGCACGTTTCCGCCAAACAAGCGGTGTTGCGCGCAAAAAGAGGAGTGGTACAAGGGCGTGGCCTACGTTTACTTTGTAACAGAGCTATCTATCGTCAACGATAACTGCGATAGTGTTCAGAGGGATATGTTTCCCTTGATAATTTAGGATTTACATTGAATACAGAAATCGGCATTGTTAAATGGTTTAATAACGAAAAAGGCTTCGGTTTTATTGCTCCGGAGAATGGAGGCCAAGATCTTTTCGTGCACCATAGCGAAATCCAAGGGACAGGTTTTAAG
>SRSN01000142.1 GCA_004791645.1 Alcaligenaceae bacterium 429
TGTCTATGGTGCAAAGTCAGACAGCACAAGTGTCTACCACACCTAAGTATGTGGTCTTTGATGGCGTGACGGGTGAGCTGTTGCATTCTAAGGATGGCTCCGGTGCTGTGGCGACAACGCAGGGCGTGCTTTATGGCCTGCACTTAGGGCGGTTTGCTGACATCGAAACGCGATGGTTGTATTTCATTGTTGGCTTGGTGGGTACAGCAATGGTGGGGTCCGGACTCGTGTTGTGGACAGTAAAACGTCGCAGCAAATTGCCTGATCCAGAAAAACCATATTTTGGCTTTAGGTTGGTAGAGCGGCTCAATATTGCCTCTATTGCTGGGTTATCGGTTGCCATGGTGGCTTTTTTCTGGCTTAACCGTTGGTTGCCTGTAGAGATGCTAGAACGAGCGCAGTGGGAAATACATGGGTTCTTCTTGGTATGGCTGGCAACCTTGGTCTGGGCTTTAGTGCGGCCAGCTAAGCGTGCTTGGGTTGAGTTGCTGGCGATGGCCGCAGGGCTGTGCTTTTTGCTTCCTATTGCGAATATGTTGGGGCTGGGGCAGGGCATGCAATCTAGCTTAGCGCAAGCAGGTTGGCTGTTTTTAAGCTTTGACCTAAGCCTGTGGTTATTGGCGATTGTGCATGCGGCGATGGCATGGCGGGTAGCCAAGCATCAACCACCTCGTCCGCGTCCCGCTGTGAAAAAACGGCCGCCTGTGGCCGCGCCAGCATTAACCACGCAGGAGTCATGATGAGTCAGGCATGGTGGGGTACGCACATTGCAGTGCTGTTGTTGTCATGGTGTGGATTCATGGGTTTGGCGTTGGCAATGATCCGGCATCAGGAAGATGTGTTTGATCGGGAAATGGCGCCACGTTTTACCTACACCATGCGGGTGCTCGGCTGGCTGCTACTAGGTGTAGCAGCGGTAGTGGCTGTACAGCAGTTGGGATGGGGTAAAGGCTTAGCGGCGTATAGCGGACACACCAGCATTGCCGCCGGTCTGGTTCTGTATTTTTTTGTACTGATTGCGCGTTGGAAGCGGCGTTGATCAGTGAGATGACATAACAACACAACGAGGTACATATGAAAGTAGCAATGATATCTACAGTAGTGGTAGCAGCATTAATAGCGGGATGCGCAGGGTCCAAAGACCTTCGCGCGACCTCAGTACAAGGAAGTGCCATGACGGCAGAAGTAGCAGCTCCTAAAGTGGTGCGTGCAGCCATTGCACCAGCGTTATATGAATTGGCCTATTCGCCTAAACAGCGCGCGGTGTTTGTAGCATCGGTGGGTAGTCAGGGCGAAGGTACAGCTACCCCAAAGATTTTCCGTCTGAATCCAGATACGTTGGCGGTTGAGGCTGAAATTGCGTTGGATTTCCCTGGTTTGGGCGTCACCCTGGATGATGACAATAACCGCTTATACGTAGGCAATGCTTTTGATGCTGCTGTAACGGTAATTGATACTCGCACCAACCATGTAGTGGGTGTGGCGAAACTGGCTGAAAAAGTGAATGCGTTGGGCTTTGATGGCAAACCTACCGTACGTTATCCACACAACCTGCGTGAACTGCTGGTAGATAACACTACAGGTCGTTTGTTCGCACCAGGTATTTGGATTGATGACAGTTCGTTGTACGTGGTGAACCTCAAAACTTTGGCAGTAGAAAAAGTAATGCCAGGCTTTGGCTTTGGTGCAGCGGGCGTGACGATGGACCCTAAACTGGGCAAAGTTTATGTCGCCAACATGCAAGGTCAAGTGTTTGTGGTGGATGCCAAAACCTTAGAGCTGGATCGTGTGATGGAAGTGCAGGCTGACCAGTTGTTGAACATGGTTTTTGATAACAAGGCAGGCCGTATTTTGGCGATTGACCAAGGTGGTGCCAACGTAGATGGCGTGCGTGCGAATCTGGCTAAGCTGGATTACAAACCTCGTGGTACGGGTAATCGCGTCGTGGTGATTAACCCAGCTACAGGTGAAGTAGAGAAGAGCATTCCTACCGGTACTGGCCCAGTAAACTTGGTGCTGGATGAAGAGCGTGGTCGTTTGTACGTGACTAACCGCGTGTCTGGCACGGTGACGGTTTACGACCGTAACGACAATGACCGTGAGTTGCACAGTGTGGCTGTACCTGACTTCCCGAACACCCCACGTTTGGATCCTCAAACTGGTGCGGTATACGTCAGTATTAAAAACGGTGAGCAAGCAGGCAAAGGCAGCAATGAAAGCGTAGCTAAGCTGACATTTGAGTAACTTTATAGACTTTGCATGTCTTGCTCAGTGTGACGGCACTTGAGTAGGAAATGGCAGGGCAAGCGCTATACCCTGATAGTGGCAAGGGGTGTAGCGCTTATTTTTTAGGCGGGGTGTGATCGCTAACGTGTTGTATTAAAAAATAATAGTTTCCACGTTATCTATCCGTCAGAACCCATATATTTGCGTACGGCATTTGGGCAGACTACGGTTTTTTCTATAAACTATGTAGGAAGAGCTTGGTGTTATGCATCCACAAACGGCTGTAGGGTAACAACCGTGTTGGGGTGTAGTCCAAGCCAGATTTTGTAGCGTGTGGCGATGATTCTGTTATGTCTGAACAAGCATGATGTGGCATTACGTGCGTGCAGTATGCAGTTGTTCTCACGGCAGTAACAGTGGCCATATGCTGGCCCTGCAGGTTCTGGGTATCACCATACCCTGAACGACTACGGTTGTGGTGTTATGCAGCAGAACATTTCAGGGTTTCCAATAATGTGTAACCAGGAATTGGAGATGCGGTATGAGTAACGTGAACAGCTTTGGCGCGCAAGCCTCGTTGCGTGTAAATGATCAGGACTATCGTATATACCGACTTGATGCCGTGCAGGGTGAGGATCTTGACGTCAAGACCTTACCTTATGGTCTAAAGGTTTTGTTGGAAAACCTGCTGCGTACCGAAGATGGTGTGAATGTACGAGCAGAAGACATCCTGGCGTTAGCGGGTTGGGATCCCAGTGCCGAGCCTGATAAAGAGATTGCATTTAGCCCTGCTCGCGTCGTGCTGCAAGACTTTACCGGTGTGCCTGCTGTGGTGGATTTGGCTGCGATGCGCGAAGCGATGTCGGCCTTAGGTGGTAGTGCCACACGTATTAATCCGTTGGTGCCCGTAGAGCTGGTGATTGACCACTCGGTGATTGTGGACGACTTTGCTCACAATGATTCTTTCCGACGCAACGTAGAAATTGAATACCACCGTAACCTTGAGCGCTACGAGTTCCTGCGTTGGGGACAAAGCGCCTTCGATAATTTCAGGGTAGTACCTCCAGGCACCGGTATTGTGCACCAAGTTAACTTGGAGCACTTATCGCGCGTGGTGTTTAGCCGTACCGAAGATGGCGTGAATGAAGCGTATCCCGACACCTGTGTGGGCACGGACTCGCACACCCCAATGGTGAACGGTCTGGGTGTGTTGGCATGGGGTGTGGGTGGTATTGAGGCCGAGGCCGCCATGTTGGGCCAGCCTATTTCCATGCTGATTCCGCGTGTGGTGGGCTTTAAACTAACGGGTCAATTAAAAGATGGCGTGACCGCCACCGACTTGGTGCTGACTATTACCGATATGTTGCGTAAGCATGGTGTAGTGGGTAAGTTTGTAGAGTTTTATGGCTCTGGCGTCGGGGCTGTGCCGCTGGCTAACCGTGCCACGATTGGGAACATGAGCCCCGAATACGGCTCTACCGTTTCTATGTTCCCTATAGACGATGTGACGCTACAGTACATGGCGTTAACAGGTCGTTCGGCTGAGCAGATTGAACTGGTAAAAGCCTATGCACAGGCACAAGGTTTGTGGCACGATCCACAGCACGAACCCCGTTACTCAGAACGCCTAGAGCTAGACTTGTCCACAGTGGTACCGTCCATTGCTGGCCCTAAACGTCCGCAAGACCGTATTGTTCTCAGTAACGTAAAACCAGCCTTCCACAAAGATTTGACGGCACTGTATGAGTCCAGAAATCAGGCCGTAGAACCACGCCATGCCAACGTCAAGCTAGCCGATGGCCAGTCGTTTACGTTGGATGATGGTGCGGTGGTTATTGCCGCAATCACGTCATGTACCAACACGTCTAACCCCAGTGTGATGGTGGCCGCCGGTTTGGTCGCCAAGAAAGCGCATGCGTTGGGCATTACACGTAAACCATGGGTGAAAACCAGTTTGGCCCCTGGCTCTAGGGTGGTGACGGATTACCTCGATAAAGCCAAACTGACAGACCCCCTAGATGCCTTGGGCTTTAACTTGGTGGGTTACGGCTGTACTACATGTATTGGTAACTCGGGGCCGCTGATTCCTGAAGTTAGTGCGGCGGTAAACGAGCAAGATTTAACCGTCGTGTCGGTATTGTCAGGTAATCGTAACTTCGAGGGCCGTATTCACCCCGATGTGAAAATGAACTACCTGATGTCGCCTCCTCTGGTAGTGGCTTACGCGATTGCGGGTACGATGAACATCGACTTGATGAACGATGTACTCGCAGTAGATAAAGCGGGTAATCCGGTTTACCTCAAAGATATCTGGCCAAGCACGGCAGAGATTCAAGAGGTAGTCAGCGCGGTGATTGCTACCGATATGTACCGTAAAGGCTATGCCGATGTCTTTGCGGGTGACGAGCGCTGGCGCAATCTCCCTACGCCTAAAACTAAACAGTTTGAGTGGAATCCACAGTCTACGTATGTGCGTAACCCACCGTACTTTGAGGACATGCCTAAAACACCGCTACCGGTGCAGGATATTCAGGGTGCTCGAGTGTTGGCGATGTTGGGTGACTCGGTTACGACTGACCACATTAGTCCAGCTGGTAATATCAGCAAAACGACGCCAGCGGGTGAGTACTTGCTTGAGCATGGTGTGACACAGCCTGACTTCAACTCGTATGGCTCACGCAGGGGGAACCACGAAGTGATGATTCGCGGTACGTTTGCTAACGTGCGTCTGCGTAACCAGCTTGCTCCCGGTACAGAGGGGGGCTTTACCCGTGACTTCACCCAAACGGGTGCTCCTGTTTGCACGATTTATGAAGCCTCTAAACATTACTTGGCGGCTAAAACACCATTGGTGATTTTGGCAGGTAAAGAGTATGGCTCAGGGTCTTCTCGTGACTGGGCGGCTAAAGGCACAGCGCTGCTAGGTGTGCGTGCAGTGATTGCCGAGTCTTACGAACGTATTCACCGCTCTAACCTGATTGGTATGGGTGTGTTGCCACTGCAGTTCCCTGCGGGTCTCACAGCGACATCACTGGGGTTAACCGGCGAGGAAGTGTTCAGCATTACAGGCGTAAAAGCCTTGAATGCTGGGGGTATTCCTAAAACTGTACATGTAGAAGCCGGTAACGTGAAATTTGAAGCAGTCGTACGTATTGATACGCCTACCGAGGCAGACTACTACCGTCACGGTGGGATTATGCAGTTTGTATTGCGCAGTCTGCTGTGAATGTTGGATATGAGCGACTGAGATTAACCATGGCACCCATGATGTAGAGAGTGCGTGTCGTATTGCAAATTTGGTGCTATGGTTTGTATTGTGCAGTGCCATATTTCTTCGGAAATATGGCACTGTTTGCCGAAACCAGAAGCTGGTTTGCATCGGCACTATTAACAAGAAACATGTAGTCAACAGGAGTTATTCATGAGTGTACACAGCCAAATTAAGCGTCGTACAGTTCCCGAACTAATGGCTTGCAAAGGAGGCCAGAAGCTAGTTTCACTAACAGCTTATATTGCGCCTATAGCCCGACAGCTAGACCCTTACATGGATATGATCCTAGTGGGGGATTCCACAGCGATGGTTGGCTACGCCATGGATGACACCCTAAGCATTACCGTTGAGCAGATGACTGCCCATGCACGTGCGGTGGTACGTTCCACTTCACATGCATGTGTGGTGGTAGACATGCCTTTTGGTTCGTACCAAGAGTCGCCGGAACAGGCATTCCGCAACGCGGCATATATGTTGGCACATAGCGGTGCATCCGCGGTTAAAATGGAAGGTGGAGAAGCATTGGCCGAAACCACTCGCTTTTTAGTGGAGCGGGGCATTCCTGTGTTGTCGCACGTGGGCTTGATGCCGCAATACGTCAATACAATGGGTGGTTTCAAGGCTCAAGGTATGAGTGATACCGCTGCGCAGCGTATTTATAACGACGCGTTGGCCCATCAATCAGCAGGTGCTTTTGCGGTAGTGTTGGAAGGGGTGGCCGAAGCATTGGGGCGTCGCCTGACAGAAGATCTACGCATTCCTACTATTGGGATTGGCGCGTCACCAGCATGTGATGGCCAGATTCTGGTAACGGAAGATATTCTGGGCTTAGGTGATGGGCATATTCCGCGTTTTGCCAAAACATTCGCTGATGCGGGTGCGGTAATTCGTGGCGCAGCAGCAGCCTACGCAGATTCTGTACGTAATGGCAGCTTCCCTGGGCTGGAAAATTGCTTTGGCGTGAAACGTAACGCTGAATAACTATGATCACCCGTCAGGGTGAGACAATCAACGCATGGAAATACGTCAACTGGAGGCTTTTGCCGCGGTTTTGACGGCGGGTAGTGTCACGGCTGCGGGGCGTCTCTTAGAGCGTTCGCAGCCGGTAGTTAGCCGTCAGATTCAAGACTTAGAGCAAAGACTGGGTTTTACCTTGTTTCATCGTACCCGTCCCCACGTCAAACTGACGGAAAAGGGCAGGGAGTTCTATGAAGAAGTAAGGCCAATCCTGGCAGGTCTGGAAGTGTTGGACGCTAGGGCACGAGATATTGCACAAGGGTTAAGCCGTCCGTTACGGGTGGCGGCTACACCGTCCCTGTCGCTGAGTGTGCTGCCTCAGGTTATTGCCTTATTAGAGCAACAACAGCCTTTCTTTCAGCAAAAACTATTTATAGATAGTTTGTTGCCTGATGAAGTGATTAAACAGGTCAGCGAAGGCAAAGTCGATATAGGGCTGACTAGTCTACCGGTAGATTTGGGCACCAACCGTTTGCATTGGTCGGGGCAAGCCCCTTATATGCTGGCATTGCCAGAGGGGCATGATCTAGCGGACCACGAAGTGATTGATTTATCCACCATTGAAGATCAAATGGTGGTGTCTGTGTTCCATCGCTATCGTATGCGTTACCGACAAGCTACGGCATTGATGCGCGCTCATGCGAATCCTAACGAACTGCGCCGTATTGAAACCGCAAGTTCGGTCAACGTATTGAGTATGGTACGGGTGGGGTTGGGCGTTGGCATCTTGGACCCCTATTTGGCAGCCTGCTACCCCATGGATGGTGTGGTGGTGCGAGAAATACAAAACTACATTCCTGCCATGATAGGGGTGATCAGTCATACTGATAGACCTTTGCATGCGGAAGCGCCTGTGTTGATCGAGGCCCTACGCCAGTTTGTAGTAGAGAGTGTGCCTCGCTTCATTATTGGTGATGATAGTGGGTTACCGCAGGAACACGATCCGTTTCCTGAATTATCAGTGAGTGAATAAGCGTGAGTAGTTGGTTGGCGACATTAGCCCCTTTTTGGACTCCATTACTGGGTGTGGGGCTAGTGATAGCACTGTTGCTACTGTATGGGCGACACACAGCCTTGCGCTTGGCCAGACAACAAACTCAGCATGTACAAGATAGGCTAGATGAAAGTCTAGATAGGGCAGCGTATCTGGAAGCGCAGTGGCAGCAAAGCCAGTCGGATGCGCGACAGTTAGACAAACAGCTCACTGAGCTGCAAGTTAGACATGACGAAAAAGAGCAGGCCTATCAACGGTTGGAGCATAACCTGGAGCAATCCAAGCAACTGATGCAAACCGAGTTCCAGAATCTGGCGAACACTATTCTGGAAGAAAAAGGTCAACGTTTTCAGCAGAGCAACCAACAAGCATTGCAGGCCTTGCTGCAGCCTTTCAGAGAGCAGATTTCGTCGTTTCAGCAGCGGGTTAACCAACTGCACGATCAGTCGCTTAAAGGACAGGTCAATCTGGAAGCTGAAATTCGGCGTGTGCTGGATATAGGCTTGCAGATGTCGTCCGAAGCAAAGCATTTATCCAAGGCCTTGAAAGGGGATAAAAAGCTGAGCGGTATTTGGGGCGAGTTACAGTTAGAGCGTACCTTAGAAGCCGCTGGTTTGGTGAGTGGTGAGCATTTTCTTAGTCAGGCTGCGTTGCAAACAGAATATGGGCATAAGCGCTTCCCAGACTTTCTAATCAAGCTGCCTGAAAATCGTCATATGGTGTTGGACAGCAAAACCTCGTTGGTGGACTACGAGCGTGCTGTACGTGCAGAAGATGATGCAGAGCGTGGCCAACATATGGATAACTTGCTGCGAGCGATGCGTCATCACATGGATGATTTGGCTGGCAAGCGCTATGACCAGTTACCTGGCTTGAGCAGTCCTGATTTTGTGTTCATGTTCGTGCCCATAGAAGGGGCGTACATAGAGGCGATGCGTCATCAGCCTGAGCTATTTGAATATGGTATGAAACGTCATGTGATGCTGGTGTCTCATGCCACGTTGCTGCCCGTGCTGCGTACTGTGGCGAATTTGTGGATGATTGTGCGTAGTAATGAGCAAGCGCATGAGCTAGGGTTACGCGCTGCCGATTTGCACGACCAAGTGGTGTTGTTGGCCGATAGGTTCAAGCGTATGGGTGAAAGCTTGCGTCAAATGAATGGTCATTTCAACAGTACGGTGACGGCGCTGTCAGGACAACAAGGCGTATATGGCAAGTTACAGCGCTTCAAAGAGTTATCCGCGCGTAGCACTAAGACGCTGCCCGCCTTAGATAGCCAACAGCATGATGTGGAGCTTTACCGTTTAGACAGTATTGAGCCAGAGCCTGCTGCACCAGAAGGCGATGATAGGCCGTAAGGGTGCAGGAGTTAGTGCTGAGGTTTACTGAGTAAGAACTCACGCCATTGTTCTTGTGGCATGGCTTCGGCGTACAAGTGACCTTGTAAGGCAGAACACTGATGCTGAATTAAGAAATTAGCTTGTGCTTGGGTTTCTACCCCTTCGGCCACAATATGCAAACGCAGTTGCTGCCCAAGAGCCAAGACAGCTCTAACGATGGCGGCGCTATCAGGGTCAGTGTCTACATCATTAATGAGGCTG
>SRSN01000143.1 GCA_004791645.1 Alcaligenaceae bacterium 429
GGTATCTTGCGTCAGGTTGTGCCTGAGCTAGATAGACTCAAAAACCAGTACGAATTGCTGTGGCAAATGCCTAATAACGATGGCTACCTGCGTTTGGTAGGCATCATGCAGAAGTTTGTGGATCAGTCCATTTCTGCCAACACCAACTACGACCCTCAACGTTTCGCCGACGGTCGAGTTCCGATGCAACAGCTGCTCAAAGACTTGCTGCACGCTTACAAGCTGGGCGTGAAAACGCTGTACTACCACAATACCCGCGATGGGGCAGATGATGCTCAGGGCGTTGCAGCCGAAGACGACTGCGCAAGTGGCGCGTGCAAGATTTGATACTGAGGTACTCCAAAGATGAATGACAGTACTCAACCAAGTACTTACAGTACTTTTTCGCGTAACGACAACGACCAGCTCAAAGAACCTATGTTCTTTGGGCAACCGGTTAACGTTGCTCGTTACGATCAGCAAAAGTACCCAATTTTTGAAAAACTGATTGAGAAACAACTCTCGTTCTTCTGGCGTCCTGAAGAAGTCGATATCACACAAGACCGTATCGACTACCAAAAACTGCCAGATCACGAAAAGCACATTTTCATCAGCAACCTGAAATACCAAACGCTGCTGGACTCCATTCAAGGGCGTAGCCCCAACATGGCGTTCCTGCCGCTGGTATCGTTGCCTGAACTGGAAACATGGATTGAAACGTGGGCGTTTTCTGAAACCATTCACTCACGTTCCTACACCCACATCATTCGCAACATCGTGAACGACCCTTCCGTCGTTTTCGATGACATCGTACGTAACGAAAACATCAAGCTGCGTGCTGCCGATATTTCGTCCTACTACGACGACCTGATTCGTGATGCCATGTTCTACTCGCAACTGGGTACAGGCAAACACATCATCAACGGTGTAGAACACGACATTAACCTCTACTCGCTGAAAAAACGCATGTACCTGTGCATCATGAATGTGAACATTCTTGAGGCCATCCGTTTCTACGTGAGTTTTGCGTGTTCTTTCGCGTTTGCTGAGCGCAAACTGATGGAAGGTAACGCCAAGATCATTCGCTTAATCGCACGCGACGAAGCCCTGCACCTAACAGGTACCCAGCACATTCTGAACATCATGCGCTCCGGCCAAGATGATCCTGAATTTGCGCAAGTGGCTCAAGATTGCGAACAAGAGTGTTTTGACATGTTCAGAGACGCTGCTATTCAGGAAAAACAATGGGCAGAATACCTGTTCCGTGACGGTTCCATGATCGGTCTGAACAAAGACATTTTGAGCCAGTATGTTGAGTACATCACCAACATCCGTATGGAAGCGGTGGGCTTGAAACCAGCGTTTGAGCGTATCAAAAACAACCCAATTCCTTGGATCAACACGTGGTTGTCTTCGGATACGGTACAAGTTGCACCACAAGAAGTAGAGCTTAGCTCGTACTTAGTGGGTCAGATCAATGCCGAAGTCTCGGTTGATGACTTGAGCAATATCGAACTGTGACCACCGTCACCACCAGCAGTACAGTCATCCGTGTCCTAGACGGGGAAAGCTTGCTGGAGGCATTGGAACGCACAGGCCACGAGGTCGAATTCCAATGCCGCAGCGGCTACTGTGGCATGTGCAGAGTTCCGTTAATAGACGGCGAAGTGGACTACCCCGATCCGCCGTTGGCTTTCATAGGCCCTTCGGAAATTCTGCCCTGCTGCTGCCGCGTAACCCAAGCGATTACCATAGAATGCAGAATCACCCGCGTACCCGAGCAATTGCAGTTTGATATGCCAGGTAAACAGTTGGAACTGCCAGAAGAATAAGAAAAAGCCCTCACAGTTTGTGTAGGGCTTTTTTCTTGTACTACTAAACCGTGCAACCTGCTTACCGCAAAAACTCGCTCTCCAGCTTACGCATCGCCGCGTCGCCTTGTAAGTCCAAAATATCTTTTACGGTAGGCAAAGCCGCATTCACGTTTTGTATGCCACCATCAGCACGGATTTGGGCAAACACCGAGCGCATGGCTTGCACCGCCGCACGAATGGCATGATTACCGTAAATCACAATCCCTACTTTTTTCAGGTCACGGATTGCTTGCTCCGTTAACTGTGGATAAGCGGTTGGCACCAACACCAATGGTACTTTGCCGGACCAACCGTCAATGAACTCCACAATCTCGTCCGGTGTTTTCTGCTTAGAGTGAATCAAGATGGCATCGGCGCCTGCTTCGGCATATGCCTCTGCTCGGCGCAGGGCTTCCTCTTGCCCCAAACCTGCAATCAGCGCTTCTACACGTCCTACTACTACAAAGTTAGGGTCGTGCCGGGCAGCACACGCCGCAGCGATTTTCCCTTGAAATTCCTCTATGCGTACTAATTCTTGGCGGCCATCGCTGCGCAAGCTCGTGTCTTTAGGAAAGCTTTTATCTTCCATTACAATCGCCGATGCGCCCGCCGCTTCGTATTGTGGAATCACATAGCTCACATTGATGGCATTACCAAAACCAGTATCGATGTCTGCAATCAGAGGGATGGAGGTACGCTGTGCAATCGCACGCATCATATCCAAATGCTGGCCCATAGACAGAATATTGGCGTCTGGCACAGCAAAGCTGGCAGAAAGCTCGAAACCGCTGCCCCAGATGGCATCAAAACCCGCCTCTTCCGCCAATACAGCAGCCAATGGATTGTGTGCCGCCATTGCCGTTTGAAAACGGCCTGACTCTAGTGCCGAACGTAGTTGTTGGTGTTTAGTGGTAGTCATCATCTGTCTCCTAGAACGATTCGCAAGCGGTTTTGATGCGGCTTAACGCGGCTTCCAAATCGCTGTCTGAAGCGGCATAGGACAAACGTAAGTATCCTGGCAAACCAAAGGCCGACCCAGGCACACCCGCTACGCCTGCCTCACGCAACAAATACAAGGCGAAATCTTGATCAGTAGCGATCAACTGGCCTATAGCATTACGTTGCCCCAATAGTGCTTGGCAATCAATCAACGCATAGAAAGCACCATCCGGTTTCAGGCACGACAAGCCCGGGGTTTGCGCTATAGAGTCCAACAGGTTGTCTCGTCTACGTTGATAGTGGCTGACAAATTTCCCTAAGAAATCCATAGGGCCATCCAACGCAGCAATGGCAGCATACTGGCTGATAGTGCAGGTGTGTGATGTTGCTTGAGATTGCACCAAATTCATGGCTTTGATCAGCTCAAGCGGGCCGGCAGCATAGCCTACGCGCCAGCCGGTCATAGCAAAAGCTTTGGAGACACCATTAATGGTCAATGTGCGTGCAGCCAAGTCTGGCGCAATAGCCGCTGGGGTAGAAAAAGCCACGTCTTCGTAACGGATTTTTTCATAAATATCATCCGCCATAATCCACACATGTGGGTGACGACGCAGCACCTCTGCCAGTGCGTTCAGCTCTTGCTTGGAATACACCGCACCACTGGGGTTAGATGGCGAATTCAGCATTAGCCACTTGGTTTTGGGCGTGATGGCATCTTCCAACTGCTCTGGCGTTAGCTTAAAACCCGTATCGGCACCACAACGCACCAATACAGGTTTACCACCGGCTAACACCACCATTTCTGAATACGACACCCATGCTGGCACAGGGATGACTACCTCATCACCCGCTTGCACAGTCGCTTGCAAGGCGTTGTACAGAGTTTGCTTAGCCCCACACCCTACTTGAATTTGGTCAGGGCTATATACCAGCCCATAATCACGCTCGAACTGGCGGCTTACCGCCTCGCGCAATGCCAGTAATCCGGCCACTTCTGTGTAGTAGGACTTGTTTTCATCAATAGCTTTTTTCGCCGCATCCAGCACATGCTGTGGTGGCGCAAAGTCTGGCTCACCCTGGCTTAAAGTAATCACATCACGACCTTCGCGGCGCAACTGATTGGCTAAGCGGGTCATTTCTTTGGTTGCGGACGGCTTGGCTGACAACACCCGTTGAGCAAAAAAACCGTTGTCCTGAGAACTGGAACTGTGGTCCATGGGAGTCCTATATCTTTAATCTACAAACAAAACGAGCAAACAATAAGGGGATGAAAATGCTCAGCAATAAGATCACGCTGTACGCACTGGCTTGGGCTAAGCGCCCACTATCCACTAACTGAAAAATCTCAATAGGCATGGTGTTCATGCCACCAAAATACAAAACCACCGTTGCGGACAACTCCGACAACGTAGTGATCCACATTAAAACGGCTGCCGCCCATACGGCTGGCATCACCAAGGGCAGCACTACTCGCACAAAACTGCGAAATGGCGACACACCTAAGCTGATAGACGCCTCTTCAATAGAGGACTTTAGGTTAAACATAGGCCCCATTGCGGCACGTACACTGGTAGGAACTCGACGCAAGAAGTACGCCAATCCCATAATCATCCACGTGCCGGTTAGTACCAACCAGCCACTGTTAAAGGCATTGATTAACGCTATACCCAACACGGTGCCTGCGATGGTCAGAGGCAGCATGACTACGGCATCCAAACAATGCGTTAACCACGAACGTCGCTTGGTAATTAAATACGCCGTCAGCACCGAGAACACCACACCACCTATGGTGGCAATAGTGGCTAAAAACAAAGAGTTGTACAAAGGTTCTGGCGCACGCATTAAGGCGTGCTCCATGTGCTGCAATGTCCAAGAGCCATAACGTAAAACGGGCCCCATAGACTTAGTAAAAGCCGTTACACACACCACCACGACCGGCACAATAGACACCAGCACCACACTGCACACAAACACCACGGCAAGCGCCGAAGGAATCCCTGAAATGCGAATGGCGAGAGGCGTTCTACCTGATTCCATTTGGTACTGACGACGCTCAACAATGCCTTTTTGCACCATCAGCACCAACAACCCCAACACAATCAACACTGTCGCCAAGGTGCTTTGCATTTGCGGGCTACCACCCATTTCACTCACAAATTCGTTGTAAGTTTTAACGGCTAAAACCGGGGTATGTGCCCCCAACAAAGCAGGTACACCAAAATCACCTATAACGTGCATAAACACAATCAACGCACCTGCGCCTATAGCAGGCAGCATCAACGGTTGCGTGACTGTAAACAGGACTTGCATGGGCGGCCTGCCCAAACTGGTAGCTGCCTCCTCTAAAGACCTGTCCATACTTTTCAAACCGGCCAAAATAGGCACAAACGCATACACATAGTTGGTAAGCGTCATCACGAAAATCAGCCCCCACCATGAGAACAAGGAAGGTAACTGTACGTCCCATGCGCTTAACCAGTTGTTGACCAGGCCTTGCTTACCCAGCACTACTATCCATGACGCGGCCACCACCACATCGGGTACTACTAACGTAAGTAAAGGCAACGCACCAATCAATGCAGCAACAGGGAACGACAAACGCGCTAGCACGAGAGCTAACCCACCGCCCAACAGCACGCTAGTGCAGGTCACTGCAACGCCTAGAATCAGCGTATTTACCAAGGCATCTCGGTAGGAAGCTTCTGACCAAAAACGCTGAAAACCGTTAAAGGAGAGTTGGCCAGAGTCATCTCGCCACGCATCCATCATCACGCCCAAAATAGGCCACAACAGAAAATAGCCCAGCACTAACAAGCTCAGCAGTGCCCACGCCAACCAGACAGGATCTCGACGTAATGGCCCTAGCAACGTAGATGCCATCATGAGCCCCTTACCAAAACAGCATCAGCAGGTATAGCTAGCCACACCTGATCCTGTACTTTTTTGCGTTCGCCATAGGTGTGACTCCACGCATTTAGCCATAGGTCACCACATGCTGTGCGCACCTTGTAACGTGTCAGAGCCCCCAAGAACTCTACGGTTTGTATTTGTCCGGCGATCACAGCCTCTTGCTTATCAACTGCTTCTACAAAACGCAGTTTCTCGGGCCTTACTGCCAAACACAAACCTTGTTCCCATGGTCTGGAATGCAACGAATGCAACACGCCCGCACTACTACTAAAGCGCCTCACCTCAGCCACGCTTTTAATCAACTCTTGTTGCAGGGGGATGATATTGGCGCCACCCACAAAGTCTGCCGTGAATCGCGTTTCTGGTTGAGCATAAATAGCGTGTGGCGTCCCTACCTGTACCACTTCACCACTACGCATCACCGCAATATGATCAGAAATAGACAAAGCCTCTTCTTGATCATGCGTTACAAACACGGTGGTTAGTCCAGCCTCTTTTTGCAGTTCACGCACCATGTCGCGAAGCTCTACACGCAGCTTCACATCCAACGCTGACAACGGCTCATCCAGCAGTAACACACTAGGCTTAATCACTAGTGCACGCGCCATTGCCACACGTTGACGTTGCCCACCGGAAAGCTCTGACGGCATGCGATCAGCCAACGTGGCCAAGCCCACACGAGCCAACATTTTCAATGAGGCTGATTTCGCATCAGACTTGGAATAGCCACGTGCCCATAAGCCATAATTCACGTTATCCAAAACCGATCTATCAGGAAACAAGGCATAGTCCTGAAACACCATCCCTACATTGCGTTTATGGGCTGGGATTCGAGTGACATCCTGATCACCAAAATAAATTTGCCCCGCATCAGGACGCACAAACCCCGCCAACATCCGTAACAAGGTGGTTTTACCGCACCCAGACGGCCCCAAGAGAGTGAAAAAGGAGCCGCTAGGAATGGTCAACTGCAATGCATTAAACAGTTGCTGTTGACCATAAGACTGCGAGATGGAAGAAAACACTAAGTCCATACTGTCCTCAAGTTAACGCGCAGCAACCAATGCACGCCACTCAGCTAGAAAAGCTTCGCGCTCTTCACCCATTTTCTGATCGCTCAACTCAAACTGTTTAATGCTGCCCAGATCAGGTAAGTCCACGACGGCATTCACAGAAATATCCTCGCGCAGTGGGCGACGGAACGCCGTTTCTAGCACCAATGTTTGTGCGTCTTTAGACGCTAAGTAGTCATAGAACTTCTTAGCATCTTCACTGTTCTTGCCATCCTTAATCAACGCCATCCCTTCGGGTGACAAGAAGGTGCCCTCGGCGGGATACACCAACTTGATCTCGTCCATACCACCATCTACATATTGGTAAGCGGCGTACTCCATCGTGACACCCACAGGGAACTCGCCCAGTGCCACCCCTTCATAGGCTCCCGCTGTAGTACCTACAAACACCGCATTCTGTACTACCTTTTTGTATAGCTCCTCACCCATCAAGGCTTTCAAACCATACAACGCCACATAAGAGGAACTGCTACGCTCAGGATCAGGAATCACAATCTTGTTTTTCCATTCTGGTTGCCCTAAATCTTCCCAACTGGTTGGCGCTTTCAAACCGTCTAATTGCTTGTCATTTACCATCAACACGCTGACATGCGTATTGGTGCCCAACCACAGTTGCTCCGGACCATGAAAGGCGGCGGGAATTTGCTCTGCCTCGGTCGTTTGGTACGACTCAAAATACGGTGCATATTGTGACAAGGTGGAAAAACCGCCAGACCAGAAAATATCCCCTAATGGATTCTGCGCTTCAGCCTTAATACGTTGCATCAACGCACCACTACCGGCTCGCACCACTGACACTGAAATGTCTGGGTGTTTTTTGGTGAATTCATCGATAACGCGGTTCACTACCTCAACATTATTAGAGGAGTACAACACCACTTCTCCAGCGTGAGCCGAGCCAAAAGCCCCTGCCATAACCATGAGTAAAACTGATAGCTTGCGTGTGATTTTTTGCATGAAAAACTACCTTTTTCGTAATTGAAACGAGATTTTCATACATGCTATATAGGCTATATGACTAGAAAGTTACATCCCACCCTAACTATGCGCATAGCGCCATTAAGGATGAGTTTTAGTCATGATGAAGGATCTACCGCTCACAGCATTGCGTGTTTTTGTTGTTGTTAACCAATACGGCAGTTTTACTAAAGCTGCCCACGCCTTGGGAATTACACAAAGCGCCGTGAGTAGGCACATTGCCCACTTGGAACAAGTTTTCAAAGCGCCACTATTTTTGCGGCAAGGCCCTCGCATACACCCTTCAATCATTGGCCAACAACTCAATGACAACATCAAAGATGCCATGATGACCATTGAGCTAACCGCTCAGCAGTTAGCTCAAAAACACCATCATCACAACCGATTGCAGGTGCGCACCTCTACCCCCAGTTTGGCCATGACAGTGATCGTGCCTATGCTGGGCTCCTATACTCAGCAAACAGGTGTACAAGTAGATTTGATCACATCGCTTTCCGCACCCTCTATGCAGGATAGCTACGATGTATTGATCAGCCGAGATCTACATTTAGAAGGCTGTGAACATTGGGAACTACTGCAGGAGGAGTTAATTTGCGTAGGGCAGCAAGAGTTAATTAATCAGGTACAGCACCTACCGCCTGCGCAATGGCCTTTGGTGACGTCACGATCACGCCCCGATGTACTCACCCACTGGTCTCTAACCTATGGGGTCAGTCCTAATCAGTTGCAAGTGTGCGCGACCTATGATCATTTATTCTTTGCTATCTCAGCCGCTATTGCTGGATTAGGGCTATTGGTAGTACCTAAAGTATTGGTGCTAGAAGCCTTGGAAAATAACAGTTTGCGCATTGCCCCTGTGGACATACATCCCACAGGTGCTTGTTACTCTGCCTATATCAACCACCAGACCCAGCACCTAGATACTGCACGGCATTTTTGCCGATGGCTCAAAGCCAGTTTAAAAGAACGCAGCACCACCAATACCAACACATAAAAAAGCCCCCACCTTGTTTAGGTGAGGGCTGGACTATCTTGTGCAATAAGGATTACGCCGCAGTAGCTACTGCCTCAAGCGGTGTAGAGGCTACAGCCTCTGATGGCTGTTTAGCACTCTGACGACGCTGGCGCATACGCTCCCATAACTTATCGTGCAGCGGCATTAAGGTCACATTGCAAATAGGCTCTACCACCGCTGCTACACCGCCCACCGCTAGCGACCCCGTGAACGCATAGGCCACGGCAAAGGCCACACTCATGTGAAGACATATTTGGCTGGTTTTAAAGGCGATGAGTTGCATGTTCTGCTCCTAAGACAATGACTCTATTTTAATG